>NZ_JACMYO010000076.1 GCF_020889685.1 Bradyrhizobium oropedii
TTCGGCTCCGGCCTGTTCGGCAACAAGCGGCTGCGCGAACTGGTGGCGCGTTACGTCGGCCCGGACGTCATGAGCGAGGTGGCGCGCGAGAACGCCAAGGGCCGCAAGCTCCTGATCGTCACCACCGATCTCGACACCCAGCGCACGGTGATCTGGGACATGGGACGGATCGCCACGGTCGGAACGCCCGAGGCGCTGCAGCTGTTTCGCGACGTGATGGCCGCGTCCGCCAGCATCCCGCTGGTGTTTCCGCCGATCATGATCGACGCCGAGGGCCAGGGCCGCCGCTTCCAGGAGATGCATGTCGATGGCGGCGTCACCGCGCCGGTGCTGACGCTGCCCGACGCGCTGATGTTCCGCGAACGCAGCTGGCCTGCCAGCGGCCGCATGGACATCTACATCCTCGTCAACAAGAAGCTCGAAGGAAACTTCCAGCTGGTGTCGAACTCGACGATCGACGTCGCCTCGCGCAGCATTTCGGCGATCACGCAGGCGCAGACGCGCTCTGTCATCCTGTCGACCTATGATTTCGCCCGGCGTAACCGACTGGGCTTCCATCTGTCCTACATCGAACGTGATTATCCGGCGCCGGAAACCCAAGGCTTCGACACTGGCTACATGCGCGCGCTCTACCAATACGGATACCAGAAGGCCGCCGCGGGACAGGCCTGGACCGCGACGCCGCCCTGAGCGGCCCGCCCCGGGTACCGCCGATTGGACGAATCCGCACCGCGCGGGTTATAGACCGGAGCGACCCGTCCGAACGCACAACGAGATGAATGGGCAATGGGATTGACGGCAACCAAGGCCAAGGCGGCTAAACAGCCGGCCAAGCGCGGCGTGATCAAGTCACGCGGCGGCCGGCCGACCCGGGACGCCGCGATCGAGCGCGACCAGCGGCTGATCGAGGTCGCCACCCGCCTGTTCCTCGAGCGCGGCTTCGACGCGACGTCGATCGACGCGGTGGCCGAGGCCGCCCGCGTCAGCAAGCCCACCGTCTATGGGCAGTATGGCGACAAGCGCGGCCTTTTCGCCGCGGTGCTCCGGCGCGAAATTGCCCGCTGGTTGGCCCCGCTCGCCGCCGCGGCAGCCGAAATGCACGGGGACGGCAGCTGCGACGGCCTGGTCGAGGAGCGGCTGATCGATCTCGGGCGCCAGTTGCTGGTGCTGAATTGCAGCGCAGATTCCATCGCCTTCAGCCGGATCCTGACCGCCCAGGCGATCAACTTCCCCGAGGTGGCCAAGCTCGCCGTCGACGAGGGCTGGTCGAAAGCCGTGTCGACGACGGCCGAGTTCTTTGACCATCTGGTCGACAAGGGCGCGCTCGATCTCGAGGACACTACGATCGCGGCCGAAACATTCCTCAACATGGTGGTCGGCCACACCCACCGGATGGCGACATTCGGGATCCCGATCGACATGAAAGCCGCCGTGACCCGGATGGAAGTCTCGATCCGGCTGTTCCTCGCCGGTGCCGTGGGACCGCGGGACCGGCTGCGCGACGCCGCCAAGGAGCCGGCGAAGGCGCGCCGCCGACCGGCCCGCTAAGCGGCTTTCAGCAGGATCGTTCTATCGTCTCGCACGTTATCGTGAGCAACCATTTATCGCGGGCAACCTTGAAAAAACAGAACGAAACCGTATTGTTTAGTTGCAAAGAGACGCCGGACCCGGAACAGCCCCCAAGGGTTTTGTGTCGCCTTGTAAACTTCGATCGTCACGACGCAGCAGCCGCCATCGCTTCGTCTGAACGTTCGGCGGCCGACTTCTGACAAACTAGGGGTCGGCCGCATTTTCTCGGCCCGCCCGGCCGCTCAATAGCGCGGGGGCGCGTGCACAAGTTCGATACAGGTTCGACGATGAGGACAGGACGATTGCGCGCATCGAGGCATTGGTCATTGGGAATCTGGCTGCTTGCAGCCGCGCTGCTGGCCCTGCCCTTCGCGGCGCCGGCCCGTGCGATCACGAGCTCGGAGGCCGCCGCGCTCACCCCGCAGGACAGTGACAACGGGCTCGACGTGCATACGGTTCGCCGCGAGCTCGACAGCTTCCAGGCCGCCCAGATCTCGCTGCGCAAGGCGATGGCGATTGCCGAGGCGCTGCACTCCGGTTCGATCACCGCCGACGTCAGCTTCGACGGCGCAACCGAGCCCGCGGTCTACCGGGTCAAGACCATGCAGCGGGACCGCATCTGGCAGCACTCCATCAACGCTTCAACCGGCGAAGTCATCGGTGGCGAGGCCGCCTCGCCGCTGGCATCCCTCGACGCCGAAGACCGCGACAACCTCGCCGTGCTCAGGGCGCTCCGGCATCGCCTTGCCGACGCGGTGCGCGTCGCCGAGCACACGACCTCGGGAAAGGCAATCAGCGGCGGTATGATGCGCGAACGCGGCAAGCTCAATTTCGTCATCGTCGTGCTCACCGGCAGCGATCTGAAGGAGGTAATCCTCGAGCCGCCGGGCGTGCGTCGGCGCTGACGCGGGCGTTGCCAAATCTTCCTTTGCCAAGTCTTCGCTGGCCAGGTTTTCCCCCAAAAGCCGTTGACGGGCGCCGATCTCTCCCGCATAAGTCCTCATCATGATCACCGCGACCAAACGCACCACCAAAACCACCAAGCCCTCTGGGGCCTCGGGAGGCGTGCGCGCGTCGTAGTCGGTCGAACCGCATCATCTCTGCCCGAAGCCCCGCCTGATGAAGGTCCGGGGCTTTTTTGTTGTCTGCAGCACATCGAGCAAATCTGAAATGGAGGACACAGTGAGTAACGATCCCGTCGTCGCGATTGTCGGCGTCACCGGTGCAGTCGGCGCCGAATTCATCGCCACCATGGACAAGCGCGGCTTCCGCGTCGGCAAGCTGAAGGCGCTGGCGAGCGCCCGCTCGGCCGGCAAGACCGTCACCTTCCGCGGCAAGCCGGTCGTGATCGAAGAGCTGAGCGAGCGCGCCTTCGAAGGCGTCGACATCGCGCTGTTCTCGGCCGGCAGCGGCATCTCCAAGAAGTTCGCACCGGTTGCGGTGAGGTCCGGCGCCGTCGTGGTCGACAACTCCTCCGCGTTCCGCATGGACCCGAACGTGCCGCTGGTGATCCCCGAGATCAACGCCAGGCGTATCCGCGACCACAAGGGCATCATCGCCAATCCGAACTGCGCCGCGATCACCGCGCTGGTGCCGCTGTGGCCGATCCACCAGAAGAACCGCATCAAGCGCGTGATCATCTCGACCTACCAGGCCGCGAGCGGCGCCGGCGCGGCGGCGATGGAGGAGCTCGTCGAATCGACCCGCGCCAATCTCAACGGACAGGTCTACACCCCGAAGGTGATGCCGCACCCCTACGCCTTCAATCTGTTCAACCACAACACGGCTGTTGATCCGGAGACCGGCTACAACGACGAAGAGACCAAGGTCATCAAGGAGACCCACAAGATCTTCGAGGACGAGAAGATCGCGGTCGGCGTCACCTGCGTGCGGGTGCCGGTGCTGCGCGCGCATTGCGAGGCGATCACCTTCGAATGCGAGAAGCCGATCACCGAGAACCAGGTGCGCGCGATCATGGCGCAGGCACCGGGCGTCAAGATCGTCGACGATCGCGCCAAGAACTACTTCCCGATGCCGATCGACGCCTCCGGCCAGGACGACGTGCTGGTCGGCCGCATCCGCAAGGACCTCAGCGATCCCTCGGGGCATTCGATCTCGATGTTCGTCGCCGCCGATCAGCTGCTCAAGGGCGCCGCGCTGAACGCGGTGCAGATCGCCGAGCTGCTGCCCGAGCGCGCGATGGCGTGAGATAAGCAGCCAGCCCCGTCATCCCCGCGCAACGGCTAAGCCATTGTCGCTGGAGGTGCGAGCCTTGCGGCGCAATTGCGCCGCTGGGCGAGCCTCGAAGGATGCACGGCCCCCAGTCGGGCCGTCGCCCTTCGAGGGCCGCTGAAGGAGCGGCCACCTCCAGCGACAACGGCAAAGCCGTTGCGCGGGGGTGACGGTCTTTAGTGCGTGCTTGCGGACTTAGCTCTTGGCCCGAAACAGCAGGCAGGCATCGCCGTACGAATAGAACCGGTAGCCGTCCCTGATCGCGTGCACGTAGGCGGCCTGCATCGTCTCGAGGCCCGAGAAGGCCGAGACCAGCATGAACAGCGTCGAGCGCGGCAAATGGAAATTCGTCAGCAGAATATCGACCGCGCGGAAGCGATAGCCGGGCGTGATGAAGATCGAGGTTTCGGCCGCAAACGGCTGGATGGTGCCGTCGGCATTGGCGGCGCTTTCCAGCAGCCGCAGCGACGTGGTGCCGATCGCAATGATCCGGCCGCCTTTTGCGCGCGCGGCATTCAATGCGTTAGCGGTCTCGCTGGTGATGCAGCCCCATTCGGCGTGCATCTTGTGCTCGGAGGTCTCGTCGACCTTCACCGGGAGGAACGTCCCTGCCCCGACATGCAGCGTCAACCGATGCAGCTCGACGCCGCGGCTCTTCAGCGTCGCCTCCAGCGCCGGCGTGAAGTGCAGTCCGGCCGTCGGCGCTGCGACCGCGCCTTCATTGGCGGCAAACATGGTCTGGTAGTCGCTGACGTCCTGGTCGTCGGGCGTGCGCTTGGAGGCGATGTAGGGCGGCAGCGGCGTGGCGCCGACATCGGCGATCGCCTGGTCGAGCACCGGACCGTGGAACGAGAATGACAGCGTCACCTCGCCCTCCTGTCCTTTTGCCTCGACCTGCGCATCGAGATTGCCGAGCAGGCAGACCTTGCCTTCGTTGCCGAAGCGGATGGTGTCGCCGGGGGCGAGCTTCTTCGCCGGCTTCACCAGCGCCTGCCAGCGCGAGCCGTCGAGCCGCTTGATCAGGGTCGCCTCGATCTTCGGCTCGGTCTCGCGCCCGATGCGGCGGCCTTTGAGCTGGGCTGCGATCACCTTGGTGTCGTTGACGACGATCTGATCGCCCGGCTCCAGCCAATGCGGCAGGTCGGCAATGATGGCGTCGCGCAGCACGCCGTCGGGATGCACCACCAGCATCCGCGCGGAATCGCGCGGGCTCGCGGGCCGGAGCGCGATGCTTTCGGGCGGCAGTTCGAAGTCGAAGAGATCGGTGCGCATGGCGGTGATTATTACTTCAGCACCGTCATTCCGGGGCACGCGAAGCGTGAACCCGGAATCTCGAGATTCCGGGTTCGATGCTGCGCATCGCCCCGGAATGACGGAGTGTTTGGCTTACGCCGCGTCGGCGGCCATGCGCGCCTTGACGATCTTGTCCGGGTTCTGCACCGGCTCGCCGCGCTTGATCTTGTCGACGTTCTCCATGCCCTCGGTGACCTTGCCCCAGACCGTGTACTGGCCGTTGAGGAAGGAGGCGTCGTCGAAGCAGATGAAGAACTGGCTGTCGCCGGAATCCGGACTGGCGGCGCGGGCCATCGAGGCGGTGCCGCGGACATGCGGCTCCTTGTTGAACTCGGCCTTCAGCTTCTTGCCGGAGCCGCCCATGCCGGTGCCCTGCGGGCAGCCGGTCTGCGCCATGAAGCCGTCGATCACGCGATGGAACACGATGCCGTCGTAAAAGCCTTCACGGACCAGCTCCTTGATCCGCGCGACGTGGCCGGGCGCGAGATCCGGGCGCATCTCGATCGTGACCGGGCCCTGGGTGGTTTCGAGGATCAGAGTATTTTCGGTAGCAGCCATGCTCGCTTCTCCTGGCTTCGGGGTGGATATTTCTTGTTCCTGAACGGGATCGCGAATGGGCGGCCAGCCACTGCGCCGCCCAGGCTCTCGGTAAATGGCATCGGCGTGCAGCGTTGCAACGCCTCCATCACCGCGACCCGGTATGCGATCCGGTCATTGTCGGTCGCCTCCTGCGATTCATAGCTGATCCTGGGATGTCCGAGGATCGCGCCCTCGCGGTTGAAGCTGACAATGACGGTAATGTCGATCGGGCCGGCCTTGTCCGCCGGCGGCGGCCGCCAGCAGCGGTGGACGGCAAGCACGACATCCCTGATCGTATTGAGTTGCTCCGGCGGCTCGGCCCGCGCCGGCACGGTGAGCGCAAGGCAGATCAACGGCGCGGCGAACCAGGCAAGTGGTTTGCTGCGCGCCGCCATCCAGATCACTTGATGTCGGATGCGACCTGCACCTTCACCATCTTGTCGGGATCGGTGACGGTGCCACCCGGCGAGCCCGCAGACGCCTTCTTCAGCTTGTCGACCACATCCATGCCCGACACCACCTCGCCGATCACGGTGTACTGGCCGTTGAGGCTCGATCCGTCGGCGAACATGATGAAGAACTGCGAATTGGCGCTGTCGACGCTGTCGCCGCGCCGGGCCATGCCGACGATGCCGCGCTTGAACGGGACCTGCGAGAATTCCTGCTTCAGGTTCGGATATTTCGAGCCGCCGGTGCCGTTGAAGTTCTGGCCGTCGCCGGTCTGCGCCATGAAGCCATCCATCACGCGATGGAACGGCACGTTGTTGTAGAAGCCCTCGCGCGCCAGCTGCTTGATGCGCTCGGCGTGCTGGGGCGCGATGTCGGTGCGCAGCTTGATGACGATGCGGCCCTTGGTAGTGTCGATCACGATCGCATTGGCCTTGTCGAGATTGGCAGGCAGCGGTTGCGCCACCGCGGGCACGACGCAGAGCAGCGCGGCGACGAATGCAAGAATGCGGATCATGGAAACTCCGGATCTCTGTAACGTTCGGGATGTGGCAGGCCGCCGGTATCAGCCGGCGAACTTGGCCTTCAGGCTAGCGGCGACTGATGACGGCACGAATGCAGAGAACTCGCCGCCCATCTGGGCGATTTGGCGCACCAGCGTGGCGGTGATCGGGCGAACCGCGACCGACGCCGGAACGAACACGGTATGCACTTCGGGCGCCATGGCCTCGTTCATGCCGGCGAGCTGCATCTCATAGTCGAGATCGGTGCCGTCGCGCAGGCCGCGAATCATCAGCGTGGCCTTGGCCGCACGGGCTGCGGCAACCGTGAGATTGTCATAGGTCGCGCTCTCGAAGGCGCAGCCCGCCTTCTGGGCGATGGGCCCGAACACCTCGTGGACCATGGCCAGCCGCTCCTCGGTGGAGAACAGCGGCTTCTTGCCGGGATGGACGCCGATGGCGACGATCAGGCGGTCGCAAAGGAAGACGGCCTGTCTCACCACGTCCAGATGGCCGTTGGTGACGGGATCGAAGGAGCCGGGATAGATCGCGATACGGGACATGGTCCCTCCTAACCCGCCCGGCTCTCCCCGGCAAGCCGCCCAGGTTCCCGCGACTGCGCGAAATAAATTCCTCCTGGTCCAGTGAACGAGTTCTGGGATGCCAGCGTCTACGAGGGTGAATGTTTCGTCGGCCGTTGGCGGACGAAACAAAACCGGCCCGCGACGAAACCATTTCCTGGGGTGGCGAAGACACCAGGAAACTTGCGGCCGGTAGACATTGGACAACGAAACGACGGGCCCGGGGGGTCCGCTCACATGGGGACCGTCATGATCAAGGCACTTTCCGCTATCGCCGTTGCCGCGTTCATTGCCGCCGCGCTCACCGTGCTGCCGGGCTTTGCGCCGCAGGTCGAAGCTTCCACCCCGCAGCCCCTGGCCAAGGCGGACCGTCTCGACATCCACTCGGTCGGCAAGAACTGCTCGCAGCAGGCCTGGCCGAATTTTGAAGCCTCCTGCCTGCGCAGCGCTGGCAACAAGACGGTGGTCCGCGAAGCTCGCCTCGTCACTGCCGACCGCACGCCGTAGAACAATTTTTCAACCAAGCTGGATCCCGGTCTGCGCCAACAGAGCGCACTGATGCAATCGTTCAGCATGGCGTAAGGCCAGACTGTCACGCAAATCCCATGGTAATTTGCGACGTCCCGTCGCAGACTATCGTCTAAGGCGCCCGCCCGGATGACCCGGAGGGCGCAAGCCATCGGGGGATTGCCGTGACCACTACACCCGCCATCGCTTCTTCTGGCCATCCTCCCAGCAGTCCGTTCCCCGTCGCGGTCACGCTCGGTGCCCTGGGTGTCGTCTATGGCGACATCGGCACCAGCCCCCTCTACGCCCTGAAGGAAGCCGCCAAGGCCGCCGCCCATGGTGGCCCGCTGACACAAAGTGCAGTGCTCGGCGTGGTCTCGCTGATCCTGTGGGCGCTGATCCTCATCATCTCAGTCAAATACGCGATGCTGATCCTGCGCGCGGACAACCGCGGCGAAGGCGGTATCGTCGCCCTGCTGGCGCTGCTCTCGGCGCGCAATGCAGCGCCCGGCACTTGGCGCTCCCATCTGCTGGTGGTCGGCCTGATCGGCGCCGCCCTGCTCTACGGCGACGGCGCGATCACACCGGCGATTTCAGTGCTGTCGGCGATCGAAGGCCTCAAGGTCGACGCGCCCTCGCTGACGCCGGCGGTGGTGCCGCTCACCGTCATCATCCTGATCGGCCTGTTCTTCATGCAGAAGCAGGGCACGGGCTTCATCGGCAAGATCTTCGGCCCGGTGATGCTGTTCTGGTTCGCCGTGCTCGCGGCGCTCGGCGTTCACGGCATCGTCAAGGCGCCCGGTGTGCTGGTCGCGCTGAGCCCGTTCTATGCGTTCGATTTCCTGATCCATCAGGATTTTCACGTCAGCTTCGCCATCCTCGGCGCCGCCTTCCTCGCGGTCACCGGCGGTGAGGCAATGTATGCCGACATGGGACATTTCGGTCGCTTTCCGATCCGGCTCGCCTGGTTTGCCGTCTGCCTTCCCGCGCTGGTGCTGAACTATTTCGGCCAGGCCGGCGAGTTGATCAACGACCCGAACTCGATCGACAACCCCTTCTTCCAGCTCGCGCCCGACTGGGCGCACTACCCGATGGTCCTGCTCGCCACCCTCGCTACCGTGATTGCCTCGCAGGCCATCATCTCCGGCGTGTTCTCGCTGACCCAGCAATCGATCCAGCTCGGCTTCCTGCCGCGCATGCATATCCAACACACCACCAGTGACGCGATCGGGCAGATCTATGTGCCGCTGGTGAACTGGCTGCTCGCGGCCGGCACGCTCGGTGCCGTGCTGGCGTTCGGCACCTCGGACGCTCTCGCCGGCGCCTACGGTATCGCCGTGTCGCTGTTGATGGCGATCACCACGCTGCTCGCCGCGCTGGTCGCGATCCAGTGGGGCTATTCGCCGATCCTCGTGATCGCGGTGAACGGCTTCTTCTTCATCATCGACGCGATCTTCTTCGCGGCGAATACCGAGAAGCTGTTCGAGGGCGGCTGGTTCCCGCTGCTGCTCGCGGCCGCGGTGGCGTTCCTCATGATGACTTGGCGCGGCGGCGTGAAGCTGGTCGAGAAGGCGCGCGGCAAGCTGCGCCAGCCCGAAGAGGATCTGATCGAGACCGCGGTCAACAAATGCAGCGCCCGCCTGCCCGGCACCGCGGTGTTCCTCGCCTCGGCCCCCAACGGCGTACCGCTCGCGCTGACCCAGTTCGTCAAGCACAATCATGTGCTGCATCAGCGCGTGCTGTTGGTCACCGTGCAGATCGAGGAGCGGCCGAGGATTCCCGACGAGGAACGCGCCGACGTCAACGAGATCAGCCCGGGCATCACAAGGATCATCCTGCACTACGGCTTCATGCAGTATCCGACGATCTACGAGGGACTGCAGCTCGCCTGCCGGCAGGGCAAGCTGCCCGGCATCGATCTCTCCGACGTGACCTACTATATCGGCCGTGAAACCATCATCCCGCGTGAGGACGTTCCGGGCATGTGGGTATGGCGCGAATCGCTGTTCGCTTTCCTGCAGCGCAACGCCGAACGCTCCGCAGCGTTCTTCGGCGTGCCGACCGGTCAAGTGGTCGAGTTCGGCACCGAGATCGAGATCTGATCGAGCAGCTCACGTAGCCCGGATGGAGCGGAGCACAATCCGGGACCCCAAATCGGACACGGACATCCGAGGGCCTCGACGGTCTATTTGCCGACTGCGAGACGACGAACGCCGGATGCAGTCAGGCCGAGTTCACCGAGCCGTCTGACCGCGTAGCCGAGACCGACAAGCCGCTCCCCGTGCAATTGGGGAATCTCCCGTTGCGCGTCGCCCTTGCCGACCTCGACCAGGGAGGCGAACTCGTCCGAACTGAGGGCTTGGGTATCATCGGTCATGACGCGGCCTCGTCGGTCCAGACCTTGAACGAAATCAGCGTGTTTGGCCCAAACGTCTGGGTGATCGGAACGTCGGAGGCATCCCGTCCCTGTGCGATCAGAACCCGGCCGATCCTCGGCACGTTGTTGCGCGGATCGAACATATGCCAGCGGCCGCCGATATAGGCCTCGAACCAGCCCGCGAAATCACCAGCCGCCCAAGGCAGCGGGGTGCCGATGTCGCTGAGATAGCCGGTGCAATAGCGCGCCGGAATGTTCATGCAGCGACAGAAGGTAATGGCGAGATGCGCGTAGTCGCGGCACACGCCCTTGCCTTCGTCGAAGACCTCCCGCGCCGTCTTGGTGGCGCGGGCGTGCTCGTAGCCGAAAGCGATGTGGCGATGGACGAAGTCGCAAATGGCCTGGACCCGCGGCCAACCCGGCGGCGTGCCC
Source organism: Bradyrhizobium oropedii (assembly GCF_020889685.1). GTDB lineage: Bacteria > Pseudomonadota > Alphaproteobacteria > Rhizobiales > Xanthobacteraceae > Bradyrhizobium > Bradyrhizobium oropedii. The sequence continues at coordinate 10,518 of NZ_JACMYO010000076.1, forward strand.
TCGAACAGCTTCCATGCGATTTCTGAAAGCCGGTCGGTCTCGCAATAGCGGCTGCCCAGCAGATAGACCAGCGTGTCCGCCGGCAGGTCCTCGACCGCGTGCTGGCCGGCCGAAGCAAACACCGGATCAGGCTCGCCGCTGTCGCGCACGACGCCATCGGCCGCCAGACGCATCGGACCGGCCGGCGCGACGATACGGCTGCACCAATTGCCGAATCCGTCGCGATACGGCGTGATCGGCACCGCGGGGGTGGTGGTCAGGTGGTCGGGGACGATGATGTCGGACGCACGCGTGAAATGTGTGCCCAGCACCATGATCATGGGCGTCGGCTGGGGGAACTCGTAGTGCATTTCGAATCCGACGCGAAGCTTCATTCGAAATACGTTCCTGTTTGTCCTACCGACATGGCGATGATGCAGTCGAATACAAGGTACGATGTGCCTGATCGGACAAATACCCGTATCGCGCGAGAAAGTGCTGGCTATTTGCTGCAATCACGCGCAGGAACGACGACGCTTGCCGGCTGGCGCGGCTTGCCAGCGCGAGGCGAACCCGACGAATGTTCGAGTCGGATGGTTGAAAGCCTCCTCCGCGCGTTCGAGAAAGATTCGAACGCACTCACCGAAAGACCTTCATGCAAAATCTCTCGCCTCGTCACGTCAAGATTGAAGAGTCCATGCGCCTCGGCGTGACCTCAGGTTGGTATTCCACAAAAGTCAGCGGAACATTCGTGACCGGCCCGCACGACACCGAAGCCGATTGCCTGCGCAAGATCGCCGAGATCAATCCTCCCCCGCCGAGGAAGAAGAAATAACTCCTGCGCGACCAGATTGGGCGCGCTCGCAAGCGGGCCAACCAAGACGCATGTCGGCAAGATGGCCAAACAAACCCGCGTTCGCCTCCTGGAGGCTGTCGTGAGTGCGCAGAAAGAGCCCACTCGCTGGAAATGGCATGTTTCCGAAGGTGGTTTTTGGAGCTCGTGCACGGCTACGCGACGTCACGCGAAACAGCGCAACGGGACGGCGATAGCGTTCTGTTCACAATGCTATCTGCCCCCCAGACGCCCTGAGCGGATCGCCCTTCGACGAACCGAGACGCACGTTCTCGAAACTCGGCGAAACGACGCATAGGCGCAGCCCTGTGCGTCAAGCAATCAGGCATCAGTCAACCTGGCGTGGCGCCCCAACCTCGAGCCGCATGCAACGAACCACGTTCGGGAACGGCCCTACTCGCCGTTCCCGTTCGCGCCGTTCTCTTCCTCCGGAATGTGCTCGACCGAGACGACGTGCTCGTCCTCGGCGGTATCGAACACGATCACGCCCTGGGTCGAGCGGCCGGCGACGCGGATGTCGGCCACCGGGCAGCGGATCAGCTGTCCCTTGTCGGTGACCAGCATGATCTGGTCGGCGTCCTCGACCGGGAACGACGCCACCAAATTGCCGTTGCGGTTGTTGACGCTCATCGCGACGATACCCTTACCGCCACGGCCGGTGGTGCGGTACTCGTAGGACGAGGTCCGCTTGCCGAAACCGTTGACGGAGACGGTGAGCACCACCTGCTCGGCCGCCGACAGCTCGGCATAGCGCTCCTGCGACAGCTGGATCGCATTCGCCGTCTCTTCGCCCTCGGCATCCGCGGGCTCCTCGACGGTCGCCTCGCCGGCCACCGCGCGGCGCATCTTCAGGTAGGCCGAGCGCTCGTCCGAGGTGGTCTCGACGTGGCGCAGGATCGACAGCGAAATCAGCTTGTCCGCCTCGGCCAGCGCGATGCCGCGCACGCCCATCGAGGTGCGGCCGGTAAAGACGCGCACATCGGTGACCGGGAAACGGATGCACTGGCCGCCGGCGGCGGTCAGCAGCACGTCGTCACGCTCGGTACAGATCTGCACGTCGACGATCGCCTCGCCCTCGCCGAGCTTCATGGCGATGATGCCGGAGCGGCGGACGTCGACAAAATCGGACAGCTTGTTGCGGCGAACGGTGCCGCCTGTTGTCGCGAACATCACGTCGAGATTGCCCCAGGAGGATTCATCCTCCGGCAGCGGCATGATCGTGGTGATGCGCTCGCCCTGCTCCAGCGGCAGAATGTTGATCAGCGCCTTGCCGCGCGCGTTTGGCGCTGCCATCGGCAGCCGCCAGACCTTCTCCTTGTAGACCTGGCCGCGCGACGAGAAGAACAGCACCGGCGTGTGGGTCGAGGCCACGAACAGGCGCGCGACGAAATCCTCGTCGCGGGTCTGCATGCCGGCGCGGCCCTTGCCGCCGCGGCGCTGTGCCCGGTAGGTCGACAGCGGCACACGCTTGACGTAGCCCGCATGCGACACCGTCACGACCATGTCCTCGCGCTGGATCAGGTCCTCGTCCTCGACCTCGCCTTCCTGCTCGATGATCACTGTCTTGCGCGGGGTGGCGAACTGTTGCTTCACCTCGGCCAGTTCGGTCTTGACGATCGACTGAACGCGGGCGCGCGACCGCAGGATGTCGAGATAGTCGGCGATCTCCGCCGCGAGCTTGTCGAGTTCTGCGGAAATCTCGTCCCTCCCCAGGGCGGTCAAGCGCTGCAGCCGCAGGTCGAGGATCGCCTTGGCCTGCTCCATCGACAGCCGGAGCGTGCCGTCGTCGTTGATGCGATGCCTGGGATCGTCGATCAGCGTGATCATCGCCTCGACGTCGCGTGCCGGCCAGTCGCGCGACATCAGGGTGTCGCGCGCGGTGTTCGGATCGGGCGAGGTTCGGATGACACGGATCATCTCATCGATATTGGCAACCGCGATCGCGAGGCCAACCAAAATGTGGGCGCGATCACGCGCCTTGCCGAGCAGGAACTTGGTCCGCCGGGTCACCACCTGCTCGCGGAACGCGATGAAGATGGTGAGCAGATCCTTCAGATTCATCGTCTGCGGACGGCCGGAATCCAGCGCCAGTATGTTGGCCGGGAAGTTCGTCTGCAGCGGCGTGAACCGGTAGAGCTGGTTGAGCACCACGTCGGGCACCGCTTCGCGCTTCAGCTCGATGACGACGCGATAGCCGTCGCGGTCGGACTCGTCGCGGAGATCGCCGATGCCCTCGATCTTCTTCTCTTTCACGAGGTCGGCGATACGCTCGACCATCGTCGCCTTGTTCACCTGATAGGGAATTTCGGTGATGATGATGGCTTCGCGATCTTTCCTGATCGTGTCGATCGCGACCTTGCCGCGCATCACGATCGAGCCGCGGCCGAGATGGTAGGCCGAGCGGATGCCCTGGCGGCCGAGGATGACGCCGCCGGTCGGAAAGTCAGGTCCGGGAATGATGTCGATCAGCTCGTCGATCGTAAGCGCCGGATTGTCGATCAGCGCCACGCAGGCGTCGACGACCTCGCCAAGATTGTGCGGCGGGATGTTGGTCGCCATGCCGACGGCGATGCCGCCGGCGCCATTGACCAGCAGGTTCGGGAACCGGGCCGGCAGAACCGACGGCTCCTTCTCCGAGTTGTCGTAGTTCGGCTGGAAATCGACGGTCTCCATGTCGATATCGGCGAGAACCGCCAGCGCCGCCTTGGTCAGCCTCGCCTCGGTGTATCGATAGGCCGCCGGCGGATCGCCGTCGACCGAACCGAAATTGCCCTGGCCGTCGATCAGCGGCACCCGCAGCGAGAAATCCTGCGCCATGCGGACCATCGCGTCGTAAATCGACTGGTCGCCATGCGGGTGATATTTACCGATCACGTCGCCGACGACGCGCGCGGACTTCACGTACTTCTTGTCCGGGGTGTGTCCCTGCTCGTGCATCGAGTAGAGAATGCGCCGGTGCACCGGCTTCAGCCCGTCGCGGGCATCGGGCAGCGCACGCGACACGATCACGCTCATCGCGTAATCGAGGTAGGACTTCTTCATCTCGTCGAGAATGGAAACGGGACGAATATCTGAGGGCACCGGCGGCTCGCCGGGCTTGTCGTCTTCGGGTTCGGACAAAGGGGAAATCCGGTCAGTTTTACTGGGGAATCATATAGCCCATCGGGGGTCTGATAACCACCCTTCGGCGGCTCCCGCAAGCCGTTTTTCCCTTCGTTTTTTCATGCACTTACTGGCGACATTGCAGGTTCCTGGACGGTCCGCTCCGGGCCGCGATTGCCTGACGGCAAAGACCAGCTGGACCCGGTCTCGCAGCACCCGGCATTCGCACGTTCAGTGGCCGAAAATCACGGCGTGCATGATCCGCCCGGGCATGAAGGTGAACAGTCCGGCAATGACCAGCGCGCCGAAGAAGATGCCGATCATCGTGAACTTGTGGCTGCGGACGTTGTGGCTCCGGCCAGCCGTCACGCCGAGCACCAGCATGACCAGCGAGAAGATCGACAGCAGATGGATCGGGCTCCATGGCCCCAGCAGACGGATCTGGTGGATCCAGAACGAGCTCCCGGCGACGACCAGCATCAGGACCACCCAGATCCAGCCCAGCGTCCGATGCGGCAGCGTGCCCTTGGGTGCGGCGAGCTGAATGGAGCCGAGCACAAAGGCGGCCATCGCGGCAAAGGCATGGAGCGGGATCGCAGGCGCGGCGTCGAGCAACGGCGCGAGGCTCATGGAGGCGGCCCTCGAGTGAAGCGCGCGGCCGGACATCGCTTGCCGCGGGCCAATGTAAATATCATTCACATCGACCTGTGTCAAAGTCCCGGGAACTCGCGCTGTTCGCCGTCAGCGACGTAAAATGCTCCAGACAGTTAGGTAGTTATCCTCACAATTCACATGAGGAAATTGCCATGACGCTTCAAGCCGCCGTCCCGGGAAATGATCTTCACGGGGCGGCGGCGGCCGACGGAATGTTCGAGGGGCGCGCTCAGAACGGGATGTCGTCGTCCATGTCGCTGTTGCGGCTGCCGCCGCCGGCGGCAACTGCGCGGCGCGGTGCCGAGCTGACCGGTCCGGACGAGCCGAAATCGCTGCCGCCATCATCGGAGAAGCTGCCGCCTCCACCGCTCCGCCCGTCGAGCATGGTGAGGTTGGAGTTGAAGCCCTGCAGCACGACCTCGGTCGAGTACTTCTCGACGCCGCTCTGGTCGGTCCATTTGCGGGTCTGCAACTGACCCTCGATGTACACCTTGGCGCCCTTCTTCAGATACTGCTCGGCGACCTTGCAGAGCCCCTCGTTGAAGATCACGACGCGGTGCCACTCGGTCTTTTCCTTGCGCTCGCCGGTGCCCTTGTCGCGCCAGGTTTCCGAGGTGGCGATGGAAAGATTTGCGATCGGACGGCCGTCCTGGGTCCGCCGGATTTCCGGATCCTTGCCGAGGTTTCCAACCAGGATCACCTTGTTCACGCTTCCTGCCATCGCATCATCTCCACTCAAAAACCGGGCGTCCGGACATCGGCCGCCACTCTCAACCTTCGCCACTTACATTGCAGGCGTCGTGGATGACCCTATACGCCGGTGCCGGCTCGCCGCCTTGGTCCTCGCGCGGTTATCCACGATAATCAGATATAGCATCCCGGCCGGGAATGTTCCAGTTTTGTTCGCCACAACCAACCGTAGAAGCGGGCGCGGGCAATGGAGCGACAGCCGATTTCGGTTCAGGGCGCGGAGCTGCTTCGGCACTTTAGAAAATCAATATATAAATCAGCATCTTATTCTCGCCGCACTTCTTCCCCGAGTGTGGCTTTTGGGAGACGGCCTTTCCGGTTGAATCAGCGTATAGCTACCAACCATCAGACGGGCGCTCGCGTCTGAGTTCGGCTTCGGGACCCTTTTGGAAGCCGATCGGGAAGCTGGGGAGTTTTGAAATGAAGAAGTTTTTGCTCGGAACGGTTGCTCTGATCGCCTTTGCTGCGCCTGCCGCGGCCGCTGACCTCGCTGCGCGCCCGTACACCAAGGCGCCGCCGATGATCGCTGCCGTCTATGACTGGAGCGGCTTCTACATCGGCGCCAACGGCGGCTGGGGCTCGAGCCACAATTGCTGGGACCAGGTCCCGGGCGGCATCTTCATCGGATCGGATGGTTGCCATGATGCGACCGGCGGCGTCGCCGGCGGCCAGATCGGCTATCGCTGGCAGGCGGGCACCTGGGTGTTCGGCCTCGAAGCGCAGGGCGACTGGGCTGACCTGAAGGGTAGCAACAACAGCGCGATCTTCCCGGGCCTGTTCACCAACCAGACCAAGATCGACGCCTTCGGCCTGTTCACCGGCCAGATCGGCTACGCCGTCAACAACGTGCTGCTCTACGCCAAGGGCGGTGCGGCGCTGACCGACAACCGCTTCAGCACCTACTTCACGCCGACCGGCGCGCTTGCCGGCCGCGCAAGCGACACCCGCTGGGGTGGCACCATCGGCGCCGGCATCGAAGTCGGCTTCGCGCCGAACTGGACCGCCGGCATCGAATACGACCACCTGTTCATGCAGGACAAGACCTACAACCTCACCACCCCGACCGGCGCGCTGTTCAGCAGCATCCGCGATCGCCAGGACGTCGACCTCGTGACCGTCCGCGTGAACTACAAGTGGGGCGGCCCGGTCGTTGCGCGCTACTGATCGCGCGACCCGGATTTGATCCAGACGAAAGGCCGGCCTCCCGCCGGCCTTTTTGTTTGCGCTGCCGCTTTGCTTGCGCGGTCAGCTTGCCTACGGGCGTGGCAACGCAGCGAGCCCGGTTGTGTCCGCGAAATACTGAGCGACCGCGCGCCGCACCTGCACGGCGAACACAAGAGCCGGCCCTGCGTCGGCTATTTCGTTGCGAGCAAGCGCGCGCCGGGCCTGGACCATTTTCCGTGCATTGTGGTTTCACAGATACACAACTTCCAAGATTTCTATGTAGAAACACGCGAGCGTCACACGACACTGCTGTGACGTTCCCTTCAATGTTTGAAGGGACAACAAGAAAATGGGACTGGGACTTTGAAAATCAGGAATGTTTTGCTGGCGTCGGCCGGCATGTTTGCCCTCAGCGCAATTGCACCGGCAATGGCCGCCGATATGGCGGCACGCGCGCCTTACGTGAAGGCTCCGCCGCCGGCCGCGATCTACAACTGGACCGGCTTCTACATCGGCGGCTTCGGTGGCTATGCCAGCGAGGAGTCCGGCAATCCGAAGATGGAAGGCGGCTTCGCCGGCGGCACCATCGGCTACAACTGGCAGACCAGCAACATCGTGTACGGCCTCGAGGCCGACGGCGCCTGGGCTGACGTCGACGCTTCGGCCAGCACGCTCGGCGTCACCGTGAAGAGCAAGGTCGACGCGCTCGGCACCGCGCGCGGCCGCATCGGCTTCGCCGTCGACAAGGTGCTGTTCTACGGCACCGGCGGCTACGCCTGGGTCGACAATAAGATCAGCGTCAGCGCGCTCGGCGTGACCGCTTCGCAGAGCAACTTCCACTCCGGCTGGACCGTCGGCGCCGGCATCGAGGCGTTCATCGCGCCGCAGTGGTCGGTCAAGGGCGAGTACCTGTATCGCAGCCTCGGCAGCGAGACCTACTTCGGCGTGCGGTCCCCCGACCTCAACCTGCACAGCGTCCAGTTCGGCGTGAACTATCACTTCGGCGGCCCGATCGTCGCCAAGTACTAAGAGATCGACCTGCGGTCAGATCGCACGGAAAGGCCGGCCTCGCGCCGGCCTTTTTGCGTCCCGGAACCCCACCCTGCTGACGGCTGCTGCCAACAAGCAAACTATCCGTTGATGGAGACGACTCAGGACTGGAAATTGTCGGCCGTTCTTCCTACGTTCCAGTCTTCTCACCCATCGGCGCAAGGTCCCGGCAGCACCGGCGATGCGCGCCCAAAAGGCGCCCGATCATGCGCCCGGAATTGTCGCAATGGATGAAGTGCTCAAGGCGAAGCGCCAACAGACCGCCGGCTCCTCATCGCGCGCCATCACGATCCGCGGCGCGCGCGAACACAATCTGAAGAACATCGACGTCGAGATCCCGCGCGACAAGCTCGTGGTGTTCACCGGCCTGTCCGGCTCCGGCAAGTCGTCGCTCGCATTCGACACCATCTATGCCGAGGGCCAGCGCCGCTACGTCGAGTCTCTGTCGGCCTATGCGCGGCAATTTTTGGAGATGATGCAGAAGCCGGATGTCGACCAGATCGACGGCCTGTCGCCGGCGATCTCGATCGAGCAGAAGACGACGTCGAAGAACCCGCGCTCCACCGTCGGCACCGTCACCGAGATCTACGACTACATGCGCCTCTTGTGGGCGCGCGTCGGCGTGCCCTATTCGCCGGCCACCGGCCTGCCGATCGAGAGCCAGATCGTCTCGCAGATGGTCGACCGCGTGCTGGCGCTGCCGGAAGGCACCCGCCTCTATCTGTTGGCGCCGGTCGTGCGCGGCCGCAAGGGCGAGTACAAGAAGGAGCTCGCCGAGTATCTCAAGAAGGGCTTTCAGCGCGTCAAGATCGACGGCACCTTCCATGAGCTGTCGGAGGCGCCCGCGCTCGACAAGAAATTCCCGCACGACATCGACGTCGTGGTCGACCGCATCGTGGTGCGCCCCGACCTCTCCCAGCGCCTCGCGGAAAGTTTCGAGACCGCGCTGAAGCTCGCCGACGGCCTCGCCGTGATCGAATACGCCGATGCGCCTGCGGCGGCCGGGCAAGACGAGAAGAAAGAGGACAAGAAGAAAACCGCAAAGATCCACGACAAGAGCGGCCCCGAGCGCATCCTGTTCTCGGAGAAGTTCGCCTGCCCGGTGTCCGGCTTCACGATCCCCGAGATCGAGCCGCGCCTGTTCTCGTTCAACAACCCCTACGGCGCCTGCCCGGCCTGCGGCGGCCTCGGCGTCGAGCAGCATATCGACGAGGACCTGGTCATCCCCGACAAGGAGCTGACCCTGCGTAAGGGCGCGATCGCGCCCTGGGCGAAATCGTCCTCGCCCTATTACATCCAGACCCTGACCGCGCTCGGCAAGCACTACAAGTTCACGCTCGACACCAAGTGGAAGGACCTGACCAAGAAGGTGCAGGCCGCGCTGCTGCACGGCTCCGGTGACGACGAGATCAAGTTCTCCTATGAGGACGGAGTCCGCTCCTACGACACCAAGAAGCCGTTCGAAGGCGTCGTCACCAACATCAACCGCCGCTACCGCGAGACCGAAAGCGAATGGGCGCGCGAGGAGCTCGGCAAGTATTTCTCCGACGTGCCCTGCGCCGGCTGCAAAGGCTATCGGCTGAAGCCCGAGGCGCTCTGCGTCAAGATCGGGGCTAAGCATATCGGCGAGATCTCCGATCTCTCGGTGAGGCGCGCCGGCGAATGGTTCGAGACGGTGCCGGAGGCACTCAACGCGCAGCAGAACGAGATCGCCGCGCGCATCCTCAAGGAGATCCGCGAGCGCCTGACCTTCCTGCTCGACGTCGGCCTGAATTACCTGACGCTGTCGCGCTCGTCCGGCACGCTGTCCGGCGGCGAGAGCCAGCGCATCCGCCTGGCCTCGCAGATCGGCTCGGGCCTGACCGGCGTGCTCTACGTGCTGGACGAGCCGTCGATCGGCCTGCACCAGCGCGACAATGCCCGCCTGCTCGACACGCTGAAGCGGCTGCGCGACCTCGGCAACACCGTGGTCGTGGTCGAGCATGACGAGGACGCCATCCGGCTTGCCGACTATGTGCTCGACATCGGGCCCGGCGCCGGCATGCACGGCGGCCACATCGTCGCCGAAGGCACGCCCGACGGGATCATGCGCAACCCGAAATCGCTGACCGGCAAGTACCTCACCGGCGAGCTTTCGGTGCCCGTCCCCGACCGGCGGCCGCCGAACCACCGGCGCACCATCAAGGTCATCAACGCCCGCGGCAACAATCTGAAGAACGTCTCGGCCGAGATCCCGCTCGGCCTGTTCACCTGCGTGACCGGCGTCTCCGGCGGCGGCAAGTCGACCTTGCTGATCGACACGCTCTACAAGTCGATCGCCCGCAAGCTGAACAATGCCAGCGAAGGCGCCGCCCCGCACGACCGCATCGAGGGCCTCGAGCACATCGACAAGATCATCGACATCGACCAGTCGCCAATCGGCCGCACCCCGCGTTCCAATCCCGCGACCTATACCGGTGCGTTCACGCCGATCCGCGAATGGTTCGCCGGCCTCCCCGAGGCGAAGGCGCGCGGCTACGAGCCCGGGCGGTTCTCGTTCAACGTCAAGGGCGGCCGCTGCGAGGCCTGCCAAGGCGACGGCGTCATCAAGATCGAGATGCACTTCCTGCCCGACGTCTATGTCACCTGCGACACCTGCAAGGGCAAGCGCTACAACCGCGAGACCCTGGAGGTGCTGTTCAAGGGCAAGAGCATCGCCGACGTGCTCGACATGACCGTCGAGGAAGCCGCCGAGTTCTTCAAGGCGGTGCCGCGCGTGCGCGAGACCTTCCAGACCCTGCATCGCGTCGGCCTCGACTACATCCATGTCGGCCAGCAGGCCACCACGCTGTCCGGCGGCGAAGCCCAGCGCGTCAAGCTCGCCAAGGAATTGTCAAAGCGCGCCACCGGCCGCACGCTCTACATCCTGGACGAGCCGACCACCGGCCTGCACTTCCATGACGTCGCAAAACTTCTGGAGGTGCTGCACGAGCTGGTCGCCCAGGGCAACACGGTGGTGGTGATCGAGCACAATCTCGAGGTCATCAAGACCGCCGACTGGGTGATCGACCTCGGCCCCGAAGGCGGCGACGGCGGCGGCGAGATCGTCGCCTGGGGCCCGCCCGAGGACATCGTCAAGGCGCCGAGGAGCTATACGGGCAAGTTTTTGGCGCCGGTGCTGAAGAAGGCTAACAGCAAGCCGCGGAAGAGCTCAGCGAGCGAGGCGGCGGAGTAGTCGGGCATGCCGCTGTACAGCTACATCGTGAGCTATCGGAGCTCGACGCATGCTGTGCAGGGCCGCTACAGCAACTTCAAGGGCTTTGCACCACAGGCGTTGGCGCAGATCCCGGATGGCGCACTTCCAGGACTGACTCCAGTGTTGCGAAAAGATTTGGCCCGGGCTTGGGGCGAATGGGAGCAGATGCCGGAATTGTCGCGCGTATGGCGGACAAGATTTGAAGTCGGCGATCACGAGATGGTCGTGTACGCGGTCGAAACCAGAACCTGACGCGTAGGATGATAGAGTGAAGCGAAACCCATCCTACGGATTCCCGCGATAGGTGGCGATCTGCCAGACGTTTGCCCAGGGATCCCGGACCATCGCTCGTCTGTCGCCGTAGGGCGTATCCGCAGGTGTCTCGATCGATTCGGCGCCGGCCGCAATCGCCCGCCGATAGATCTCGTCGGCGTTCGGAACATAGACGTAGAGAAAGGCCGGCATTGCTTCTCGGACGCCCCCGCCGTCGCTGATCAGGATGATCGAGTCCCCGATGCGCATTTCCGTCGGCGCTCCGGGCCGGACTTCGCCTTTCGCGCCGAAGACGTCTCTCAGGAAACCGGCCAAGCCGGTCAGATCGCGCGTGACAATTCTCGGTATGACGGCAGGCCAGCCGGCGGGCTTGAAGTGAGTCATGTGTGCCTGTCTTGGGCTAAGCAAGTACCCCGGGTGTGCGAAGTGAGACTTCCGATCAAACACGTTGGTAGCTCCCGCATGTCGCTTCGCTCATGCGGGCTACGGCTTCCCTCACCTGCTCTGCTACACCGCCCAATAATTCGGGTGCGTATACGATCGCGAGCGATCGCCCCAGTCGAATTCGTCGCCATCGAATTCGCACGGTCCGGTGCGCAGCTCCTCCAGCGTCACCTCGACCTCGAAGGCCTGCCGGGCGGGATCAAAACGCAGCGCGGTCCACCTGACGGGATAGTGGTGGTGGGTACTCAGCACGCCGCCGGTCTTGATGATGGCGTAGGCAACCGTTCCGCTGACCTTGTCGAGCATCAGCCGCTCGATCGAACCGAGCCTTGCGCCGTCGCGCCCGAAGACGCAGACGTGCTCGACGCGGTCACTGGGCACCAAGGTATGATGCATGGCATCCTCCCGCTGTTTCCTCGTATTTGCTCGATAATATATGCCCGCCGCGCCGGTGAGCCAATGGGTCGTAGCTCGGCGACAGGCCATAAGCCGGGTTAGCCCTGCTGCGTTATTCCAGGTCAACGAGTTGCACGAACACCGGTGACAAGCTCCTCGCAATGACGACGAAAGGAGCACCCGACAAATGCCATCGTCGCGGCGGCGGGCACCTGCATTATTTCGGAATAATAGAAACGTATCACTGATTTGCCCGACGCGTCAAGTCGCTTTTCCGGTGCCGGCAGCCACCTGCTACTTTGCATGGGGTTGTTTTCGATATTTTGGGACGTGGACCTTTGCTTCATCGCTTCAGCTCGAAAGTTGCCAAGCAATTTTTGTCGCGAGCTTTTCGCAATGACGACCAAGAGAGTACCTGACACAGTTAAGGCTACGCCCTGCGCACGGCCCCTACTCCGTCCTTCTGAGAAACGCCCCGAACGCCCTTGGCCCATCGCCGACCTTGACCTCGCCAATCACCTTCAGCTCGGCGGCATCGATCACGCTCAACGTATTGCTCTCCCAGTTCGCGACTACGATGCGTTTGCCGTCGCCCGTTGCCTCGATGCCTTCGGGATAGTCGCCGACCGTGATCCGCTTCACCGGCTGCAAGGTCGCGAGGTCGAACACGCTGACCTTGCCGTCATACTGGTCGGTGACGAAGCCGCGGCCCTGCGCCAGCGCCACCGCATAGGGGCGCAGGCCGACGTGGACGCGGCCAAGCTCGCGCGCACCGGCGATGTCGATCACGGAGACGTCGTTGGAGCCGACATTGGCGGTGTAGGCGCGCTTGCCGTCGGCATCGATGGTGACGCCGAACGGGCGGGTGCCGACCTTCACGATCCCTCTCCGCTCCCGCGTGGCGGTGTCGACGATCGACACGCTGTCGTCGTCGCGGTCGGCCGAGAGCAGCAGACGCCCGTCCGGCGTCACGGCGAGCCCGGACGGCGATGCGCCGACCGCGATGCTGGCGGCAACCCGCTGCTCCTTCGCGTCGATCACCCGCACCGCGGCGGCATACCAGTCGGCGACGTAGACCGTCGCTCCGTCGGGTGCTACCGCAATGCCGAGCGGACCGCCGCCGACATCGACCCGGCCGACCACCTTCCGCGCGGCCGCGTCGACCACGGTGAGCGCCTTGGCATCCGGGCTTGTCACATAGGCAAAGCGGCCGTCATTGCTGACCGCGACGCCGGCGGGCTTGCCGCCGATCGCAATCGTCGCGACCGGCTTCGAGGTCGCGAGATCGACCACCGTGAGATCGTCGCTGAGCTGGTTGGTGACGAACGCCTCCTCGGCATGCGCGCCGCCGAGCAGGCCGAGCAGCGCAGCCAGAACGATCGTCTTCACGGTACGCACAATTCCATCCACGTCATTGCGAGTAAAGCGAAGCAATCCACGGCGCCGCAGAACGGAAGAATGGATTGCTTCGTCGCTGCCGCTCCTCGCAATGACGGTACGGTTCGCATCCGCTCAGGTCCCGCTCTCGATCTTCTTCTTCAGCGCCTCGAGCCCGGCCTTGTAGAGCCCGCTCACCGCCTTGATCGCGGCCTCGTCGTTCAGTTCCGGCGGCGGATCATTGTTGGGAAAGCCGCGGTAGAACGCGCCGGCCCATTCCAGCTTCGTCTTGCCCTCGGGCGCCGGCGACACCGTCAGCGTCGAGGAATAGTTGGTGACCGGCAGCACCTTCACGTCGACCGCCGTGATCCGGTACGAATAGCTCATCATCTCGGGCTCGTATTTGTAGAGTTCCTCGTCGACGGTGGCGCCGATGTCGTTGCCCTTCTCGCCTTCGGTCTTGGTGACGCCGGCGAGCCAGCTCATGTCCTGGAAATTGCCGATCACCGCCCACACCTTCGCCTGCGGCGCGTCGATCTCGATGGATTCCCGCACCTTCTGGCGGGTCGGCCCATGGGCCCAGGCGGCCCCCAACACAGCCAATGCCGCCACCACGACGCCGGCACGCGCGATCGTACGCCTCATCCTTGTTCTCTCCCGGTTTGTCGGTCTGCGCCGTGACGGGCGCGCCGAAGCTTATGGTTCGAGATTCTAGACTAGATCGGGGATCGGCTTCTTGCACCAGAGCGAAGTTCGCGGCCGCCGGGTTCGCCGGGAGGCAAGCCGCTGGACAACGGGTTCATTCCTCGATCGCGGCCTCGACGAACCCCTTCGGGTCGTCGCAGAACTCGCGCATCAGCCGGTAGTGATCGGTATCCCGCAGGCTTACCGGCTCGAGCCCGTATTTGGTCAGCCGCAGCAGCGTCGCGTTCGGATAGGCCATCAGGAGGGGCGCATGCGTCGCCATGATCACCTGGCAGTGGCCGGTGCCGTGCATCCGGTGCAGCAGCTTGAGGAATTCGATCTGGCGCGCCGGCGACAGCGCGGATTCCGGCTCGTCGAAGATGAAGATGCCCTGCCGCTGGCAGCGCTCCTCGAAGAAGCGCAGAAAGCCTTCGCCGTGGGAATAGGACAGGAAGTTCGGCGGTATGTCTCCGACGTCCAGCGCGGCCTCGTCGACATAGCGCGCCACCGAGAAGAAGCTCTCTGCGCGGAAGAACCAGCCGTTGGTGATCTTGGGCAGCCAGCTTGCACGCAGCGCCACCGCAAGCGAGCCGCCCATCTTCTCCACTGCACGACCATGGTCGACCGCGCGATAGCCCTTGCCGCCGCCGGCGTCGTCATAGCCGGCCATCACGGCGATACCTTCCAGCAACGTCGACTTGCCGGTGCCGTTCTCGCCGACGATGATGGTGATCGCCTTGTCGAAGCCGAGTTCAAATTCGTCGCGCAGCAGCGGCAGCACGAACGGATAGGCCTCGCGGTTGGGAATGCGGGTCGGATCGAGCCAGACCCGCCGGAGATACGGCGCGGGCATATTGATCGGACGCTGTCGTCTTGCCACCGGCCGCCCTCGCCTCCACGCACCAGCCCGAACCATCCCAGATGCGCCGGACAGCGTCAAGAACATAACAGGAACGATACACGCCGGGCTGGCGCGCATGCCCGCGCACAATGATACGTTCGGCTCCCAGCGCCGCAGCGCTCCGCTCCAACCTAGATGATCCCCACATGACAGCTTCGCCTCCCGAGGGCTTCAAACTCCTGCCGAACCGCCCAGGGTTCATCGACCACAACGGCCCTTACTACTGGCGCGAAAGCGAAGCAGGCCCCGAATGGGGTTTTCAGAGCGACGAGCGGCACGGTAACCCCTACGGCTACATCCATGGCGGGGCGATCCTCGGCTTCCTCGACACCGCGCTCGGCAGCGCCGTCTTCGTGGCGACCAAGCGCAAATGCGCCACCGTGTCGCTGGACAGCCGCTTCGTCAGCGGCACGGCGCCAGGTTCATGGATCATCGGCCGCACCATCGTGAAGAAGATCACGCGGACCTTCGCCTTCGTCGATGGGGAAGCCTTCGCCGGCGACAAGCTGCTGGTGACGGCGGCGGCCGTCTTCCGCGTCTTCGACGAATGAACGGATGGCAAGTCGCACCTACACCACCTTCCGCAAGGCGATCCTCGCCGAGCAGCAGGTCGTCTGCGTCTATGCCGGCCGCCGGCGCGAGCTCTGCCCGCACATCATCGGCTACAACAAGGGCGGCGAAGAGGTCGTGCTGGCCTGGCAATTCGCCGGCGAGAGCTCGGGCAAGCTGCCGCAATGGCGCTGCCTGCGGCTGGCTCGGGTCAGCGGCATCAGCCTGCGTAACGGCCACTGGCACGAGGGCGGTTCGCACCGCACCGAGCAGACCTGCGTCAGTGCCATCGATCTCGACATCAATGTCCATGTGCGCAAGCGGCGGTGATCCCCCTGCCGCCGACTGCTGACTCTGCAACACACTCAGTGTCGTCCCGGCGAAGGCCGGGACCCATTGCCACGAATGCGACTTGTTGCGCGATGCTGGGGCCACAGCCTTCGTTCTACAACACAACCCTGTGGTCCCGGCCTTCGCCGGGACGACAGCGGAGGGTGCGGCGCGGTATCTCCAGGGACGACGCGTGGAGAGGATGTGCCTACGGCTGCTCCGCCTCCTCCAGCACCTCAAGCACCAGCTCCATCGTCATCAGCACCGGATTATCGCCACGCACCAGACGTCCCTCGGCGATGCCGCCGAGATAGTCGACCAGCGCGACGTCGAGGCTGGCCCGCAGACGGCGATTGGCATCGGGCGCGATCTGCCCTGCGGTCACCGCAAGCTCGGTCGCGAACGGCACCACGCTGTGACCATCGGTCAAGACCGCGCCGATGGTCGAGCCGACGCCGCCATGCAGCCGCGCGCGCAGGATGCCGTGCTGGCGGCAGAAGCCCTCCAGCGCGCAGGCGAAATCCTGGTTCGGCCGCAGCCGCAGTGCGAAGGCATGGCTTGTGGCCTTCGCCCCGCGCGGTTCGGTTGCGACCGGACCGAACAGCTTGAAATTGGTCTCGCTGTCGGGCTCGGCCAGGAACGTCGCGCCGTCGATCCCGAAAGCACTGACCTCGAACGGCTCGGCGACGATGGTCTCATCCGGCAGCATGTGTCCGCCGTTGAAGCGGCCGTCGGCCTCGGTCCACAGGCCGTGGCAATGAAAGAACGGCGCGCCGTCGCGCTCGCCAAAGGTCAACGCCGCGAGCTTGAGCCGCGTCACGCCGTCGGGACGAAACGTGTCGCTGTAAAAGGCTGCATTGACGCCGTCCTTCGACAGGGCCGGCATGACATAGGCGAACGGCCCCAGCGCGCCACCCTTGGCGCTCAGCACGCCACCGGCAAAACCCTCCGCCGCAAAGCCGCGGCGCACGGCTTCGAGCAAGGGAATGCCGGCCTCGAGCACGAATGAAAAGCCGCGGCCGCGCGCGGCGACCCATTGGATGCGCTCGGTTATGGGAGAGCCAGGCTGGGCGATGCTGCGCATCGCCTCACGCACCCGTCGATTTGGCGATCACCTCGAGCAGCCCACGCGCCTCGAGCTCGTCGCGGATCAGCCGCTTCGGCACCTTGCCGTAGCCGGACTTCGGCAACGCCTCCCAGAAAAAGAAGCGCTTCGGCATCTTGTAGCGCGGCACCTTCGGCGCGAGATAGGCGGCAAGCTCCGCTTCCGCGACCGCGTCGGTGCCCTCCCGCGCGACGCAGACGGCGACGCCGACCTCGCCCCAGAAGGGATCGGGCGCGCCGAGCACCGCGACCTCGCCGACCGCCGGATGCGTCAACAGCTTCTCCTCGATCTCGCGCGGATAGATGTTGGAGCCGCCGGAGATGTACATGTCGGAGGCGCGGCCAGTGATGTAGACAAAGCCCTCCTCGTCGATGTGGCCGAGATCGCCGGTGCGGAACCAGCCGTCGCGAAACGCCTTCGCATTGGCGTCGGGATTGTCGTAGTAGCCGGCGAACACGCCGGGACCGATCACGCAGATCTCGCCGGTCTCGTGCGGCTTCAGCTCACGTCCGTCGTCGTCCTGGATCGAGACCTGCATGCCGGTGCGCTCGAACCCGCAGGTGCCGATCCGCGCATGCGGTCCGTCCTCGGGATCGTGCAGGCCGGGCGGCAGCACCGTGATGTTGCCGGTGACCTCGCCGAGGCCGAAATACTGCACCAGCACGCCGCCGAGCTTGCTCAGCGCCGCCTTCTGGTCCTCGCGATACATCGGCGCGCCGGCATAGATGATGTAGCGCAGCGAGGAATGGTCGTGCTGGTCGGCGGCGGGATGCTCGACCATCATCTTCAGGATGGTCGGCACCGTGAACATGTTGCTGACGCGATGCTTCGCGATCAGGCGGAACGCCTCCGCGATGTCGAACTTCTCCGACGGCAGCAGGATGGTCGGCACGCCGCGCGCGGTCTGCACCAGCTGATGCACGCCGGCGCCATGCGACAGCGGCGCCACCACCAGCGAGGCGTCCTGTTCGGTGGTGCCGGGCATCAAGTCGGCGAGATGATTGGTGATCACGAAGGCCATCTGGCCGTGGGTCAGGACCGCCGCCTTGGAGCGGCCGGTGGTGCCGGAGGTGAAGAAGAACCAGCATGGATCGTCGTAGTCGACCGGCACGTTCTCGACCGCGGCGCCGGCGTGTTTGGCGATGACGTCACCGACGGTCACTTCGCCGAAGGTGCCCTCCTCACCGATCCGCCAGACGAATTCGAGCGCGGGATTGGCGGCCGCCTTGGCATGCTCGGGGAAATCGGCGTGGCAGAGAAACGCCTTGGCACCGGAGGCTGCGGCCAGATAGGCGACCTCGTCCGGCATCAGGCGGAAATTGGTCGGCACCCAGACCGCGCCGAGCCGGAAGGCCGCGAACATCGACCAGAACATCTCGTCGCAGTTCTTGGAATGAACCAGGATGCGGTCGCCCTTGACGATGCCGCGCGCGGCCAGCGCCGCCGCCAGCGCCGAGACATTCTGGTCGATATGGCGCCACGACCACGCCTTCTCGTTCCAGATGAAGCCGGGGCGATCGCCATGGCGGCGGGCGTTCTGGGTCAGGATGTAGGCGAGGTTCATCACCCGGCGCGACACCCGCGCGATTCCGCCGCGCGGCGCGGCAGCAGCCGTCCCGCTCATTGTCGCCCCGCCGAAACGCACAACAGACAGGGCATGGTCAGGACGATCATCGGGTGTTTCCTCGGTCAGAACCGGGCGTCTTCAAGCGCCGCAAGGGGTTGGTACCACCCGATTTATCGCCAAGCCGCCGCCTTCGGCAAGGCCTGCCGGGCGCAGCGCCATGATACCGCGCGCGGGCAACGGCGAGCCCGTTGCCGCCGGTACGGAGCGCTACTGCGGATGCTTGGCCAGTTCCTGCTCGCTCAGGTTCCAGTCCTGCCAAAGCTGCAACGCGCCGATCATGGCGACCAGCGCGCCGAGCAGGATGTGCCAGAGCTGCAGCGCCCGGTCGTCCAAATAGCCGAAGATGGCAGGCGACGCGATCAGCCAGAGGCCGAGCAGAATGCTCGCCACCTCCTCCCAGCGATGCAGCGCGACATATTCGAGCTGGGCGAGACCCAGCACCAGCATGCCAACCACGAAGCTGTTGAGCACCAGATGGCTGCGCTCGACATCGACGACGTCGCTGACCTGCATCGGGAACCAGGGCGAGACCATGATCAGCACGCCAAGCGCCATGCCGAGCCAGTCCTCCCAGGTGTGGTGTGTGCCGAAGAAACGATTGTCCGACATGACGAACCTCCTTGCGACAAGGGGCATACGTCAGCGGCCGGTCCCATGACTCCGTACCAATCGACCATCGGGCCGCATCAGGGGCGTATGTCTGCCGTGAAGCCTAATCGAATTGCATCGCACCGCAAGGCCCGATCCGCGTGTGTGCGATGCGGCAGGAGCGACAGCTGCGTCACCGCACCTCGCCGAGACGCGCCAGCCCCGCCTTGGCGGTCTTCAGGTCCGGTTCCAGCTCGAGCGCCTTGCGGAAGTCGGCCGCCGCACCCTTCTTGTCGCCGAGCCGCAGCTTGGCCTGGCCGCGGTTGTTCCAGGAATTGACGTCGGCGGGATCATATTGCAACGCCTTGTCGTAATCCGCGAGCCCGCCCTTGTTGTTGCCCTGGAACAGCCGGACCAGGCCGCGGTTGCGCCAGCCGCGCGCATCGGTCGGCGCAATCTTGGTCACCTCACCGTAGTCGGCGGCGGCGCGGTCGAGCTGCTCGGCGTCGCGATAGACATTGCCGCGGTTGAGGTAGGCGAGCACGTTGGGCTCGAGCCTGATCTCGGTGGTGAAGTCGGCAATCGCGTGCGCCGCGTCATGCTTGCGATAGTAGACGAAGCCGCGATTGCCGTAGGCCGTCAAGAGCTCTGGATTGTATTTGATGGCGAGGCCGAGGTCGGCCAGCGCGCGGTCGAGATCGCCCTTGTTGAGCCAGGCATCGCCGCGATTGTTGTAGGCCAGCGCAAACGCCGGATCGATGCGGATCGCCTCGTCGTAGTCGGCGATTGCATGATCGAGATCCTGCCTGAAGGCGTAGACGCGACCGCGATTGGTGTAGGCGCAGGCAAAGGCGGGATCGAGCCTGATGGCCTCGTTGAGGTCGGCGAGCGCGGCGTCGAGCTCGCGCTTCTCGGTCAGCCCATGGCCGCGGTTACAATAGGCTCCCGCAAGCCGCCTGCCGGTCTCGGTCCTGCCGTCGATGACCGTCGTGCAGGAGGCCACGCGGTCGCCTGGGGCCGTCGTGGCGCCGATGCAGGTCTGCCAGCTCGGATCGTCGGCGGCCGCCGCTTGCGGAGGTTTTGGCAGGGTCAGGGCGGCGCCGAGCAATGCGGCGGCAAGGCAGGGCAAAATGCGCATATCGTCAATCCACAAATGCCAATTTGCGGGTTGGTCGCGGCTTTGCACCGACGGGTTCACACGCTTAGATCAAGACCTGTGAATCAACCAGGATTTTGCGATGGCTGCCGTCCGCGACAACAAGGCCGAGAGGCGCTTCGAACTCGACACCGAGGGCGGCACAGCCTTTGCCAATTACCGGCAGACGCCCTCGGCCGTCATCATCACCCATACCGAGACACCGCGCGCCCTGCGCGGCCGCGGCATCGCATCGGAGCTGGTCAAGGGCGCGCTGGAGCTGATCCGTGCCGACGGCCACAAGGTGATCGCCGGCTGCGGCTTCGTGGTGGATTACCTCAACAAACATCCGGAATACGCGGATCTTGCCGGCTAGCGCCGGGCTCGTCAAACGATCTTGATCGACATGTCGGGCAGGCCCTCGAGCTTGCAGAGCAGCACGTCGCCCTTGACGACCGGGCCGACATTCTCCGGCGTGCCGGAATAGATGATGTCGCCGGCCTTCAGCTCGAAGGCCTCGGAGAGCTTCGCGATCTGCTCGGCGACACTCCAGATCATGTTCTTCAGATCCGAACTCTGCCGCACCGTGCCGTTGACCGCGAGCGAGATCGCGCCCTTCGTGAAGTGACCGGTCTTGTCAGCCGGATGGATCGGCCCGAGCACCGCGGCGTGGTCAAAGCTCTTGCCGATCTCCCACGGCTTCTTCTCCGCCGCCATGCCGTTCTGCAAATCGCGCCGCGTCATGTCGAGCCCAAGCGCGTAGCCATAGACATGCTCGAGCGCCTTGTCGGCGGGAATGCTGGTGCCACCGGATTTCAGCGCCGCGACCAGCTCGACCTCATGGTGATAATTCTTGGTCAGCGACGGATAGGGATGATCGGCGACCGCGCCGATCGCGACATTCTGGATCGCATCGGTCGGCTTCTGGAAGAAGAACGGCGGCTCGCGGGTCGGATCGGAGCCGCGCTCGAGCGCATGCGCCGCGTAGTTGCGGCCGATGCAGTAGATGCGACGAACCTGGAAGACCTCGGTGGCGCCGACGATCGGGATCGTCACGGCCGGTACCGGAAACATCGCCTTCGGCGCGGTCTCGGCATGGACCGGCGCGGATTGTGCGGCGGCGCCGGCCAGAGCGAGGGCGCCGGTCGCGAGCATCGTCCGGCGATCGAGATCAGTCATCGGAGTTTTCATGGGAGTTCTCCTTCTTGTTGGTCGATCTATAGATGTTCGCTGTTCCATAAAAAAGGGCCCGCGCTGGCGCGGGCCCTGGCCGTCTGCGGGAAGATGATCCCGTCAGTGCTTGATATCCGGGGGCAGCTTGCCGCCATTGGCCGCGAGCTTGGTCATCACCTGCTTGTGCAGCCAGATGTTCATGCTGGCGGAATCGTTGGTGTCGCCGGTGTAGCCGAGCTCCTTGGCAAGCTCCTTGCGCGCCGTCAGGCTGGAGTCGATGTCGAGCGCCTTCATCAGGTCGACGATCGAGGTCCGCCATTCGAGCTTCTCGCCCTTCGCTGCCACCGCCTTGTCGAGGATGGGGGCAACGTCAACGGACTGCGCGGGCGCCGCACCGGCGGGCACTGCAGCAGGAGACGACGATGCACTGCCGGATCCACCGGCAGGAGCTGCGCTTGTGGCCGTTCCGCCGGCGGGCGCGGCGCTGGCGCTGCTGCCGAAGATCGCGCCCATGATTTTTCCGAAAATGCTCATCGTTCGCTCCCAAGAGAGTTGAGATGTGAAGGTCACACGGCAATGCGCCGGCTGACCGTGGTCGCAGTTCAAGTCTATCGTCCCCTCCATAGCTTGCCAATGCGACATTCACTTAAGCGTGAGTGCTTTTGCCGCGGTTTGGGAGTACCCTTGCTGCACAGTTCGCGACACGGCCAGTTCCCTGCTTTGTCTTTCGCGTCTGGCTTGCTCGTGATCGCTTCGAGAGGCGGTACGTTTGTGCCCGCGTGCCGGGCGCAAAATGCGATCGCCCCAGAGGGAGACAACGACCATGGCCACTCCATACCAAGGCAATGTCACATCGATGACGCAGAGCGGACAAGGTGCCGCGTCTGCGCCTGTCATTCGTACCATCGGCCTGTCCGATTTGCATCATGCGCTGCGTCTCGGCTGGGAAGACTTCAAGGCGGTGCCAAGCCACGCCATCATCCTGTGTCTGATCTATCCGGTGCTCGGTCTTGTGCTTGCGCGCACCGTGCACGGCTATTCTGTGCTGCCCCTGCTGTTTCCAATGGCCGCGGGCTTCGCCCTGCTCGGCCCGTTTGCCGCCATCGGCCTCTACGAGATGAGCCGCCGCCGCGAGGATGGCGGGGAAGCATCCGCATGGGACGCCATTCAGGTATTCCGCTCGCCGTCGTTCGGCGCGATGCTCGGAGTCGGAACGCTGCTGTTCGCGCTGTTCGTGACCTGGATCGCGACCGCGCAGGCGATCTACACGGCGGTGTTCGGCTATGCGATCGCGGCCGACATTCCCGATTTTGCCGAGCGCGTGCTGACCACCCCGCAAGGCTGGTGGTTGATTGTAGTCGGCTGCAGCGTCGGCTTCCTGTTCGCGCTGGTCGCGCTTTGCATCAGCGTGGTCGCCTTCCCCATGATGCTGGACCGCCAGGCAAGCGCCGGCGAAGCCATGGTGACGTCGATGCGCGCCGTCGCACAGAACCCGGTGCCGATGGCGGCCTGGGGCCTGATCGTCGCGGCGCTGCTGGTGCTGGGTACGATCCCGTTCTTCCTCGGGCTTGCGGTGGTGATCCCGCTGCTCGGTCACGCCACCTGGCATCTCTACCGCGAGGTCATCGTCAAGGATCCGAATGCGCGGCCGATCATCCCCGAACCGCGCGAGCGCAAGCCCGCCGCGGACTTCCCGGCCAATCTGTTTCCATGGCGGCGCAGCGATCGCGGCTAAGCGCCGGCCGAAACTGAACGCGTAAACGTGAAAGCAACCGCCGGCCGATATATTCGGCCGGCGGTTTGTCGTTCCGGATCGTCAAATGGGTGTGAACTTGGCGTGGCATTTGCAGCGCTGGCTGAGATAAACGGCTCAATCACGAGCCTTGTTTTGGCCGCTGTTGCCGCGAACATACCCGCCGGGTTTCGCGACCAATCGATGACATCGCAGACTCCGGAGTAAATTGCCTATGACTTCTCGCATTCCCCTTCGCGCCCTCGCCGTTGGCGCGTGGCTCTTGACCACGACCGCGACGGCGCTGGCCGCCCAATGCGGCACGGGCACGTTCGAGTCCTGGCTCGACGATTTCAAGAAGGAGGCTGCGGCGAAAGGCATCTCGCAGAACGCGATCCAGGCCGGATTGAACGGCGTCACGCAAGACAAGGCGATCCTGGCGCGCGATCATTCGCAGCAAGTGTTCAGCCAGACGTTCGAGCAGTTCTCGGGCCGCATGGTGCCGCCCCGCCTCAACCGCGGCTCCGACATGATGAAGCGCTACGGCTCCGTGCTGTCGCGGATCGAGGAGGCCTATGGCGTGCCGGGTGAAATCCTGGTCGCGATCTGGGGGCTGGAGACCGATTTCGGCGTCAACACCGGCAAGTTTCCGACCCTGCGTTCGCTGGCGACGCTGGCCTATGATTGCCGCCGCTCCGACATGTTCAAGGCCGAACTGATGGATGGGTTGCGCATCGTCGAGCGCGGCGACCTTGCGCCGCAGGAGATGCGCGGCGCCTGGGCCGGCGAACTCGGCCAGACCCAATTCATGCCGTCGTCCTACATCAAATTCGCGGTCGACTTCGACGGCAACGGCAAGCGCGACCTGCTGCACAACGTACCCGACGTGCTGGCATCGACGGCGAACTTCCTGAAGAGTTACGGCTGGAAGAAGGGCAAAGGCTGGGAGCCCGGCAGCGAGAACTTTGCCGTGATCCAGCAGTGGAACAAGAGCGAGGTCTACGCCAAGACGATCGGCTACTTCGCAACCCAGCTCGCCAAAGCGCCATAAGGTATGTCAAAGGGCCGACAGCAGTCGAGAACCGAAATTCGATGATACGTTGCGGCTTCATTGCCATCGGCTCATCCTCATCCACTTGGCCGGCGACTAACGTTGCGCGCGCGATGGGGATGGATGTTGCGGTTGCAGCGAGCGGTCAGAACGATGCGCAAGTGGTCGAGAGCGTGAGGCCAACCGACTGTTGATGAAAGCGCTGCCTGTATGCGGCGCCGATCTGTGTCAAGCGTGCCAAGGTCTCCGGCGTTTCGGCAGCGATGATGCGCACGACATAGGACGGCTCGCGTGTGATTCGGCCCGTGTCCGGGTCGCGCCACTGGCCGGAGGCCCTGAGCACGGTCAATCCATCTGGAAAGCGCGGTGTCACTTCCCGGAGAAGGAAGTCGGTCCACTGGGCGTCCGATACGCGGCCATGTCCGGCGATACGACGTCCAAAGAGCAGTTCGGCCTGCATCATCGCCTTGCCATTGATCAGCTGGCAGGAAGTTGCCGCGCCTTCGGCGGAAGACGCGTTACTTCCCGCAACGAGGACCAGCCACACCGCGGCTTGGATCAGTGGGCGCATGAAGTTCGAGCTGCGAGCTTTGCCACTCCGGCAGGCGAAGTCTTGGGGGCTGCGGTCCGGTACACCATCCAGGCAAACAGTAACGTTCCGAGGAACACGGCCAGTACGCCGATGATGCCCACGGCAGGCGTGATGTCGCCGAGCGCGACTTCAGCACGCAAAAGCAGCGCTGGAATCATCTAATATCTTTCTGCGCGCAAGTCGGTTTTGCGCTAGCA
>NZ_JACMYO010000077.1 GCF_020889685.1 Bradyrhizobium oropedii
GTCCGCGGTCAAAGATCGGTTGAGCGAAGGCTGCCGCGCTCGACGATGCCGACGACTGCCATGACACTAGCACGGCGAATCCGTACCCCCGTGGATATTCCGGCGCTCATTCTGATCAGTGTGTCGAACTACTGCCGTCCCAGCGGTTATACGGTGTTCCCGGTATGCGATGATGCACCGACCGATCGAACCCTCGCTGACTGCGTCGGGTCCGGGCAGGCACAGCACATAATCCGGAAGGGTTAGGCGGGCTCCTCCAAGGGGAAATAGCGCGCGAGGGCGAACTGCACGAAACTACGACGAAATTTCGGATTGGCGAGCGCAGAGCCAGATGGGAAAAAATAAGTGCAGCAGTGCCACGGACCGCAAAGGGCGGATTGCGTCCGTTGCTCGTGTTCACGGTGCTGATGCTCACGAACATTCCGCCCTTCAACAATGCGACCAACGTCGCGCAATATTACAGCACGCTCAGCGACGACACGTCGTCCGTGAAAGCCTGAATTGAGAGGGTGGTGCTAAGTACGCCGGCATTTTGTTCAAGTCTCGCGGAAAACGCTCAGGAGAAAATGCATAGTACCGAGGAGGAGGACATCCCGATCATTCGTCAGATGGAGGTGGTGAAGTCCGGTGTCGTACGCGTGATCGAGAGGGTTGGTCCTATGCAAAGCAGTGACGCACAGCTCTACTCGGGAGGGGGCCTCAATGCGGATCATAGGCTTCGCGCCGAGGGCAGGGCACTTAACGCCGCACCTCGATAGATCGCGTCGCCATACGAAAGGTGATTGCGGATGGATCGCACGATTGCCCTCGACAGTGAAGTAGGCCCCGCCTGCGACATCGCGGGCGCGCGGCCGCGACACCTGCTCAGCGTTGCGCAGCCTGTTCTCTTGTGGTCGACGACCGTCGCCATGCTCGCAGCCGCGTGGATACCCGAAGCAACACAGGCGTCGCCCGATCCAGCGCGTCTCGCGGCGGATGTGCAGCAAACGATAGCTCTTCGCATTGCCAATTCGGCTGCCGCGGCGGAGGACGGCAACTCCACAGCTGCGCCGACGGACGAAGGCGGTATCAAGCGGCCGATGCTGATCGTACAGGGAGCGAGCGACCAGAGCGGTCCTCCCTCGAACCAGCAGCCAGATTGGGGTGGGAGCCTGTCCTGCGAACTCTCCACTGCACGGCTCGACATTGGCTTGTTGCAGCGCATCGAGCACGAGCGTGAGCGGGCAGAGATGTTGGAGCAGGGTCTCGCCGCGGCTCGCCGCGACCTCGAAGTCCAGACTGCCTTGGCCAACAAGGCCGTCGAAGACGCTGCCCGGGTGAAGCAAGCCGTGCCGGGTGCCGCGGGGCTGCAGGATGCGCTGCAACAAGCGCGTGACAGGGCAGGAAGGCTGGAACAAGAACTCGTGGCGGCGCGACACGATGTCGAGACCCAGACGGCGCTGGCGGCACAAGCAGGCGAGGAGGTTTCACGGCTGAAGCGTGCGGGGGAGATCGGCACGGCCGAGACAAGGCAACCGCCTGCAAGGACCGGAGTGCCGGCGGGCGGCCTTTCTTTGACGCGGAGCGCGATCAAGGCTTACGAAGCTCAAGCCCGTGCTGCTGGAGGAGAACTGGCCGAACTCGGACAGGCTACTGCGAGCGACACCGGGTCGCTTCGCTACCCGGAACAGCTCGCACGCATTGAGCAGGATCTCGCAGTCGCGCGCGGGGAGGTGGAGACCCAGACTTCAATTGCGGCGAAAGCGAGCGAGGAGGCGTCCCGCCTCAGGCAGTCGGGGGAGAGAGACGCCGCCGACTTGCAGCAGGAACGCGAGCAATCTGCGCGGCTGGAGCGGGATCTTGCGGAGGCGCGACGTGACCTGGATATCCAGACCGCAAAGGCAACGAAGGCGGGCGATGAAGCAGCCCGCCTGACGGCGGTGGGAGAGAGCGGTGCAGCAAGGCTGGAGGTATCCCTGCAGCAGGAACGCGACCGATCTGCGCGGCTGGATGGCGATCTCGCGGCGACGCGGCGCGATCTGGAGACCCAGACTGCGCTTGCGGCGAAGGCAGCCGAAGAAACCTCCCGGCTGAAAGCCGCAGCGGCGAGCGGAACGCCGGACCTGCAAAAGGAAGATGAGCGGTCCGCGCAGCTGGAGCAGGATCTCGCGGCGGCGCGGCGTGATCTGGCAGCCCAAACTACGTTGGCGGCAAAGGCGGGCGAGGAAGTCTCGCGTCAGAAGCTGTCGGCAGAAGCGGTGGTTGTCGATCTGAGGCAATCGCGCGCGAAGGCAGACGCGCTTGCGCAGGAGCTTTCCCAGGCACGCAGCTCGATCTACGCTTATGAGGCGCAGGCCCTCAAGGCTGGTGAACAAGTCGCGGAGCTCAGGCAGGCGGCCGAACGCGGCGCGGATTCAGCTCAGAAGGCCTCACCCGTCGAACTCGGGCAATTGGCCCGGCTCGAGCAGGATCTTGCGGCGGCTCGCAGTGATGTCGAGGCCCAGGCCGCATTGGCGGCGAAAGCAAGCGATGAAACAGCCCGATTGAAACGGGAGAAGGAGAGCGGCGCGGCAGAGGCGCAGAACCTGCTGCAGGCGGCCCGTCAGCGGGCTGACAGGCTGGAGCAGGATCTGGTGGCGGCACGGCGTGATGCCGAGAGCAAGACTATGCTGGTGACGAAAGCGGGCGACGAAGCCACACGACTGCAAGTCGTGGTCAAGAGCGCTGCCGCGGACCTGCAAAAGGAGCGCGAGCGATCCGCGCGGCTGGAACAGGATCTGGCAGCGGTGCGACGTGATGTCGAGGGTAAGACCGCGCTGGTGACGCAGGCAGGCGAGCAAACATCCCGGCTGCAAGCAGCGGGAAAGAGCGCCGCTGCGGACCTGCAAAAAGAACGCGAGCGATCCGCGCGGCTGGAACAGGATCTGACGACGGCGCGGCGCGATGTCGAGTCCAAAACTGCACTAGCAGCCAAGGCGGCCGAAGATTTGTCCCGGCTGACATCGGCGGGGAAGAGCGGCGCGGCGGATCTGCAAAAGGAGCGTGAGCGGTCCGCACGGCTGGAACAGGATCTGGCAGCAGCGCGTCGCGACAATGAGGTGCAGACGGCACGGGCCGCAAAGGCTGACGAGGAAGTCTCCCTGCAGAAGAAGGCAGCAGAGGCCGAGGCTGCCGAGTTGAAGAAATTGCGTGTCGAAAGCGCAGGTGCAAGGGCGCAGAACGTCTTCTTGTCGCGGAGCGCGATCGATGCCTATGAGGCCCAGGGTCGCAATGGGCGCGGCGCTGCGTCAGACGTGTTGACCACCGGTTCGGTTGGCCCAGACAGGTCCGACTCCATCGGAATGGCTGCCAATCCGATCGCCGAGCAGGCCCCCTTGGCACCTGCTCGCGCTGCTATTCAACCCGGTTCCGAGCAGGTTGCGGAAGCTACAGGGTTGGTCGCGCGCGCGAGTTCCTTGCTTCGGCAGGGCGATGTAAGTGCAGCGCGGCTTGTGCTCGAGCGCGCCGTCGAGATGGGCAGTGCCCAGGCGAGCTTTGCGTTGGCGGAAACCTACGATCCGTTGGTTCTGGCGAAATGGGGGACTTACGGCACGCGCAGCGATGCGAGCAAAGCAAAAGCCCTGTATGCCAAGGCCGATGCAGCAGGAATCAGGGAGGCGAAAGCCCGGCTGGACGCGCTGCGTCGCTAACGTTTCCGGACAGGCGCCGTCCCAAGCCTCTCAGCTCGCAACCGTGACCGATCGGGCCGACCTCATCATCTGATACCGACTGTAGGTGGATCAGCTTCCGTCACCGCTGTTCGGCTCGTCGCCGGTGACTGGCCTAAACCGCTTAGCTTCCGGGAAGGTACATCCGGAAGATCCTGGTATCGCAAGGATACCTCGACCGTGTCGCCTGGTTGCAGCTCGGTATCTTCGTTCGCAGCAATCTGTTCCGGCCCGTTCTTACCCTTCCTGACGATGGTAATGTCGGGCTTGCTTCCGCTTCCTCGCACGAGCTGTGATCGAACCATAGCGGTGTACTGAATCTTCTCACCCACCGCCTGCAGTCTCTCGCGAACCTGGTTAAGCTTCAGGCTCGTTTCCTGCAGCTCACGCAGCAGGTCAAGGCGCCGCTGATCATCGAGCTTTGTCAGCCTTCTGGAGAGATCATCCTGCTGCTTCTTGACCTGCAGCAACTGCGCAGAGGTCTGCAACCTCCTGGTTGACGACAGTAAAACCGCCCGACGCGCATCTGTAACGCGCGGGCTGGTCAGGGTGCCTTTGGCGAACATTTCTTGCGCTTTTTGCAACTCGTCCTGGTCGGACTGAAATCCCTCCTCTTCCCTTTTTTGCTGCTCGGACAGCACGCGCACTTCCTCGTCTCCCTGCCGAACACCGCGCTGGAGGAACTCCTTCTCCTGCTGATAGTCACTCTGCTTCGCCTTCAAATACTCCGTTTCAGCATTGAAGATTTCTGAAATCGCCGATCGAGCTATCGGTGCCTCCTTCGTAGCGTTTGGAGCGATCTGGGTCGCCTCTCCGAGTTCCGTCTTGATACGCCACGAGCGCGCCTGCTCTTTGGCGAACTCTGTCCAAAGCGATCCGTACTCGGCTCTCAGGTCCGCCAGATCAAGATAAGGATTGTTCATTCTCACATGCATGATGTCGTAACCGCTCGCCAGCGCTATGAGTTGACGTGCGGTGATCGACGGAAGGTAAGGATACTGACCCGGCTTCGAGACATCGCCATTGATGTATATTGGCCTGTAGTCCGCCACGGTTGCAGTGATTTCATCTGCATCTATCACGATGACGCTTTCACGCCCTTCCGGACTTCTCTGTCGAAATACCTTGTTCGCTAGTGCAGCGCCGACCTTGGCTCGGATTTGCGGCAAGCTCAGGCCCGCCACCTGAAGCACTCCGACGAGCGGCAACGATATGTTCCCGTCCGTCTGGACGGCGGCACGAGATCGCAGCTCCGGTACGCCAGCGGCGGCGACCTCCAGCACATCTCCGACATTGACGAGATATTCGGCTTTCGCTTGTGCCACTGAAATCGTGAGGCAGAGGGCGGCCAAGCCCCATTTGACGTAACCGCCAAGGTCGTTGCCCAGGATACTGAGTCCGAAACGCTTGCGCGGTGTGAAGTTCGGCATGACGGCAACTTTCTCTGCGACGTGGTCACCAAGATAAAACCCGCGGAATCTGTCGGCGCACCGACACGTCAACAGCGCTGACATTCGGTAGCCATCGAGACGGACGATCGGCAAAACCGAGGCTCGTTCCCGCATCTGTCGGGGGCAGGACGCGCCGCCCACATTTTCGATTGATCGGCCTTGTTGATCGTCAATTCGAAGTTGCATCAGATTCTTTGGGATGTGCGAACGAGCGGATCGCCACCCGAATTTAGTCCGGTCGTGCCGGGGCTCAATGGACCATCGTAATTACCCATTTATTGCCTTTCCCAACCTGTGACCCGGAATGTACTGATTCAGCAGGAAATGAGCGATTGGGCCGCAGAGTGCCATGAACGATGCGTTCTTCACCAGTTTACCGGCCTCCGCCAACCTTCCGGCGCATCCCGTCCATGGCTGCCGGGTGAATTCAGCAGGTGCCGCCAGGCCGGTTAATGGCCTCACTGGCCATGACCGCTGCCGAATTCGTCGCCAGGGAGATTTCGGGGCGTTTCACGGTGCGCGTCTGTCACAGGTTGATGCGGTGACCACTCGCCAGTTTCGGCCAGCTACTCTCGTCTCGGAAGGTGCGTGAATGCCTATTGATGTGACTCAGCCGGCCGTACCTTCCGCTAACCTTGCTTCCTTTAGTGGGCGTCTTTGCGCTTTTTGACCTGGCTGCCGCAACGGAGCTCCAATCATCAGCGCTGGTATGAAAATGTTACAGAATACAACGGATAGTTGGATGAACCGGGACGATCCACCGCCGCCGGAATTTCGTCCTACGTCGGTCATTTCCCTAAGAGCTGTGATCGCCTTCATACGGCGACGCGTGTTGGCCATATTCCTGGTGTGTTGCGCGGCGCTTTGCGTTGCCGTGCTCTACCTCATCATGGCGGTACCCACGTTTACTTCCAAGGCGCAACTTATCGTAGATTCGAAGGCGACCCCCGGCGACGTTGCGGCAGTCGCAACGATTGTTGAAAGTCAGATCGGAATCATAAGGTCCGAGAGCATCGCCAGTGCCGTGATCGAGAAGCTCGGCCTTGCGGAGGATCCGGAGTTTGCCGGCGGGCAGGGTAGTAGCGCGCTGTCCGTATCGCGTCTGCTCGGCTGGACTAGACCGGAAGGCGAAGGTAGCGCCATGCGCTACGCCGTGGAATCCTTCGGACAAAGGCTTACCGCCAAGCGCGTCGGCCCGACTTACCTTGTCGAACTCACCTTCAGTTCCAAGAATCCTGATCGAGCAGCGCAGATTCTGAACGCCGTCGCAGAGAAGTATATTACGCATCAAATGGACCAAGGGGGCTCGTTGCAAGATGAGACGTGGGTCCGGGATCGACTGAATGGCTTGAGCACCCAAGCGGCAGCTGCGCAAAGGGCGATCGAGGACTTCAGTAGAAACAAAAAAGATGCGCCGGATTCGGCTGCCAATATGGATAAGCTGGCGGCCGCTGCAGAATCAGCCAAAAGTGCTTATGACAATTTTCGTCACATGTTGCGCAGGCTGGAGGCTACGCGACAACAGTCTTCGCCGGTGTTTGCCGCGAGCCTGATTACTCAGGCGTTGCCTCCCCTGAGGGCCGCTTCGCCAAAGCCCAAGAACGTACTTGGAATAGCGCTCCTTGGCGGCCTGCTTCTTGGCCTCGCCTTCGCCGTGCTGCAGGATCTGATGGATGGCATCATCCACTTCGGTGCGTGGGACCTCTTGCGCGCGCAGGATGATAGAGCCGAGTGGCCCGTCTCGGACACGGTTCGACCGGATCATCAGTCTGAGACATCGACCAAGACCAGGCCAGTACGCCTTACGGGGGCGGGGTGAGGGCGGAGCAGCCATTTTCAGCAGCGCCCGGATGTCGCGCTTCTGGCCGGTGATGAAGACAGGGTGCGGATTCGGCGCGTTGTGGCCATGTCGATAGAATTGCTCAATCTCGCCCCAGGAGAGCTTCAGTGGCTCGGAAGCCGCTGCGCACCGAGAAGCCGTGCGCTCGAGTGCGGTCGCTCTGGAAGGCAAGGAGCCGGCCCGTCATGACCGTTGCGTTAAGATATGGCGGCGGAACTCCCTATCATGACGCGTCTGCGTACCAGCTCGGCCAAAAGGCAAAATGGCTGTTTCTGGCGGTCGTTTTCATATTGCCGTTTCAACGAGTGCCGTTCGTCAATTCGAATCTGTTCGGCATACAAGGCTGCAAGCCCTTCAACCTGCTGTCCGCGGGCGTCCTGGTCTTTCTGTTATTCCGAGTTTCGCTCTTATCAGCGACCGACAAGATCGAACGGACGTCCATTCGCATTCTTTTGCTGTATTTCGTAACCTTCACCATTGCTTTCGCTAGATCAGTCTCGAATGCCCCTCTGCTTCATGAGCGCCTCCCGGATGTATTTCCAGAGTCCTATCTGGACTACATCATGTCATACGGCATGGTTCCGGCGTTCTACATCCTGCCGTTTCTCTTCATTCTGAAGCGATGTCGCTCGTTTTCGGAGATTGAGACAGTCGTCAATGCAGTCTGCGTTTCGATTCTGCTCTTGTCGGCTAGCTTCATCTTCGTGTGCCTCATGAATCCATCGGCCGCACTTTCAGGGCGGGCCTCCGTTAATGATTTGTGTGAAGCCTACTTCGGCATCCACTACAATACGATGGGCACGATATACATCTGCACGGCGCCTTTGCTGCTGTACAAGGCGCTTACGCGTAGCTCACTCTGGATGGTGCCTGTCGGCTTGTCGCTTTTGGGACTGCTTCTACTCTCATCGCGCAGCGCGCTTCTAACCGTTGCGGGCTCCTATGTCTTGCTTCTGCTTTATAAACGCAAATTTGCTGTCCTAGCCGTCGGCGCCGCGATGGTAGCCATCGTATCCGTTCTCTGGATCGCGCCAACCATGGACGCCATCTTCTCCATTGGTTTCGACGGGACTTCGGACGTGTCGGCTGACGAATTGCTAACTGGCCGTGTCGACTTCATTTGGGTGCCGCTGCTCAAGGAATGGACGAGTGATCTCGGCCTATTTCTGTTCGGCGCGGGTCGGTCCGGAATCATAACCAGCGAAGCCTGGTACACGGGAACGCTTATACAAGCCACTCATGCACACAACGCAATTATCGATTTCTTTCTCGACTGTGGAGCGATCGCTACCGGCATTCTGCTCGTTTTCATGTGCGTCGGGATATCGACCGCTTGGCGTGTCGGCCGACGGTTGCATAACGACCTGTACTGGGCCTTGTTTGCGTGCATCGTCGGCTATGGAATAAGTATGTTTACTGAACGAGAGGTGTTTCCATCGTTCGAGAACATGTACCTGTTCCCTCTCATCGCGATGATGGTCAATTTGGCGCGCCTGTCCTCGCGCGCGCCAAACCGCAGCATGAGCCGCGCCACGCTTGATGCGGGTGACGGGGGCGCCGCAAACGCGACGACAGGCCAGTGGAGGTAACTCCAGTTCTCCGTCTCTGAACAAAGTGACCTTCTTGCAACGAAGCAATCGACCCCGCTTAATGGCGACATTTCACTTCGTATCGTTTCAATCGTGGTACATTCCGGCATGACGCTGTTCGAGCAGGAGATAGTGGTTCGCAACAGCCCGATCGAAATCTGGGGCGAACGTCCCAATGACGATGAGATCATGCGGAGTCGCTTCGTGGCCGCCGGAGACCCAGTGCACTCTACATATGCGGTCCGGCGATACAGATGCTCGAAGCCAGCCGAAACGATTGGTCGTTGTGCTCCGCAGAGGCCGCTCCAATGATAGGCCCGCTCAAGCGTCTTACGCAGCGCCTGCTCATCGGCGCCCTCGGATTTGACGACTATCTCTTCTTCGTCGCGCAAGCGCGCATCGCGACGATAAAGACGTTCCGTTATGAAGCGGATTTTCTGTACTTTCTTAACATGGTGCCGAACGACGGCGTGATCCTCGACATCGGCGCCAATATCGGGGTGACGGCCTATTTCCTGGCAGCCACGAAGCCTGGATCCCGAGTCCATGCGTTCGAGCCGGGGCCTGAGAACTTCAGGAGCCTGACGCGCGTGGTCGCCCAGCATACGCTCGCGAACGTGACGGTTCACGAATGCGGCCTGGGCCGGCAGGCCGCGGCGCTTCCGATGATCATGCCCGTGATAGGCGGAATTAAGCGACACGCACTGTGCCAAGTCGACGACGGACACTCCGAATACAAGGAAGGCATCCGCTTCCAGATCAAGATAGAGACGCTCGACGACGTTCCGGAGCTGAAGACACGCACAGACGTGCACGCGATCAAGATCGATGTCGAGGAGTTCGAGGCCGAGGTGCTGAAAGGAGGCATGGAACTGATAAGGCGTTGTCGGCCGCTCATCTTCTGCGAGATATGGAAGCCAGAAAACCGCAACGAGATCCGTGCAATGTTCGAACGCGAGCGTTACCGCATGTACGGTTATGAGCATGGCATGCTCGAGCCGGCCGGATCTGGCATCAAGAATTTCACGGGAAACTTCTTCATCATTCCGGATGAATGTCCGCTGCCCCAATAGAGGTCGCATCGGTGTCCCGAATTTCCAGTCGCGTTACACAGCGCGTGTGTGAGCGGGACGTACGGCACCAGTCGCGGCACTCAGTGCCAAAGTACTACTCACGAAGAGCATCGCAGCGACACGCAGCGCTCCATTGGTAACGCCAGCTCCCGTTGCGCCGGGGAGCGAAATGAGTTCAAATCGCCTTTGAAAGCTCAGCTCTACTGAATAGATGATGGAGCCGAGGCCAAGGGTCTAGTCGCATCATGCTGTGCCTGATGCCGCTCGACCGCAGTCGAAGATAAACGAATGTCGTGACGCGCATCCTGGTTGTAACGCATAAGCCGCTCGCAAGCCTGACCAACGGGCATGACCTTCGCGTGTGGCACTTGTGCCGCGAATTGGCGAAGCGGCACGAACTGTACCTTTTGACGGTGAACCTCGGTTCAACAGACGAATCGAGCGACAGCCTGGTCGGCTTGTCTGAGGTCTTCAAAAAGACCGCGGAAACACCGAAATTGCCGACGCAGCACAGGCCCTCACTGAAGAGGCACTTCCGTCGAAATGATTCAGACTACTTCTCGCTCTCTTATCCGGATCACTTTTCGACCGTTACCAAAACGATAGCTGGCTTCTGCGAAGAGAACGGTATCGATCACATGATCGTCTTCTGCCTCGTGCTTGCAGAATTCGTCCGACCGTTTTCGAACGATAAGAAGATACTCTTTGATCTCATCGACAGTGAAGTTCTAACGCTGACCAGACAGATACAGTTCATTCCGCCGTGGCCCGCGCAGCTGAGAACGCGTCTCGATGCGCGCCTGTTGCTCGCGCGCCGTGCACGGGCGGAGGCGTGTTTGCCCCGTTGGTTCAACCACGTCACTACAGTCAATGATGCCGATTCTGATACTGTTTGCAGACTGTCCGGCAGAACTGCGAACGTTAGCACGGTACCGAACGGGGTCTCGCCCGACCTGGCGGACACATTTGACTCAAATGCGCGTGTCGCAAAGCGGAGGGGAGTGGCATTTTGGGGCAACCTTGCCTTCAAACCAAACAGCGATGCAGTTCGTTTTTTTTACCAGCACGTCTATCGACGGTACCTCGCTCCGGCCGGAATTGAGTGGTGCGTGGTGGGCAAGGATGCGGAAAACTGGCTTCTGGAGGAGGCAAAGCGAGACGACGGCATTCGCCTCACTGGATTCGTCGAAGACATCTGCTCGGTGCTCGCTGAGTATCCGATCATGATAAATCCGATGCGGATTGGCAGTGGATTAAAGAACAAGGTACTTGAAGCCTTTGCCATGGGGCTGGCGGTCGTTTCAACGGGAGTAGGCATCGAAGCGCTCGGCATGGCGCGAGAAGGTGTCGATTACTTGCGAGCTGACGAGCCCCAGAAGATCGCGGCAGCGATCAAGCTGCTCATCGAAGACGAAGGCCTTCGGTATTCTATGATCCATAGTGCTCGAAAAGTCATGTTGGAGCACTACACCTGGAAAAAGGTTGCTCGTGACATGGATGCACTCTTGGGCTCGATGTGAACGCCGCGGGAGGTTCGGTCATGGTTGGCCTTCGGTTCAACTGCCGTGGTCCGATAGGATGATGCATCGAGCTAGTCATGCGAGATTGACGAGGAGTGGCTCGAGAAAGGTGAGGCGAGAGTGATCCGACTGCCTGCAAATCGTTTTGCGCTTCGTGCGATCATCGTGCTGTCCCGTGCTTCTGGAGGTCACTCAGTGAGTTCTGATTTTCTTTCTGGAAGGTGCACCGACCGAGATTCGCGCTTCTGGTCGTCGGCGCCGTCGCGAGGTCGTTGATCCATGGCATCCATATTGCGTCAAGGAATTCTACTCTCGGCTGCACAATACACCGACCAGGTCATCATGCTATTGACGCCGGTCGTTCTGGTGCGAACGATTGGTCCCACGGCGTTTGGTGAATACCGACTGTTCTGGCTGCTCGTAACCACGGTGGCCCTGTTGTTTTCCTTCAACATGCCCCGGAGCTTGCTTTTCTTCTTTGTCCGGCTGGATGCAGAGGGACGGCGGGTTTACGTCGGCCAGACGGTCCTCTTCCTGCTCGCCGCAACGACGATTGCGGTGCTTCTCGTCTTTGCTTTTCGTCAGGTCCTTCCATCCGGCATGAAAGATCTGCTGTATGACCACGGGGTGCTACTGGCAAGTTTCCTGTTTGTTTGGAATTTGGGCTTGTTGCTGGACGTGCTACCCAACGCCATAGGGCAGATCCGTTGGCAGGCGCAAGCCATCCTGGCGTCATCCGTGCTGAGAGCCGTGCTCATCATTTCTGCGGCAGTCGTGTTTCGTCGATTTGAAGAGGTGCTGATCGCAGCGTTGATTGCTGCTGGCGTGCGCGTCCTGCTTCTTGCCGTTTTCATTGCGCGCTATTGTGGCATTCGACTGTTCCCAATCGAAAGGGAGCAGTTCCGTGCGCAGCTTCGCTACGCCCTTCCGTTCGGTGTTGCCGGCTTGCTGTGGAGCGTCCGAAAACAGGCGGAACTGTGGATTGTCGCGACGATGTTCTCGTCGGGCATGTTCGGCATTTTTTCAATTGCGACGACGCTCCTCATGCCGTTCGAAGTCTTGAGAGGCGGGCTGGGGAATTTGCTCTTGCCGAAGATGAGCCGCTTCCACTCATTGGGCCGCCACGAAGAGCTGTTGCGCCTGAACAATCAGGGCAACGTTATCATTAGTGCGGTCATGTTCCCCGCCATAGCGGCATTGTTCGTCTTTGCTGACGAAGTCATTCAGTTGCTGTTTACGAAAGAGTACGTGAGTGGCTCTCCGGTGCTGCGCATCTATCTGATTCAAACATTGATCTCGACTGAGATTACCACTCTGCTCAATGTGTTCGGACAGGGCTCGGCTAACATGCGTTATGAAGCGGCGATCCTTCCATTCGCCGTGTTAACGAGCCTTGCCGGCGTCTGGTACTACGGCTTGCCAGGGGCGGCGATCGGGTCGGTATTAACGACCTTCGTTGTATATGTGTTTTTTCTCAGAAGACTTTCAAAGGTGATGAGCATTCCGATCGCAAAGTTGCAGGACTGGAAGAACCTTGGACTAATCTTCGTCGCGTCGGTATTGGCGGCAATGCTGGTGCGTTTCTCGGCTGATCTGCTGAATCCGTCGACCGCAATTGCAGCGCTGGTCGGTCCGGTTGCGGTCCTGGTGTGTTATGCGGCCATGCTGTTTGTGACCGGATACTATCGAACCCTGGCCGAGGTTCGGAGAGAGTGGGGCGTTCTCGGGGCGTGATGCAAGGCGATTTGCTTGCAGGGTTGCCTGGATTATCAGTTGCGAAGACGCGACGGGCCAACAAGAGAGACAAGATGACTAGCCTAGTCCTGGTGGATGCGCGTCCAGGTGCTGTCGAGACAACGTTCGTCCGTCAGTGGGCCTTCGGCTGACCATCGGGCCAGTCGTATTCGGTTGCGATACTGCGCATGATTTCGTCAGCTAACTGACCGCCTTGATCCCCGTTCGTCATGATGACCGCGCCATCTCCATTCTCATACATCGTCATCAGGCTGACGAAGCCATCGTTGACGCCTGCATGCAGAAATCGTCGATGCGGGGCGACCCCTAGTACAATCGGACCAAGGCCATAGTTGCCAAGGCCGGGTGTGAGCATCTGGATGGCCGTAGTTTGAGACAGGACGGAAGCATCTCGACCGGTCCAGGCCCGGACCACACCTAGCGCAAAATGCGCAACGTCAGTAGGTGTCGTCCACAATCCTGCGGCAGCCAATTCGGGATAGATGTGCGGACCGCCCGGCACCGGCTGTCCCGTCGCTCGGTAGGGTGTAGCGGCCATTGGAGCGTCATTCTTGCGTGGCGGTTGGAGAAAACTGCTGTGCGTCATTCCGAAGGGCTTGAGGACAAGTTCTTCAAGTAGTGTTGGGAACGGCTTCCCGGTTACATCGATGAGCAATTTCTGCACTATCGTATAGCCGCCGCTAGAATACTCGAACCGGACGCCGGGCTCATGATCGACAACGACAGGTGCGGTGTTTGCAAGAGCGCATAGCGCAAACCAATCATGCGCTGACGGCTCGAACCGGTTTAGATCACGACACCACAGCGGCGCCCCATTGAGAACGTCGTCAAGTGACGGAACTGGTGCGCCTGCAGGATATCCCGGAAAATATGGAACAGTTATGCCGGCCGAATGGTTCAGCAGTCTGCGAAGTGTAACCTTGGATCGATCGGTGAACGAGTTAGCAGGTATTTTCCAGCTTTTGAGGGATAAGTTGACGTCGCCGTCGAGATCGAGTTCTCCGGCCTGAGCCAATGCCAGCGCAGCCACGGCGGTAACCGGTTTGCTGATTGAGGCAGCCTGGAACAGCGTTTCAGGAAGGACAGGCGGTCCACCAATGGCGGCAACCCCGAACCCGCGAGCCTCGACTATGCCGCCATGAACCACCGCGATGCTGACGCCAGGAACGTGCAGTGCGTTCATCCGGTCGGCGAGTGTCATCGGCGGCGCGCCTGCGGTGGCAGCCCGCAGTCCATCCACGATACGTTGCATGCGCTGTTCGAAATCGCCGTTGCTGCCTGGGAGCGCGCCGTCCTGTGCACGCGAAGCGGGGAGGGTTGCGATGCTTCCTATGATGACGAGCAAGGCGATACGGCCGACGTTGAGAGTCATCAACATGGAGCTCCGCGGGCATTGGACCATGCGAGCATTTCTAGCAAGAAGGCGGTAGGTCCGGTAGGGAAGTCGTCAACCGTTGGGTCCGCCGTCTCTGCCGGTGCTATCCGCCGCCGCGGGCGCTGCTGCAGCAACCCGTCCCAGACGGCTGCCGAGCTCTTCCTGGTCGGCGCACGTTCGGGGCCGGCCGGCCCTGCTTTTGGTGTGATCGAGGAATGGGTAATCCGAAAGGGTCGAGCCGCGTATCGATCCAAAAGATTATGCTTGCGAGAGAAACGGAGCGCACCAGAAGCAGTGCGCCTTTAATCGATAGAGTTCGAGCGCTTCTGAGAAAAACGAGCCGAGTAGAGGGTGCAGTATATGCCGGTCTTGGTGCGCTTCTCCGGAGGTTTGGGAGGCGGCGTGGCTTTGAATGCAAGGAATTTTTTGACGGAAAGTGATGCGTTCACGCAAGCACAGGAAGCGGCGTTCTTTGCTTCAATCCGCTTGCGGAACGGCACCTACAAGACTACCGATCATCATCGCCTCGATGATCTCAATAGGCTCGTAATTGATGAGTGGAAGAAACTCGGCAGCAAGCCGAGCCAGATCATGGACGTCGGCGTATCATCAGGGATTTCCTCAGTCGAATGGGCGGATGCCTTAACGAGCGCTGGCATCGAGGCGAAGATTCTGGCGACGGATCTCTGCATGCGCGGAAGTCTCGTGCGCCTGTTGCCAGGATATGAAGTCCTTCTCGATCGCGATGGCAAAGTGCTTCAGCACATCGTGGCCAATCGCCCGGTGCGCTGGTACCTGAATGGTCCCCGAGATTTTCTCAAGGGCAAAGGATTCGTGGTCGCCGGGCTGAACACACTTGCAGGCGTGCTGTTGCCTCTGACGAACATGCCAGAAGGAGGGAAGGATGTCCTTCTGGTGAACCCGCATGCCCGCGACGACGCTCGGCTAAGCTTTGCCGAGGATGACATTCTGGCGCCCAACCCTGCTGAACTGCGCGGCCGGTTCAACGCAATCCGCGTGTCAAATCTACTCAATCATGGCTATTTCAACGAAGTGCAGTTGCGCGGCGCGATCGGCAATCTGAGGGATCGCCTGGTCGGTGCCGGTTCGTTCCTCATTGTGAATCGAACGCTTGCGAACGGCGCCAATCACGGCACGCTCTTCCGGCTCAACGGCGCAAGCAAATTTGAGACGATAGCTAAGATGCGAGAGGGCAGTGAGATTGAGAGCATCGTACTGTCGGCTTGACGCGGGACGATCGAGCTTCTTGATGGAGGCAAGGCTCGCTCTTTCACTACACGAGCTGAGAAGCCGTACACCCCGAGTTCGCGGGCAAAGCGTCGCAGAGCTTCTTTTCATAGGGCGGTCCCATTAAGCACGAGGTGTCGGGTGCGTATTCTCTCGATGGATTTTTCCATCCCTTATCTGATGAAAGATGAGAACTACCCGATTGGCGGATGGGCGATCGAGCTCGCAGTGTGGCTTCGTGCGCTTGAGAACGCCGGTCACGAAACCGCTGTTCTCACCTGGAAGGGGGCGCTGGAGCACGTAGGTTCGGGACAGCAGATCAAACTTATTGAGACCTACGATCCCGCACGCGGAATTCGGGTCGCGAAGTACTTCTATTCGTATATCCCGAAAGTATTGGCAGCCGCCCGCAGCTATCGCCCGGATATTCTGATCCAGGGAGTATGTGGAATACACACCGCCATCATGGCGTTCGTTGCCGATCAGCTGAAGGTTCCGTTCGTTTATCGCGTTGTGAGTGACATTGACGTCGATGAGCGATGCAAAGCTCTTCTTCCGTCTTATGAATGGATATCCTATTCGTGGGCCAGGCATCACACCGCCGGGTTTCTCTGTCAAAATGAGTATCAGCGCGGGAAATTGACCGCGCTTTTTCCGGGCAAGCCGATCCACGTCCTTCATAATCCGTTTGCGATAGCGGAGGACGCGGCTGCTCCGTTGCCGCGCGCAAGACGCGGATACGTCGCCTGGCTCGGTGTCTTCCGCTATCCGAAGAATCTACCCTTGTTGTTTCGGATTGCCCAGGCATTGCCGGACGTCAAGTTTCGCGTGGCGGGGATGACGTCGCCCAATACCGATCAGTCGACGCTGGACGCGTTGAATGGCTTGCGTCAGCTGCCAAACGTGGAATTGGTTGGCTATGTGCGGCGGGCGGACGTTCAGCAATTTCTATCGGAAGCGACAATGCTTCTCTGTACGTCGGATTTCGAGGGCTTCTCGAACGCATTTCTGGAGGCGCTCGCCGTCGGCGCACCGATCGTGACGCGCCGGCATGTTGATCCGGACGCGATCGTCGAGCGTCATGTTCTCGGCGCTTCAGTTGAAGACGAGTTGGCGCTTTCAAGATCTGTGAGTGAGATTTGGAACATGGACGCGGCTGAATACAACGCGCTCAGTCGGCGATGCCAGATTTATGTCAAAGCAAATCACTCCCCGATGGTGAAGACTCACGAGTTGATTGCGGCTTTGACACCCCTTGTCGCCAGGTCGAGGCACTCCGGTACACCTGTTACGACTGAGCCGCTCGCTCGTTGCTGATCCAGATCGGCGATGAGCAATGCGGGACGCACACGGTGAGGCGTTCAGTTGGAACCGCCGTTGATCTTGCGTCCGGCGTCAAGAAGCAAGACAAGGGTGCTATCGGCACCGCGCGACCGCTAACGACGCTCTGTTAGCGTGAACCGCCAGCGAGGCGGACACGCTGGCCGCAAGGCTGCGCATCGCGATGCAATTGGGGATGCATTCCAAGAGCTGATGCCTGGCGGTAGTCCTTATTTTCCCTCGATTGAACCCCTCGATAAATTGCATCATGATTTGAATGGGTTACGGTACGTATGACTGCGCATTTTGCGACGGTCGCGGCACCGAACAGGGATGGCAATGAGAATAGTTTTACCTCTCATCTTCGCGCTGGCTGGGAGCGTCGCGGAAATCTCCAGTGGACCGAGATCGGGCACTGCCAATA
This sequence comes from Bradyrhizobium oropedii, assembly GCF_020889685.1. GTDB lineage: Bacteria > Pseudomonadota > Alphaproteobacteria > Rhizobiales > Xanthobacteraceae > Bradyrhizobium > Bradyrhizobium oropedii. The sequence goes on from NZ_JACMYO010000077.1 coordinate 17,282, forward strand.
GAGGTGGTCAGGGAACGCTGTTGGCCGAGGGCTCATCCGCCGAGGCCTATAGTGCTGCCGGCACCGATGGGAATACAGCAACCAGCGGAACGGCTGTCTCGTCGATCTCGTCATTCTCCGGTAAGCCGCGAACCCGCTTTCAGATCGGCGACGTCAGCTACGGCGTTCATGTTGCAGACCAGGGTTATAGTCTAACCAATCCCGACCCCCAGACCCTGCGTTTCGAGGTCCGCAAGGGCGACCATGCTTGGTACGACAGCTCGTCCGTGGATCGCTCCGAGATCAATTCCACGGTGACTTATCCCGCTGCTACGCCAATCACGCTCAGCTATCAGCTCATGGTGGAGGCGAACGGCAACAACGGGGCGTTCGTGAACAGCGCGACCGGTTGGTTCATCGTCGGACAGTGGCACAACGATGATGACGCCTCGGGCGTCGGCACCTCGCCTCCGGTCGCGCTGAACATGCAGGGCGATCGCCTGCAGGTGCTTGTACGCTACTGCCGGCCGGGCAAGAACCCGAGCAACGGCGCAGGCTTCGTCGTCACCAAGACGCTCTGGACCGACCCCAACCCGATCGTGACTGGTAAATTTCACGACGTGAAAGTGCAGGCCCAATTCTCGAACGACACGACCGGCTACCTGAAAGTTTGGATCGATGGGGCACCGGTCGTGAATTACAGCGGGCCGCTGGGCTATGGGGTCGGCACCAACTGGGAATTCGGAATCTATCGGTCGTCGGCGCCCGAGACGACTGCCGTCGATTACCGAAATCTGATGATAACAACCGGGTCGTTGACATCTGTCTCGCCAGGGCGACCATGACCGAGGGTGCGCTGCTCCACCGGCAGCTGCCTGAAGGGATCGCGTCGCGCACGGGCAATGAAGGTCCGCCATCCACCCCGATATCAAATATTGGACCACTCCAGGAACGTATGGGAGGTGTCCTTAGCAGCGTGTCGCGATGAGCTGGACGTCGAGGATGCGGCGTAGAATCGGCAAGTTCGAAACACGCCACCCGAGACTCCGCGGCAGCCAGCCGACAACGGTTTCGAGCGCGGTCACGACGCCCAGCGGCAGCGTCGTCTGGAAGTTGCGGATGCGAACGAAAGCCTCTACCCGCGCGAAACCCACGGAGCGGAACAGGTCCGCTAGCTCACGGTTCGCGTACTCGCGCAAGTGAAAGCCGCGCGCCACTTCATCGATGCCGCGCGAGATGTCGTGCGGACCGGTCAGGCGGCTCGGCGTGATGCAGAAGTATTTTCCACCGGGCTCCAGCGCGGCGAACACGTTCGCGAGTTGGTCGCGCGCGTCATCCGGGTGGAGGTGTTCCATAAGCTGGTTCGAGAAGATTAGCGTCGCCGTTACCGGAATGTCGATGCCGTCGGAGAGCACGACTTCAAGATTCGGTGCGCTCGCGCCACGCGTCACCGTCTCGGAGACATCGATCGCGTAGGCCTTCCGCACGTGCGGCGCCACGAGCATCGTGAGCGCGCAGTCGCCAGCTCCGATCTCCGCATAGACCGTGTCAGGGTTCAGGAACGGACGGAGCGTGTCGAACAGCTCCAGCAACCCGGCCCGCTCCTCCGCCCCCTGGCTCTTACGCACGAGCTGCGGGTGGTACGGGACTTCGCGATACAGCTCTTCGTACACGGAGCTGTAAAGATACCTGCGCTCTGCGCGCGAAGAATTGCGCAACCGGTCCGCAAGCCCGATCTCCACATTGTAGTGGTGCGCGCGCTTCGGATCCATCAGGTATTGAGAGCTCATGATGTACGATACCTAGCCTGTCTGCCCTAGTCTGGTGCCTTATGTCATCAGTTTTGCTTGCAGCGAGGTACTATCGAGCGCTTTCTGACATGCGAGGAGAATTGGGATCTATCCGCATTTCTCTCTCAGTTTGAATACTTTTTCATAAGCACCCAAAAGCTTCGTCGATGCGTGATGCCAGGCGAGCTCGCCATTAATTCTCTTCTGACCGAATGCGCCCATAGCTTGGCGCCTCGCCGGATCTTCCAGGAGCTCCAGTATTTTGTCGCCGAACTCGGCGGTGTCCGCATTCTGCACGTACAACGATGCATCTCCCGCCGAAAAGCGGCCCTCTGTGAGGTCGAACTGGACGATGGGCTTGCCTAGCGTCATGTACTCCATGATCTTGTGCATCGTCGATTTGTCGTTCATCGAACTGGGGCGGTCCGGATTTACGCAGACATCCGCCGTCGACAGAACGGTGAATAGCGTGTCGTCATCGACACGGCCAGTGAATGTAACCATTTCATCCAGTTCAAGAGCCGTCGCGAGCATCTTGAGGTCCTCCAGCTCCCGTCCGCCTCCGACGATCACGAACTGGATATCATCGCGGTTCCGTGTCTTGCGGATGTGCTTGATTGAATCCAGCAACAGGTCGAGCCCCTCTTGTCGCGCGATGACACCCACATATCCAACAAGATACTTTCGTCCTTTCTTCCAGGAGGGGTCCGGTGGAAGTGAGCGAACTCGGGACACATTCGGAGCGGAGCGCACAACGAACACACGATCCGGGCTCATTCGGCCCCGTTCAATCGCAATTGCGCGATACGATTGATTGGTTGCAATCGATACGTCCGACAATGCGAATGTCACGCGTTCGAGTAGCACCATGACACGCCAAAGAAGGCCACGACGGCCGAATTTCGCCTCGTAGAGCTCCGGATTGACGTCGTGCTGATCGAAGACAAAAGACTTCCCGAACAAGAATTTATGAAATGCCCCGACCAGGAAAATCAGATCGGGCGGATTGCACGCATGGATGACGTCAAATCCCCGCGTTGCCTGTACTTTCACGCTCAGCACGAATTCCCAGAACAACGCCACGCTGTACTCTACTGCGTAGCCCAGCACGCCGCGACCCTCCGCGGGCATCCAGTGGCGATAGACTGCGACGCCCTCAAGCATCTCGAATGAGGCCGTTGCGCCTGGTCCCTTGGGACAAATCACAGACACCTCGTAGCCATGCCGCGCCAATGTGGTCGCTTCCGACCACACCCGACCGTCGAACGGGACAGGAAGATTCTCGACGATAATCAGAACCCGGCCACGAACCGAGCCAACGCCCGCTTGTTCGGATTTGGGCACAACGGTGTTGTCATGAGAGAGTGTTGACATCAATGATCCGCTTTGCGTTCAGCGCCATTTGCTTCGCCCACCCTCGGGTATCGATGACAAGGTCGAACAGCTCCGACTCGGCGGCGGACTTTGCGATCAGCAACTTGCGAAGGGCGGGCAGATTGGCGAACGCATAGCCAAGGTTCTGCCCCAGCAGTTTCGAAGGCTCAACGTGTGGATCGTAGATCGACAGGCCAATGTGCAAGCGAAGGAATTTGCGAGCCAGGTCGATATTGGGACTTTCGCGAAGGTCGTCGCTGTTCTCCTTGAAGGCAAGCCCCAGCATAAGTACGCGTCCGCCGGGCGGGACTGCTTTCAGGCAATTCTCGAACAGGAAGTTCTTGTGCTCGTCGTTCGATCTGAGCACTGAATCCACGAGCCAGGTGTGCGCCCCGACGTCGCTGGCGATGTATTGGAGCGCACGAACGTCCTTTGGCAGGCAGGAGCCGCCGAATGCTCCACCCGGCCGCAAATAGTAGGGTGAAATGTTGAGCTTGGTGTCGGAAACGAAGATCTTGTGCACGGTTGCCGCGCTAACGCCGAGCTTGTCGCAAACGCGACCGACTTCGTTGGCAAAGGCGATCTTTACCGCGTGGAACGAGTTGTCGACGAACTTGGTCATCTCCGCCGTACGATAGGTAGTGTAGAAGACGGGCACAGCGATGCTCGCGTTCAATTCGTCAAGGACCGGGCACCGTTCCCCGTCCTTTGTTCCGACCACGATCTTCGGCGGATTGAAGAAGTCTTCGATCGCTACCGACTCGCGCAGGAACTCGGGATTGTAGACGACCTCGACGAGGTCCATTCTGCCGTTCAATGCGCTCTCGAAAATCGGGAGAACCAGATCCTCGATGGTGCCGGGCCGCATCGTGGAACGAAACACGACAGTTAGCGGTGTCGTGCGAGTGGGGCCGATTAGGTCTGCGATCTGATGGGAGACTTCGGCGACGAAGCTCATGTTGTGAGATCCGTCCGGCGCGCTGGGCGTTCCCACGCACACTATTGCCAGCGCGCAGCCGTCGAGATGCGCGCTAGCGTCCTTCGTTGCGGTCAGCAAGCGCTTTCGGACAGCAGATTCCACAAGTTGATCGAGGCCGGGTTCCGTAATTGGAGATTTCCCCGCATTGACGATCGCAACTTTTTCATCGCTGATGTCGACGCCGATGACTTCGTGCCCTTGCCTTGCGAGGCAAGCCGCTGCCGTCATGCCTACGTAACCGAGTCCGAATACCGCTATTTTCATCTTGATCCATCACACGCATCAGGTTGCGCCGGCAACACTGGCGGCTGTTGGGGTTGTCTGCGAGGTCGACGGCTTCTTTCAGAGATAGTTCTTCGGATAGGCACTCCGAGAGAGCGTTACGCGTCCGCAACGCCTTCCAAAGTGCAGCCCGATAGTATTCGTTCGGGCTTGCGGAGCCTGAACTTTTTCGGGCTACCTATTCCGGTTTCGGCAGGAGAAATCGGACGTTAACGGCGCTAGCCGATCCGCATTCCGGTCGTAGGCGGAGGTTGATCGAACTTCCAGGCCGCTGAGCTATTCGATGATGGATCGGCCCGAAACTCTTGGTCAGTTCGAGCCGCAGCGGCGCGTGGTAGCCGCGGCCTAGAGGATCACAAGTTGGAGGGGCGAACGGAGGGGGCCACCCATGCTCGAGCTTCATGACAGACGCAATATGCCTGGGCCAAAGCGGCTTGATCGCCTCGCTTTGGTTCGTCTCCAGCTATGCGCGAGAACGAAGTAGATGACCGTAATTGTCACGAAGTTCAGATAGATATCGCCGAACGGCCACCCCGACCCGGTATCGGATCGGTTCTGAGGCGGGCGAACCATGCAGCTGTTCGCGATGAACGCACCGGACATCCGCCGAGCCGCCTGGCGGGACGTCGACCATCGCTCGAACATATCCGTCGATGTACTCGTACGCGATGAGGCGTTGGTTGACCTCAACACCCTTTAGGGCAGCGACCTGTGGTTCGTGCTTCATGACGCAAATCCGTCGCGTCGTGGCTCCGCCGTTCTCGAAGAGAAGCCGCTCGGCAAGCATTTTTACCAGGATTGTTTCGCCATCGGATCGAATGCTGTAGCTGCGGCGAACGGCATCCTCGAGAGGTCGCCAGCAGAGTTTCCACTGCAAGGATGCGAGAAGCCGAAGAAACATCGCGAGTTCGCGACCCTGGCCGCGGAGAAGATCGTGATGTCCGGCAATGAAGCACGGCTTGCCCAAGAGGCCGTCAAACGCAAAGTTCTCGATGCCGTGGTCAATGTATCGCCGGGTAAAGATCGGGAAGCTCGCATACCGGACTATGGCGACACTCCAGAGATCAGCGAGTGTGGTTTCGTTCAAGGCATCATTGGTAGGTGCGACCTCGGTGTTCACGGCCGCGGTGAAGCCATTTCGCTTGAGCGCCGAGGCTGCCTCGGGCGAGAATGCCCCTTGCGGGAAAACCATCACGTTTTCGTGGTCAAGCGCGGTGTGGTGACGAAGGGCCTGCATCCGCATTCTGGCGGTTTTCAGTTTTCTGTCGAGCAACTCGGGCGAGCGGCCTGCAAACTCACCTCGTGTATGATCGCAGCCGTGCACGCAGATGGACAGTTTCCCGCTGCTTTCGCGAAAGGCGGCAACAGTGCCGCGGTTTGTTCGTCTCCAGTTCCATGGAATGAAGGCAATGGTCGTTGCGAATGTCAGCTTGTCCGCCAGCTGCAGCAGGTCGTCAAAATCGAGGAGACCGTACCGCGGCCACAAAGGTGGATCGTCAATGATCAGGCAAGCGCTTGTCTCAACGCTCGTCAAGCAAACGTCGCGGAATGCCCACTTCAGATACATCACGATTGGCACCGCGCCGGCGAAACACTTCTTCACATCGAAATAGGCTGCGGTCCGTTCGCGAACGTCCACCATCGTCAATGAAGAGTCAGAAAAGAAGCGGACACCGGAATAGGTGAACTCGGCGAACAGATGTCCTTCGCTCACTCCGACGATGCTGTGAAGGGTGCTATTGCGGACGACGAGCGTGGTATCGTGGCCCCGTTCCAGTTGGATTTGCAGTCCCGACATTGGGCCGCACATTTCTGGAAAAGAATCGGTGACTGATACGATCGTTGGTCGCTGACCGGAGTCGCGGATTTCCGCCTCGGGATCTCCGGTGATCTGACGCAGGAGGGACTTGCAGGGGTCCGTTACTTGAAATCCATAGACGAAAACGGAAGTGGCTCCCGCCAACCACGTCGGCAGCGATTCAGACTTGCTGCGTTGTAGGACGTCGGCGAGACAGGTCGCGGAGGTCAAGATGGAGAATTGCTGATGACCTGCTGTTCGCGCGGCAGCATTGTCCTCGTGCGCTTCGTCAGCTGTCAGGACCGTCCAGGGAATTTCGAAGAGATCAAGAATTCCGGTCAGGTTGCAATCATTGGTCGATGGATCGCTGCCGCGAAGCAGAACTGCGATCGAAGTGCCTTTGGCCATGGCGTCGGCGTTTCATCCGTGGGTTGTGCCTCAACTGTTGGTCAGGCCGCCAAGCCTCCTGCAGATTGTTCGCGACCTCGCGAGGAAGCCTATACGAAAGATGGCGAAGTTTCCACCATGGGCCGGATACGCAATGATAGTCCCGGCCTAGCCAATCTGCGGTATGCGATACGGCGGGCTTATCGAGATCAGATTGGGCCTCTCGCAGTCAGCGATTTGTAAATCCGGCGGTCGGGCGTGAGCGCAAGTTGGTAGCACTAACGTTCTGCGAAAGCGCTGCCTCGGGCGCGATGCGACGCGTCGGGGTGCCGCAAACGAATTGCCGATGTGAGCCATCCGTGGAGGCGTGACGAGAGGAAGACCGCGTGCTGTTGATCTATGGTCCGAGCGTGACCAGGACTGCAAGTCAAAAAAGATGATTGATTACAATGTGGTGCCCGGCTCCTTGGCGTGCTGGGTCAGGCCATTGCACTGCGTGCGAAGCTCCTGGATGCCGCGCGCAAAGGCGGGGGTACCCCCGATGGGCGTGAGTCATAACCCGTGTTCTACAGCGGCGCGGGCGCCCAACCGGCTATCCTGTTTGAACGCACGCTAAGGCCTTCAATTAGGGAGCCAACATGGCGAGATAACCGTGCTCGTGAGGATACTGATTTTCACCATTGCTTTTCCTCTGGCGTGATCGTGGCAAACATGTCGAAACAATTCTATTCCAAATTTGTTCCTGGCTTAGTCGATACTCAGAGCAAGACCGCCGGTGCGGACATTGAGACCGCAAAAGCCGGCCCATCGCTCGCCGTCATCGGGTGCGGCTACTGGGGCACTAAACACATCCGTGTTGGCCACGATATCGGCGCACGGGTGTCGATGGCCGCCGACATGCGGTCGGACACACTGGAATACGTCAAATCACAGTATCCGTCTGTCGCCGTTTCGCGTGACTTCGATGCGATCCTGAATAACCCTTCCATCGACGGGGTGATCATCGCAACCCCTGCCGTGACGCACTTTGAGCTGGCGCGGGCAGCCCTTGAGGCTGGAAAGCACGCGCTCGTCGAGAAGCCGCTGGCTATGACGAGCGCGCATTGCCGCGAACTGATTGCGATCGCCGAAGAACGGAATCGCGTGCTGATGGTCGGGCATACGTTCGAGTACCATCCGGCGGTGAGTGTCATGCGCCAGATGATCCGGAGCGGCTCTCTCGGCGAGCTCTACTACATCGATTCACGGCGCCTGAATCTCGGTCTCTATCGGCCCGATGCCAATGTGCTGTGGGACCTGGCGCCGCATGATCTTTCGATCATCTTTTTCCTGCTCGAGGAGACCGCGCACAACATCGGCGCTTGGGGTTGTGCGCACGTTCTGCCGGATGTCGAGGATGTTGTTTACGCCAAGTTGGGCTTCAAGAGTGGGCCGACCGCCCATGTACATGTTTCATGGTTGGATCCCGTCAAGGTGCGGCAGATCACGGTCGTCGGCAGCGATGCCATGCTGGTGTTCGACGACGTGGAGCCGTCCGAAAAGGTTCGCGTTTACCAGAAGCGCTTCAGGCCGCGGATCAACGGCGATTCATACGCCGACTTCCAGTCGGCCTATCATCATGGCGATGTTCATATCCCCGCGATATCCAGCAGCGAACCGCTGAAGCTCGAGTTGCTCGACTTCGTCAACGCGATCAAGACGGGGACACAGCCCGTTGCGAACGGAGCGCATGGCCTGCGCGTCGTCGAAGCGCTCGAAGCTGCATCGGAGTGTCTACGGCACAACCAGGAGCACCGTAGTAACGGAACGCATCAACCTGCGTTTCTGCGGCGGAACGCGTCGGCGGGGGCTGCCGAAATTGTCGTTAGATGAAGCCTTGCGATGGAAGGCGAGCCCGCGGGAGTTCGTTAAGCGGGTGCTTGACATCGCTGTGAGCGTCACCGCGATCCTGCTGCTGGCGCCGGTTCTAGTAGCGGTGTGGGTCGCGATCCGCCTCGACAGCCCTGGGCCGGCGATCTTTTGCCAGCGCCGGGTCGGACGAGGCGAGAGGCCGTTCAATTGCTTCAAGTTCCGGACGCTTCGTCACAAGGCCGACGATAACATCCATCGCGACGCTATTCGTCGGGTTTGGGCGAAGGAGGTTCTCTCGAACGACCCTGATGCCCCGTACAAGCTGACAGATGACCCGCGCGTGACGCGCGTGGGGCGGGTGCTGCGGAGAACCAGCGTCGACGAGCTGCCGCAACTCGTCAATGTGTTGCGAGGCGAAATGAGCATTGTCGGTCCGCGCCCCGCGATTCCTTATGAACTCGAGTACTTCCGCGACTGGCATCATCGACGTCACATCGTGAAGCCCGGCATCACCGGGCTTTGTCAGGTTCGCGGCCGTGGTCGCCTGGGCCCGGACGCGATGCTCGAGATGGACGTTGAATATGCAATGAACTGGACCTTGTGGACCGACCTGAAGCTGATTGCTCTAACGGTTCCCGCGGTGCTGCGAGGCCGCGGTGCTCGATAGGGTTCTCGGGCATGGATATGGAATCTGGTGAGGTTTGAAAAATGAATATTCCGTTCGTTGATCTCAAGGCACAGTATGCGACGCTAAAGGATGAAGTGGCCGACGCAATTCGAGGCGTTCTCGAATCCACGCAGTTCATCGGCGGCGAGGCAGTCGCTTCATTCGAGAGGGATTTTGCCGCCTATTGCCAAGTGCCCTATGCGCGCGGTGTGGCGAGCGGCACGGACGCGATCCATCTGGCGCTGAGGGCGTTGGGTGTTGGTCATGGCGACGAGGTGATTACAACCGCCCATACCTTCATCGCCACCGCGGCGGCGATCGTAGCGACAGGAGCGCAGCCGGTATTCGTCGATATCGATCCCGATACCCACACGATCGATCCGAGGATGATCGAGCGGGCCCTGACAAGCCGCACCAAGGCGATCGTTGCAGTTCACCTCTTTGGCCAGCCGGCCGACATGGGCCCAATCAAGGACATTGCACGACGGCGTGGCCTCTTTGTGATTGAAGACGCAGCCCAAGCGCATGGAGCGGAGTATCAGGGGATACGAACCGGGGCGCTCGGCGATGTAGCCTGCTTTTCGTTCTATCCGGGGAAGAACCTCGGGGCATATGGCGATGGAGGAGCGATCACCACCAACAGTGCAGTGATTGCCGAGCGGATCGAACGGTTGCGCGACCACGGTCGAACGACACATTACAACCACGCCGAGGTCGGGTTCAACAGCCGGCTCGATGCTCTCCAGGCCGCAGTTCTCCAAGTCAAGCTCCGGCGTCTGGATGGGTGGAACGACCATCGGCGGCGTGCTGCGGAGTGGTACACCGCGGAGTTGAGACACTCGGGCATCAAGACGCCTTTCGTCCGAACGGGGTCCACGCACGTCTACCATTTGTACGTGATCATCACGAACGAACGGGATGCAATGCGCAAGCGGCTCGACGAGGTCGGCGTGGCGAGCGGAATCCACTATCCGTTGCCGCTGCATCTCCAGCCAGCGTTCGCCTATCTCGGCTACAAGCAAGGCGATTTGCCGTGCTGCGAAGCGATGGCCGCTCGATCGTTGTCGCTACCGATGTTTCCGGAGCTCACGCGTGACCAGGTGCGCCGTGTCGCTGCGACCGTGCTAGCTGTTGCGGAGCGCGAAAGCCACCAGGAAATGCGGAAGCCCGTCGCGATGCATGCCGACGGCGGGAAGGTGTGACGATGAGTCGAATTAGTCCACGAGCGGTGGTCGAGACCGAGGCGATCGGAGCAGACGTGACGATCGCTGAGTTCGCAATAGTGCGGCCTGATATTGTGATCGGCAACAGGGTGGTCATTCATCCGCATGTTGTGATCGAGAGTGGGGTGAGAATTGCCGACAACGTCGAGATCTTCCCAGGCGCCTATATCGGAAAGGTACCCAAGGGTGCGGGCGCGTTGTCGCGTGCGCCGCATTTCGAGGCATGGATCGATATCGGCGCCGATTGTTCAATTGGCCCGCATGCGGTCATTTTCTACGACGTCTCGCTCGGCGCGGGGACCCTGATCGGTGACGGCGCTTCGATCCGTGAGCAATCGCGGATCGGCTCAAAGACGGTTGTCGGACGTTACGTTACGGTCAATTACAACACGCGCATTGGCGATCGCGTCCGGGTGCAGGATCATACCTGGCTGGCCGGCAATATGACGATCGAAGACGACGTGTTCATATCGGGCTGCGTCGGCACCTCGAACGACAATGCAATCGGCCGGAACGGCTACGATGGCTCGCCGATGCTCGGGCCCACTATCGCGCGCGGCGCGGCGATCGGCGTGGGAGCCAATCTCCTGCCGGGCGTCAGGGTCGGTATCGGCGCTATCGTCGGCGCCGGCGCGGTAGTTACGAAGGACGTGCCTGACGGCACGCTGGTCACGGGCGTCCCTGCGGAAATCCGACGAAAGCTCAGCGGGGTTGCCGGCACTGCCAAGGCCTCAACGGAGTAGTCGTGAGGATCCTCTGTGTCACCAATATGTATCCGAGCCCGCAGAGACCAGGGTCCGGAGCCTTCGTGTACCAGCAGGTAGAGCAGCTGCGCCGGTTCGGCCATACGGTCGACGTCATCAATATGGTCGGATCCCAGTCGAAGCTGAACTATCTGAAGGGCACCGTTGATGTCGTGCGAATGACCGGCGCGACAACATACGACATCGTTCATGCGCATTATGGATATTCGGCCTTTCCCGCAATGTTTCGGTTGCGCGCGCCACTCGTCATCACGCTGCACGGGACCGACGTACTGGGGAATATCCTTGAAAGATTGTCTACGCGATTTGTGTCGCATTTCGCCGACGCCGTTGTCGTCGTGTCTGAGGAGATGCGGAGGCGGATTCCCGGAATCGTGATTCCCTGCGGGGTCAACCTCGGCGTATTCAAGCCGTACGATCGCAACGAAGCGCGAGCGCGACTGCAATGGCCCAACGATAAATTTGTCGTCCTGTTTCCGTTCGATCCGACGCGCCCTGAGAAGCGATATGATCTGGCACGAGCGTCAATCGACCGGCTGGTGCAGGAAGGCGTCGATGCGCAGCTGATGACGGTTACCAATGTGCCGAACGAGGAAATGCCCTGGTACTATAGCGCGGCAAACGCCTTGCTTCTCAGCTCGGATTATGAGGGGTCACCGACCTCCATCAAGGAAGCTCTCGCGTGCAATCTTCCGGTGGTGTCGACCAATGTCGGCGACGTCCGTGAACAGTTGAATGGCATCGCGGGGACGCAGATATGTCCGCCGGACGCTGGCACGATCGCGCGCAGCCTTCGAGAGGCCTTTGACTGGTCGGTGAACGGCGAGTTTCAGGGGCGGGCGGCAGTGGCGAGATACGACCAGGCGTTCACCGTGGAAAGGATCATCGGAGTATATACCGACGTCATCTCCAACTTTAGGGCAAGAGCGCAGGGCAGGCGTTTGCTGCGGAGCGGATGATGGCGATGAGCTTGGCGGAGAGAATGTCGTTACCCGGGTCGTCGCTTTGGCCAGCGTGACGCGAGGTCGTTGTCGTCAGGGATAAGCTAGAGTGAAGCAGGCTCTCACAAACGGCGTGATCGAAGTGGCCCGTCGGTCTGGCCTGCTGCCGGCATTCCGCAAGATCTTTGCGGGCCGGGCGGCAATTCTCATGTTCCATGAGGTCCAGCAGGATGGCCGCTCGGAATTGATGACCGGGACTTCAGTCGGCCTCTTTGAGTATTCGCTCAATTGGCTGCGGCAGGAAGGCTGGGAGATTGTCAGTCTGGCGACATCTCTCGAGCGGTTGGCGTCGGACCCCGGGAGGGGGGGCCCCTATGCGGTGCTGACCTTTGACGATGGCTACCGGGACAATGTCGCGACCGCGCTTCCAATCCTCGAGCGATACAACGCTCCGTTCACGATCTACGTTCCCACTGGCGCGCCGAAACGGACGTTGCAGGCGTGGTGGCTGGGTTTGCGTGAAATGTTTCGCTCTGGAGACACGGTAACGATCGACGCGATGGACAGGCGATTCCATTGCCCTCGATTGCGCGAGAAAATGGCGGGTTTGAACGAGGTAACTGAGTGGTTACATCAAGATTATCGCCGGATCGCAACGCTTGATCCAACGTTCAGAAAGGCAGGCCTTTCGTTATCGGACTTGAATGAGGCATATTTTCTGGATGAGCGCGAGCTTCAAGACTTGGCGCGGCATCCTCTTGCGTCAATCGGCGGGCATACCGAATCGCATGCCGCCTTATCGTGCCTCGATATTGAGCCCGCAAGGGCCGAAATGGCAGATAACCGCTGCTATCTGGAGCAATTGCTGCAGCGTCCGGTTCAGCACTTTGCTTATCCTTACGGTGACTCCAAAGCATGCGGCCCCAGGGAAGCGAGCCTTGCAAAGGACATCGGCTTTTCAACTGCCGTGACAACCCGGCATGGGCAGCTGTCTGATCTCAAGTCCGGTCATTTTGCGCTTCCTCGTCTCGGCGTAGGGGGGCCATTCGATACGATAGCTAAATTCGAGGCACGCATCAGTGGCATTCAATCCGCGGCCCATATGCTGCTGGGGTCCCAACGTTGAATGTAGGGCTGAACCACTCACTGCAAGGTGAACTGCATCGGCCCGCTCGGGAGGGCGCTGAAATGCGCATATTGCACGTTATCGAACGTCTCGGCCCGGGAGGAAAGGAACGGCAAATCGTCGAGCTGCTGAAAGGACTTTCCGCTCACAGTGACATAAGGTCATTCGTCGCCGTCATGGACAAGGACGAGGTTCGCCTTGAAATTGACCGCGAACACGCACAAGTCATTCAGCTCAATCGCAGAGGCAGAAAGGATCTGCGCCTTTTCAAGACCCTGTACGAACTGGTTGCCGACCTGAAAATAGATATCGTCCACTCGTGGGGCGCGATGTGCTCCGTCTATGCAGCGCCGGTTGCGAAAGTGTGCCGGACGGCCTTCGTAAATGGGTTTGTGCGAGATGCGCCCTCGCATATGACACTCTGGAATGAGGGGTACTTGAGAGGCAAGCTGACGATGCCATTCTCAGATGTCGTTGTTGCCAATTCGCGGGCGGGCCTGGCTGCCTATGGTGTTCCCGAGCGCAAGGGGCTCTGCATCTACAACGGGTTTAGTCCTGAAAGGGTCTCCAACCTGAAGGACAAGACCGAACTTCGCAGCAGTCTGGCGATTGAGACGCCGCACATTGTCGGGATGGTCGCTAACTTTACGCCCAGAAAGGATTATGAAACCTTCGTCGAGATGGCATGCCGCATTTGCCGTCTTCGGGACGACGTCACGTTTTTGTCTATCGGTAGCGGTGAAACGTTGCAGCATGTGCGCGACAGCATCCCGACTGAACATTCGCGGCGCATAAAGTTCCTGGGGCGGCGGAACGACATAGAGAGCATTGCCAACCTCTTCACCGTTGGCGTTCTCACTACCAATAGCCAATTGCACGGGGAGGGCATTTCCAACGCAATAACCGAGTGCATGGCGTTGGGTAAGCCGGTTGTTGCAACAGACGATGGAGGCACTTCTGAGTTGGTGCTGGAAGGGCAGACCGGATTTCTTGTGCCGAGCCATGACGCCGGTGCTTTGACCGATCGCGTGCTCAAGCTCCTCGACGATGCTGAACTTTCTGATCGTTTTGGTGCTGCAGGACGTCGGCGCGTTGAAACAGCGTTCTCACTGGATACGATGTGCGATGCATATCTCTGCCTTTATCGGAAAGTGGCCTACAACTGGCGCGACCACGCGCGATAGGGTCGATTGATCGTTTGGTCGTTCGACCCTATTCTTGGCAACACGACGTGCGATTAGAGTTTTGCTGAAAGGGAAGGGTGTTGGCCGCAAATGGTCGGGCCGTGCAGAGGTGGGTGACGGACTCGCATGGTGGCGGTGGTCGCTCTCTTCCGCGCCGGCGATCGCCCAGATGAGTAGGGATGGTCGTCTCGGTTGAGCCACCCCAAAAGCAACGCGTGATGCTGTCCACGTTGTTCGCCTGTGTCTGGCCAAACCTCAGTCTATTGTTGCGCATGGTCCCGATCGCCGTATCGAGCGCGTTTGCCTTGGGCGCTCAAATCGGTTCAGGAACGGAATGCCTCGCTAGAATCTCCAGACTTGACGGCTTGAAGGCTCGCAAGAACAGCTCCAGGTTGGCCAGAGACCAGAGCACCTTCTCGTGGTTTTGACGGCGGGCGAGATGCTCGTTGACCAACTGCCTCAAGACATCCCTGTCGCAGAAGGATGCCACACGCGCGCCGTCGCAAACTAGCAAATCGGAGATGAATTGGCGATAGGGACCGCGAAACCACTCCTCAATTGGCACACGAAATCCGATTTTCTTGCGCGTTAGAATCCGCGCTGGAAGAGTGTTCTGCATCGCTGCTCGCAGTACTGACTTGCCGCCGCTCCGACCGACCAGGAAACTGTCCGGAAACCGCGCTACAAGCTTGGCGAGACAGATGTCCATGAATGGCATCCTGCCCTCAATTGAGCCTGCCATCATCATTCGGTCAGCACGTTCAAGGAGGTTGTCGGGTAGCCATGACGTCTGATCGAAGAACAGCGTGCGCCGGACATTCGAGCCGGCGGCCATCGAGAACGGATGGGAATCCGGCGGCGTTACAGGTAGGGGGCGTCCGATAATGCGATCCCGTTCGTTAGGGGAAACTCCGCCAAACCAGAGTTGCATCCGGCTCGGCCAATCCCGCTCGCCCGCTGCACTGGTCACGATCTTGGCGCGACGCATATCGTACGGAAGTGCGCGCATTGCGGGTGATATGATGCGATCATGAATGGTCTGAGGAACCAGTCGTTGATAGAGCTCGATCCACAACTCAGCTCGATGCTTGGGATACCCGCCTAGCAGTTCGTCTGCTCCTTCTCCAGTAAGGACCATTTTCACTTTGTTCGCCGCCACATGCGACAACATCATAACCGGAATATCAGCTGGCTCGGCCGCAGGGCCGCCGCGACGCAGAATTGCGGTTGGCCAGCTCTTCAGGAAGTCGTGCGGCTCCAGCACGATCTCCTCGTGATTGGTGTCGAATTGACGAGCGATGGTGCGGGCGTGATCAAGCTCGGAGTAGCTCGCTTCACGGAAGCCAACCGAGAAGGTGCGCACGCGCTCGGAGCTATGGCGGACCATGGCAGCGACGACCGCAGACGAATCGATGCCGCCAGACAAGTAGGCTCCAAACGCAACGTCGCTCCGCATGCGAATCCGCACGGCATCATCGAATGTCGCCTTGAACATCCGGACGGCCTCGCCAAAGTCCGTGATGTCGGGCTCTGCTGATGCCAACGGTGGTGTGAAATACCGAGTGATGTTCATGCGACCCGCGCGCCACACCAGATGGCAGCCCGGGGGAAGCTTGCGCACGGCTTGAAAGAATGTTCTGGGGCCGGGAACATATCGATTGAGGAGATAGTGCTCGACGGCGTGCGGGTCGATCCGGGTATCCATGCCCGGAAACTTGAGGAGCGGCTCGATTTCCGACGCGAACAAGATCCCTGCGTTCTCGGCTATGAACAGCGGCTTCTTGCCGAACGGGTCGCGCGCCAGGACAAGCTGCTGGGTCCTCGCATCCCATAGCCCGAACGCGAACATGCCACGGAAGCGCCTGATCGAATCTAGTCCCCAAGCCCGGTAGGCTTCGATCAGTACTTCCGTATCGGAGGACGTGCGAAACGCATGACCGAGAGAGACGAGCTCCTCGCGTAACTCAACGTAGTTGTAGATCTCCCCGTTGAATACGAGACCGATTGAGCGATCTGCGCTCCACATTGGCTGGGCTCCGCCCTCGATATCGATGATCGAGAGACGCCTATGCCCCAGGCTGACTTGATTGCGCTGGTCGGCAGTGTCGCCCTGCCAGTGGCCCGCGCCGTCGGGGCCCCTGTGCTTCATCAGGTCGGTGAGACGGACAAGAGTTTCGTAGTCTTGCCGGTGCTCTCCCCGGAGTACCCAGCCAAAAATCCCGCACATAGCTCCTGCCAGTTTTCGCATCCGGACCATGCGGTAGCCCCGGGGTGCCCCTCAACGGGAAAGGCGGACTAATCCTTGCAGGTTGCGTCATCTTGTCCTCTCGACTAACTCGCGAAATGCGCGCGCATCACGCTCGCCCTTGGCGTCAATTGCGTCATATTCGGGCTTCGCCGTGTCGTCTTCTGCGAACCAGGTCTCAGTGGCCTCGATCGTGGCGGACTCTCCTGATCTCCGAAGTCGCGCTTTATGTTCAGGTAGATCCAGACGATTTTCATCGTCTCCTCGGAATGTCAGCCCATCACATCAGGTCGAAAGATTCGTAACTTCGCTTAACCTCAGCTTGGTGCCGTCCGGCATGTGCTACGAGAGCATATCCTCGTTGCCGACCGCGATCCGGTCGCATCGCATGCGCAGTGTGATAGTCGCGCATGTCCGCTACGAACTAGCGGCGGGATATTAATCGGCCTCGGTGCAGACTTGCTGCCAACTGAAGGCGTCAAGGATCGCTCCGACATGAGCGAGCCTGCCCGCGACATTGATGTAGTCCATGTCTCTGTAGGCGCGGTTTTGCGCGAACGTTCCATTGAACGCTCCGCAAATCCGCAATTGCGAATGCGGTCGTGGTATCGTCGTGATTGAACCGCCCTTGCAATCATTCTGATCACAAGCCGGGGCGGCCAGGGCTATCTTGAGACCTGATAGGCTCTCTTGCCGATCTGATCGCGGCGTAAGCTGCGCAGGACGCAGGCACTTTGCATCGGCAAGCTCGGTCACCTGCGGTTATGTGCAAGAAGGGCCGCATTCAGCGGGATCTGAAGCGCTGACGATGGCCAGCGCCTCATTGACAATATCAGTGGAGAACTTTTTTGCTCCTGTTGTTGCGATCGCGCTGAATTTGGCTGCAACGACAAGCACATGTCGCAGGTGCCGGCCGGTTGGCCGTTTCAAACTATCGCCATGCTAACTAACTTTTTTTGCCATACTCGCTCATTAACCAGCCGACTCAGCAGTTGGGGATGGGCGATTCGCACTGCATTGGAATGTGCACGCAGTTGATGCTGCGATGCATC
>NZ_JACMYO010000078.1 GCF_020889685.1 Bradyrhizobium oropedii
AGCCGAACAGCACCCGCATCAGGCTCGGGTCCTGCAGCAGGCTTTCCGCGATGCCCGATGTGTAGACCTCCTTCAGCGTGTCGTCGTAACGCGAGCCGAGGAATGCAAACGGCGCAATCAGTCCGCCGGTGCTGACGCCGGAGACGACCGAAAAGCTCGGACGGTTGCCGGCTGCGGTCCAGCCGTTGAGAGCGCCGACGCCGTAGGCGCCATCGGCGCCGCCGCCGGAGAGGGCGAGATAGGTCTTGATCGGGGCGAGGGCGCTCTTCTCGAGTTTGAATTTCGACGCCGGCTCGTCGGCATAGCGGCGCAGGCCGTCGAGATCGAGCACCCGCGAACTGGAGGCGTCGGCGGCCGTGTAAGGCGTCCGCGGCAGCGAGCTGCAGGCTCCCAGCGCGAAAGCGAGGCCGCACAGCAGCGTGATTTGCCGGATCACGCGGGCGGCTGTGATGCGATGGCGGACGCCGTCAGACCGGGCGCTGGAGGGTGAGGACATCTCGGTCAGTCAGGTTTCGCCCGGATTGCAGCCGCCGCGGCGAGGCCTGCCGCCTTATTCTCGACACAAAACGATACGGTTTCGTTTTGTTTAGCGGAAGTGCGGTTCCAGGGCAAGCGTCGGTCTGGCCGGTCGCGTTCACGAAGTCGCGCGAGAGGCGTTATCCGACGGGTTGATCGGGCACTTGCGACACGCAATAAGCAGCCGCATGACCGTTCCCAATCATTTCGAGCTGCTGGCAACCAGCGGCGCCGCCCGTACCGGACGCCTGACCACGCCGCATGGCGTCGTGCGGACGCCCGCATTCATGCCGGTCGGCACCGCGGGTGCCATGAAGGGCATGCATTGGCGCGAGGTGCGCGATGCCGGCGCCGATATCGTGCTCGGCAATACCTATCATTTGATGCTGCGGCCGGGCGCCGAGCGGATTGCGGCACTTGGCGGCTTGCAGCGCTTCACCGGCTGGGGCGGCCCGATGCTGACGGATTCCGGCGGCTTCCAGGTGATGTCACTCTCGGAGCTGCGCAAGGTGACCGAGAAGGCCGTGACCTTCCGCTCGCATATCGACGGCGCCAAGGTCGAGCTGTCGCCGGAGCGCTCGATCGAGGTGCAGCGGCTGCTCGGCTCCGACATCGCGATGCAGATGGACGAATGCGTGCGGCTGCCGGCGGAGCGCGCCGACATCGAGCGCGCGATGCAGCTCTCGCTGCGCTGGGCCGAACGCTCCAAGCGCGCCTTCGAGAGCGCACCCGACGGTTACATGCTGTTCGGCATCGTGCAGGGCGGCGATGTGCCGGATCTCCGGCACGCCAGTGCGCGCGGGCTGACCGAGATCGGCTTTCACGGCTACGCGATCGGCGGGCTCGCGGTCGGTGAGCCGCAGGCGGTGATGTTGTCGATGATCGAAGAGACGGCGCCGGCGCTGTCGTCCGATCGGCCGCGCTATCTGATGGGCGTCGGCACGCCGGAAGACATTCTGGAGGCGGTGGCGCGCGGCGTCGACATGTTCGACTGTGTGATGCCGACACGGAACGGACGCCACGGCATGGCGTTCACCCGATTTGGGCAGATCAACCTGCGCAACGCCCGGCACATCGACGATCCGCGGCCGCTCGATGAGGAGAGCCCGTGGCTGGCGGCACGCAGCTACGCGCGCGCCTATCTGCATCATCTCGTACGTGCCGGCGAAACACTTGGGGCAATGCTGCTGTCCGAAATCAACGTCGCCTATTACCAGGAGCTGATGCAGGGCATCCGCGATGCGGTGGCGAACGGCACGTTCGAGGATTTCAGAACGAAAACGCGCGCCGGATGGGCGCGCGGTGACATCGCTCCAAGGTGAGCTTAAGTGATCAGTTGCACACGATCGGGATCGGTTTCACCGAGTGCTTGGTCACGAACCCGTAACCGCAGGTGTCGCAGGTCCAGAGATAGCTGATCAAATTGTCGAATAGGTACGCGGACGCTTCGGCCGCGACCATGGAATCCGCGCACACCGGACAGGTCGGCAGATGGCTGCCGCGGGGATTGGGCCTGGACGCGACGGTCGACAGAACTTCAGCAAGTGCCGGCATTATGCGCCTCCCTTTGCGTTCTGAGCTGCACCTGACGAAAGTATATAAACCCATTTGTTTGACCTTGTCGCAACACAAATGCGTAGCTTTTACGTTATTTGTGCGGGCTTTGATTTTGCGATGCAACGAATTGGCGCCGCAGCGGTTTCTCACTTGCGCGTCATGATGCACTGCTTCTAATGAGAGAAGACCGCATATTTGCAGCACATCCCGTAACAGGAGCCGCTTGATGGACGCGCCGTCGACAACGAGTGCAGTGCAACCCGGACGCGGCCGCGTCTTTGACTCCATCGTCGATGCGATCGGCTCCACGCCGATCGTGCGGCTGCGCAGACTGCCGCAAGCCAACGGCGTCAACGCGACGATCCTCGCCAAGCTGGAATACTTCAATCCGGCCGCCAGCGTGAAGGACCGCATCGGTGCCGCGATGATCGTGGCGATGGAGAAGGCCGGCATCATCAACGCCGACACCGTGCTGATCGAACCGACCTCGGGCAATACCGGCATTGCGCTCGCCTATGTCGCAGCGTCGCGCGGTTACCGGCTCAAGCTCGTGATGCCGGAATCGATGTCGATCGAGCGGCGGCGGATGCTGGCCTTCCTCGGCGCCGAGATCGTGTTGACTCCGGCCGCGCAGGGCATGAAGGGCTCGATCGCGACTGCGGAAGAGCTGGTGCGCACGACACCCAACGCTGTGATGCCGCAGCAGTTCAAGAACCTCGCCAATCCCGAAATCCATCGCCGCACCACCGCCGAGGAAATCTGGAACGACACCGGCGGCAACATCGACTATTTCGTCGCCGGCGTCGGTACCGGCGGCACCATCACCGGCGTCGGTCAGGTGCTGAAGCCGCGCAAGCCGTCGCTGCGCATTGTCGCGGTGGAGCCGGAAGAGAGCCCGGTGCTGTCGGGCGGTCAGCACACGCCGCACAAGATCCAGGGCATCGGCGCGGGCTTCATTCCTGACATCCTCGACCGCTCCGTGATCGACGAGATCGTCAAGGTCAACAGCGCGACCGCGATCGAGATCTCGCGCGCGCTGGCGCGCAACGAAGGAATCCCCGGCGGTATCTCGTCGGGTGCCGCGATCGCAGCCGCCATGCAGATCGGCAAGCGACCGGAAGCTGCGGGTAAGACCATCCTGGCGATTGTGCCGTCATTCTCGGAGCGCTATCTCTCAACTGCGTTGTTTGAAGGAATTTGAGGCACAGGAATCCAAGATATGGCCGATCAGCCGAGGCGACCGCGAACCCTGAACGATGCCCGTAGCGAAGCCGAGGCGGCGTTCAAGCGCGCCACCACCAAGGTCGCAGACGCGGTGCCGAAGACGACGGCGGTCCCGGGGGTCCGCGAGCAGGTCACGCTGCGGATCGATCAGGACGTGCTGGAGCATTTCCAGGCAGGCGGTCCGGGCTGGCAGGACCGCATCAACGCGGCGCTGCGCAAGGCCGCCGGCAAGTAGCGCTTCCGGGACCAGGGGCCCGGGATGATCCCCGGGCTCGTTGCTGTCATCGATGTAACGGCGTTGGCCGTGGCCCGCCGTGCGCGTCACCTTGCGCGCGCCGGTGCCTTTGCGCTTGTTGGTTTCAGGTTCAGCAGGTTGCCGGCCAGGATCATCGCCGCGCCGAGCACCGTGTCGGCGTCGAGCCGTTCGGCATAGATCAGCCATCCGGCGATCGCCGTCAGCGGGACCCGGATGAAATCCATCGGGATCACCACGGTCGCGTCGGCGTGGAGTAGGGCGCGCGCCATGCAGTAGTGCGAGAAGGTGCCGCAGAACGCGATCACGGCGAGCCAGCCCCAGGTCGAGGGCGGCGGCCAGGTCCAGACGTAGAGCGCGGGCCCGATGCTCGCGAGCGACTGCACCACCAGCATCCAGAACATGATGGTCAGCGTCTGCTCTGTTCGGGTCAGCGATTTGACAACGGCGACCGAGATGCCGAAGCCGACGGCCGCGGCGAGCGCGATCAGCTGGCCCGGATTGATCGCGCCGGTCGCAGGCCGCACGATCACCAGCACGCCGACCAGGCCAAGCACGATCGCAATGATCTTCCAGGAGGTCATCCGTTCGCCGAGGAAGCTCGCGGCAAGGATCGCGGTCCAGATCGGCATGGTGAATTCGATCGCAACCACCTGGCCGATCGGAATCAACGTCAGTGCATAGAACCAGCCGAGCTGCGCGCAGAAATGGATCAGGTTGCGCGCGATGTGCACGTGCACCCGCGCGGTTTTCACGATCGCAAGTCCGCCGTTCATATGGATCAGCGGATAGAGCATCACGAAGCCGAGCACGCCGCGAACGGCCATCAGCTGGAAGACGTTGACCTCACGCGTGGCCTCGCGGCCGGCCACCGCCACGATCAGCATCAGCGCGAGCCAGCCGGACATCCACAGCGCTGCGCGGGTCTTTGAGGGCGTGCGATCCATGCTGGGTAACGAGGTGAGGAGGGGTGCCCGGTATCGGCGAGCTGCCATGAATTTGCAACGCGCAAATCTGCCGATGCGGTGATGCGTCGGGTGCGTGATCGATGCTAAGCAGGTTGGCAATAATCACATCAGGAGGATCTGCTCATGCGTGTCTTGCAACCGGCCGAGTGGTCGAAACCCCGCGGCTTCTCGCACGGTGTCGCCTTCGAGGCGCCCGGCAAGTGGATCGTGCTTGCAGGACAGACCGGCGGCGACGAGAAGGGCGAGTACGCGCCCGAGATGGCGGCGCAGGTCGGGACGGCGCTGAAGCGCATCATCAAGCTGTTGAACGAAGCCGGCGCCGGTCCCGAGCATATCGTCCGCCTGACCTGGTACCTGACCAGCCGCAGTGAATACGAGGCGGCGGGCGCCGGCATCGGCGCGGCGTGGAAGGAGACGCTCGGGCGTAATTTCCCGCCGTCGACGCTGCTCTATATCGACGGGCTGGTCGATCAGCGCGCCAAGGTCGAGATCGAGGTCACGGCGTTCGTGCCGGCCCCCTGACACCGCAGAGACGCGCACGGGCGATTGCCGCGCAGCCAGCAAAAAAGCCCTCGGGGATGACCCGAGGGCTTTTTCGTCGGAGGACCGATTGATTACTTCGACAGCGTGATGTTGGCGCCGCGGAACTGGCTGTCGGCCCTGATCGTGACGGACTGCTTGTTGCCCGCGGTGCGCATCGCGATGTCGGCGTTGAAGCCGGGTGCGCTGGCAACGACCTGGAAGTTGCCGCCGCCGCCGCGACCGCGCAGGTCGCCGCTGACATTGCGGCTGGACTCGCTCCAGGATCCGCTGACCGCGCTGCCTTCAGCCTGCACGTCGGCTACGAGGTTGAACTTGTAGGCGTCGCTGGCGCAGGTCAGGCCCATGGTCATCCTGGGCCCGCCGACGTGATAGGTCGCGCGGCAGCGAATCCGCTCGCTGGAGCCATCGTCCAGGGTCACTGTGCCGGCGCCCGACCACGTCCCCGCCATGCCGGCGAATGGTCCTGACTGGGTATGGCCCGCGGTGCTCGCGAGCGCGGTCACGAAAAACGCGGCGGCTGCGATTGCTGGCCGCCGCGTGATGGCGAAGAAACTCGATACGCTGGTGATCTTACTGACGGGATGCTTCCCATCGGCCGCTGCACGGTACGCCAGCTGATGCCCCATTCCACTTCCCCGATCCGGAGTTGCCACTGAGTTGTCCGTTCGCATATGCACCATTGATCGAGACTCGCACAAGTCCCCCGCTGCCGACGGTGCCGGAGATCGCTGCGCCCTGCGCCGAGATCTTTCCTTCGGCGACAGTCACGGTCGAACTCTGCGACGGCTCGCAGCTTCCGGTTTTGGTGACGACGGTGACGTTCCAAAGGCCGTCATAGGGCTGCTGAGCGGAAACGGGAGCAGCGGTGAGGGCGGCAGCCGAAGCGACCGAAGTGACCAAAATCAGGTCGCGGATGCGGATCGAACGCATGAATCAAATCCCTGTAATTTCGTGTGATGACGCGGCTTATCCTGTCACAATGTGTTCAAAATTTGCTGCGTCGCGGGAACCCCCGATTGTTCCTGTGAACTCAAACACATCATGTTGAATCTGGTTCCCGGCCAGGAACGGAAATCTGCTCGTGCCCTTCAAGATTGGGGTATTTAGATACCAGATCGTAGGATCAGTGCCTGCCGGGGCTCAGATTGGGCGCCTTGGTCGCAAACTGCTCATCCTGAGGCTTGGCCGGCAGCGAGCCATTGACCTTGCCGTAGTCGATCACCTGGGCGAGCAGACGCAGGCCGAGCGGCGCCAGCGCGCGTTCCCAGAGATCGCGGGCGGTCTCGCCTTTCTTGACGAACACCCAGTCCTGGGCGGCGATTGCCCCGGCGTCCATGCGATCGGCGAGGTGATAGATGCTGCCGCCGGCGATCGGATCGCCTTCCTTGATGGTCCATTCCACCGCAGCGATGCCGCGGTGACGCGGCAGCAGCGACGGGTGGTACCCGATGCCGCCAAGCTTGGCCACGGCCAGCGCCTCCTTGCTGACGCGAGCGTGGCTGTGGGCGGTCACGATCAGCTCGGTGCCCGGCGCGATCTCGGCGGCTGTCACCAGCTTGGGATCGGCCTGGACCACGACCTCGATGCCGGCCGCCCTGGCGGCTGCCGCCAGCCGGTCCTCGCCGTCATGGACGACCACCCTGACCAGCGTGACGTGGTGCTCGCGCAGCATGTTCAGGGTCGTCACGCCGAAATGGCGGGAACCGACGAGGGTAATGCGCATGGGATGGATTCCGTGGGGGTTACTTGGGACGTTATGCGGATAGCACACAGCGGCCGGCTGTTTCGTTGTCCTGCCCGTTATCAACAGGCCGGCCGGCTGGCAATGTCAGGCCGCGGGCGGCTTGCTCGCCAGAACCTTGTCGATGCGCCGGCCGTCGAGGTCGACGATCTCGAATTGCCAGCCCTGCGTGGTGGTTTTCGCGCCGGTATCCGGGATCGCGCCGAACGCATGCAGCAGGAAGCCGGCGGCGGTCTGGTAGGGCCGCGGCGAGGGCAGCACGATGCCGAGCAGTTCGCTGAACTCGAGCGCAGGCATCCAGCCTGAAATCAGGTAGGAGCCGTCGTCGCGCCTGACATAGGCAGGCTCGGCCGGGCCTTCCTCGGTGTGGAAGGCGCCGACAATGGCCTCGAGGATGTCAGCGCTGGTGACGACGCCCTGGAAGGTGCCGTACTCGTCATGCACGAGGCCGATATGGACAGCGGAATCGCGCAGGATCGCGACCACGTCGCGCGCGTCCACGGTCTCCGGAATGATCGGTGCATCGCGCGTCAGCGCGCGGATGTCGGGCGTCTGTCCGGCGAGGTAGACGTCGAGCACGTCCTTGGCCTGCACGATGCCGAGCGCATGATCGCGGTTGCCGTCGAACACTACGCAGCGCGAGTGATTGCTCTTCTGCAGCGTCGACAGGATATCGGGCGCGGGAGCTGCGAGGTCGATCAGGCTGACCTCGTGGCGCGGCGTCATCACGGCGCCCACCGGCAGATCGCCGAGCCGCATCACGCCGGCGATCATCTCCTTTTCGCCGGGCTCCAGCACGCCGGCGTTTTCGGCTTCCACCACCAGCGTCTTGATCTCGTCCTCGCTGACGCGGTCCTGTGCGTCCTCGCGATGGCCGAGCACCCACAGCAGCAGCTTGCCGGAGCGATCGAGCAGCCACACCAGCGGCAGCGACAGCCGCGCCATCATCGTCATGGCCGGGGCGACGCGCACAGCGACGGACTCCGGATCGCGCAGTGCGATCTGCTTCGGCACCAGCTCACCGACGATCAGCGAGGCATAGGTGATCACGCCGACGACGATGCCGACACCGGCCGCATCGGCGACGTTCGCGGACACACCGAGCTCGAACAGCCATTGCGAGAGGCGCTGGCCGAGCGTGGCACCTGAGAAAGCGCCCGACAGCACGCCGATCAGCGTGATGCCGATCTGCACCGTGGAGAGGAATTTTCCGGGATCGGAGGCCAGCGCCAGCGCGCGGCGCGAACCGCTGACGCCTCGTTCGACCAGCGCGGCCAGGCGTGCCGGGCGGGAGGAGACGATCGCGAGCTCCGACATCGACAACAGACCGTTGACGACGATCAAGACCGCCACGATCGCAAGTTCCAGATATAACACGGGAGTCCCTAAGCTTTGGCGGCGTTGGCCGCTATACGGCGCCCAATATAGGCATTCCGGAGCGGTTTTGCTGTGCCTCGTCGAGCGATCCTGCACAAGCAGAGGGTGCGTATGGCGTGCATGCAGGAGGAGATCGCGGCATTTTGGCGCGCTGGCAGGCGCACGAGCGCTAGACGAGGATCCGGAGCTCCGGCCTGACGAACGCTCTGCCCGCCGGCAAGGGCTGACTAAGTCGTTTGGACATGGCTTGCAGCTGCACGTGCAAATCCGCGTTGCATTGCTTCATCTGGTTGCGCAGTTCGCGACGGGAGAAGGCGGTGAGCGAAGGGTCCGCAAGTTGCTGCCAGGCCTTGCGCAGCCACTCCTGCAGTTCGCGAATATTCTGATCCAAACCGTCTGGCTGGGTCATGCAGCCAAATCCCGCCTAGTGGTCAGTTGCAAAGTAACGCTGATTCGCGTTGCTTCACCTAGCGCAATGTTGCGCAGGCGCGTTTGCAGCGGGGGAGATCGGGATGCAGCAGGTGCGCCGCGGCCGGACTCAGCGAGCGTCGCCGGGTCGCGTGCGCAGGAAATCCAGCACGATCGGCAATGCGAGGAACACCGCAGCCATCATTGCCAGATCACGTGTTTGCGTGGCGGTCAGGCCGAGATCGTCCTGGGCAAGATAGGCAAGCATGATCGCTGTGTATGCGGCGACGCAGATGGCGACGGCGATGCCGACGAAATCGATCTTGCTGTCGCTCTTGCAGTCCATGGCTGCACCACCTCGTTGCAGGAGTGGTGTAGCGTGGTCCGACTTGAACCAGCTATGAGCTGGATCACGGGCGAGCGAGACGGCGTTGCCAGCAAACGTCGCCAACCGCCGCAAGGCCGCGGCGATCGACCGCTGCCAGCAA
Source organism: Bradyrhizobium oropedii (assembly GCF_020889685.1). GTDB lineage: Bacteria > Pseudomonadota > Alphaproteobacteria > Rhizobiales > Xanthobacteraceae > Bradyrhizobium > Bradyrhizobium oropedii. The sequence goes on from NZ_JACMYO010000078.1 coordinate 9,076, forward strand.
GCGGCCTAGCGGGGGAGGCTGCCCTTCGGCCGGGTTTCGCGCGGCAGCTCGACCGGGACGTGGGGCGAGGTGCTCACCACGCGCGGGCTTCCGTCGGAATGGGTCTGGCCGTTCAGCAACGTCTCGAGCAGCAAAATGAATTTTTCAGCAAGCATGGGCGTAGCCCTCGTCGTCTAATATCCTTGTGTCGCGGCGCTCCGCGGAAAATTCGATCAATTAAATGCGAGTCGCACCGGCATAGCGATGCTGCGGCGCAGGGTCTTGCGTACGCAATCCGGGAGATTACCAGCGTCCGCACCGTCAATTCGCCAAGGCTTGCGCGAAATAGTTGCCAAGTCCCTAACAATTACCGCCGCAGCACGTGATGGCGCTCACCGTTCCTTCAAGGATGCACGTTAACGATAGGGGTATGGATCGTGACCAGGACATCGACGAGGGATTCGGATCGGCACTGCGCCGCAGCTACGGGCGAATGGCCTGGTGGATCGTGCGGCTTAATCGCGTGTTCGAGCCTTCGCGGATGGCCGATCCCCCGCGTACCGATTTGCCGTCGCGCACCGCCGTTTCGCCACGGCGGCCGCTGCCCCCGCGTCCCGGATAAACCTCACCAGGATACCAACGTCCCCTGTATCGGCCATCCGGCCGGACTGCTATTCCTGCGCCATCCGCGGACCCCACGGTCCGCCGTTTTGAGGATGCGGCCAATGCGGCCGCGCTAGCTGCGAGGGACTGATACAATGATTGAGACGGTTGGCATTATCGGCGCCGGGACCATGGGCAACGGCATCGCGCAGATCTGCGCCGCGGCTGGGCTCGGTGTCACCATGGTGGATATCTCCGACGCGGCGGTGCAACGCGGCCTGAAGACGGTTGGGACCAGTCTCGATCGCCTGGTCTCCAAGGAGAAAATGACCGCGGCCGATCGCGACGCGACGCTCGCGCGCATCGATGCCACCACCGACAAGTCCAAGCTCGCGGCCTGCGATCTCGTGATCGAAGCGGCGACCGAGAACGAGGAGTTGAAAATCAAGATCCTCAGGGATCTCTGCGCCGGGCTGAAGCCGAGCGCGCTGGTCGCGACCAACACCTCGTCGATCTCGATCACCCGCCTTGCGGCCTCGACCGATCGTCCCGACCGCTTCATCGGAATGCACTTCTTCAATCCGGTGCCGGTGATGGCGCTGCTCGAATTGATCCGGGGCTTGCAGACCTCGGACGACACGGTCGCCAAGGCCGAAGCCTTCGCCAAGCGCGTCGGCAAGGTTGCGATCACGGCGAAGAACAGCCCGGGCTTTGCGGTGAACCGCATCCTGTGCCCGATGATCAACGAGGCGATCTTTGCGCTGCAGGAGGGCATTGCGACCGCGGAGGAGATCGATGCCGGCATGAAGCTCGGCTGCAACCATCCGATCGGCCCGCTCGCGCTCGCCGACCTGATCGGGCTCGACACCATGCTGTCGGTGATGGAGGTGTTTTACACCGGCTTCAACGATCCCAAATACCGGCCGGCGCCGCTGCTGAAGGAGATGGTCGATGCCGGCCATCTCGGCCGCAAGACCGGGCAGGGGTTCTATAGCTACAGCAAGTGAGACCTGCTTCCGCCTGACCCCCGTAATCATCCGGGATGGATCGCGCGGACAAGCTCGCGTAACCACGACACCTGATCCGCCACTGAGGCGGGGGACATCAGAAACGAGGCCCGGGCTCCTAGGCACACCGGGCCTCGTTTTTTGTGGGATCCTGACTCAGTTGGCTGATGCGACCGGCGTGACGCTGGTTTCCTCGGGATCGGTGCCGAACAGGCCGACAAGATACTTGTAGTAGTCCGGCATCTTTTCCTTGAGCGTGGCGCGCGTGTAGGGTTCGTGCTCGGAATCCTTGCCGGCAAGGAAGATGCTCGCTGTCACCGCGAAGAACTCCTGCTGGTTCTTCAACGCGTAGGCCTCCTTGGCGAACAGCTCCTTTGACTTGGCCTGGCTGAGGAAGCCCTTGATTGCCTTGTTCTCATAGCCGCTCGGCAACAGCCGGGCATGATAGGCGTGAAGGAATTTGTGCAGCAGCACCGGGTCCTTCGCGTAGCGCATCATGTTCGGACGCAACCTGATGATGCCGATGCCGGAATCGAGGGCCAGCGCGAGCGGGTCCGAATTGGTCCACTGCTGCTTGTCGTGATCCCAGATGGTGATGTCGCGGGTCGTGCCGCGGTCCCATTCAGGCGGCGTCAGGCCATAGCAGGCCGCCGCTGCACCTTCGTCGAGACACGCCATCTCGCTCGCGACGATCGGCACCCGATGGAGGAACTGTAACACCTTCGGGCTGAAACCTGCGGTTTCCACGACGTCGAGCTGACGGCGGACCATGTCCGTAATGGTGGTGACGTCCTTGCGGTCGGCGTTTTCGGAGAGATCGAACACGTAGCCGCGGTAGGTCTCGACGCCGGTCGGTGCCGAAGCGGACGCATCTGATGATCCCGACGTGCGGGGTCCCGCAACCGCCTGTCCGACCGCAAGTGACAGGATCATTGAAGCAATGAGCGCGCTGCGCATGATTATCCCCCTTGCGACGAACCTGTCCGGGTGTCGTCGTCCGTTGCGGTGAGCCTGCGCCGGAGACCAGGGGAGGCGTCTTGCAGCGCGCTTAAATTGCAGATTTCAACCGCGCGCGTCTGATTAGGTGCCGGTTAACTACATGCCCTCGGTGTCCCCGAGCAGAGCGGCGGCGGACCCTGTGGTCGACGCCGCTCAGCCGGCCTCCATGCCGTGAACGAGCGTTCAGCAAATCTCACAGCTTCTTGAGACGGTGGCTGGAAACCTCGCAGATCTTGCCTGCGTACCTACATCAACGGCTGGGCGCCGATCGAAAAGGAAGCAGGATCATGCGCAGGTCGAATTGGGCAATTCTGGCATTCGCGGCGCTCGGCACCAGCTGGATTGTCGGTTCCGCACAGCCGGCTGCGGCTGATGCCTACGACTACCCCTGGTGCATTCAGGGCAGGCAGGAGGGATATCCCGGCTATTGCGGCTACCAGACCTACGAGCAGTGCCAGGCGTCGGCGTCGGGCCGCGATGCCTATTGCGGCGTCAATCCGCGCGTGGCGTTCAGTCAGCAGCGCGTGCCGCCGCGGGCGGTCCGGTGAGCGGAGCAAGAATGTCGGCCGTGCGCCCATCAGGCACGATGGTTGCATTGCCTGTGGTTGGATAATTGGCCCCTGCGTTGGAGAGCATATGGGCGAGATCATCAGGTTCATTTCGAAATCCGAGCGGGAGCGTGCGCGCCTGATCCGCGAGGCCCGCGCGAATTACGAGCGCATCTTTCCGTCGGCCGATTCTGCAGATGCCCAGGGCGCCACGGTCGACGGCGACGGCAGCGAGGCGTCGTCGAAGCCGTAGCGCCGTTATTGCCCCCCGAGCATGGACGACCAGGCAGACGCTGTGATGTGGAAACGGATCTGGCAGCAGCTGTGGCAGCCATTGTGGCAGACCTGGACGATCGACAAGCCGGCTGCGCTTGGCGACTGGCTCTGGCAGATCCTGGTCGTTGAGCTCGCCGCCTTGCTCGGCCGGCTGACACTCCGGAAGCTGATTGCGCTGATCCCGGTCGTCATCCTGATCGCCGCCTATCTGCACCGGATTCCGCTTCCTCCCGAATTGATGCTGGTTGGCGACATGCTGGCCTATATCGACATCTTCTCGATGATCTTCCTGGTCGGCTTGTTCACGCGCTTGGCGACGGTCGTGGCCGTCGTCCGGCAGGCGATCGATTTCGCGCGCGGCATGTTGCGACACGTGCCGACGGCGCTGTACCGGTCTGGCGTTCGTCATCGTCGCGCAAAGGACAGCACGCGCCGCAGGCGGCTCACCACGACCGACGACGATGATGCTGCCGGCGTTGCAGGTCTGGCTTGGGCCTAGTCCGGACCACCTTGGCCTCACTGCTGCGAACTGGAGCAGCGGCGCGAACGATTCGCCCGCACTCCGGCCAAGACGTCGTGACCGCCGACGCAAGACCTCCGCGTTCCAAAGCGACTGGACGCGCCTGTCGATCCGCACAGCACGCGTCGGTCCCCGTCACGGAGCCGTGATTGTCAAATCATGCCCCCAGAAACACTCCGATCAGATCGTCAGGGGCCGGCAACAAACTTGCCAAACTTTCACTAGGTCGCGCGCGCACTGAGATCGAAAATGCAGAACCCAATCGGACGATTCGCAATGACCGAACTCGAGGAGCTCAGATACTTCGAGCACCAATGCCTGGAGATGGCGGAGCAATCCACACTCCCTGACGCCCGCCGCGCGCTGAAGATCCTGGCACGCAACTACGCCAACGCAGCCGAGCTTATCGAGCGCCGCGCCCAATCTGCCAACACCGCGCTCGCGCAACTGTTCCGATGCTTGAGGCTGTGACTGATCGAGAGGGGCAACGGCGCGGGCGCGATCCAGCGGACACAGACTCCGTCGCGGCAAACGCGCCATCCGATGCGTTCAGTCATCGATTTTCGCGCGAGTGCGGAAGCGCCCGGCGAATTTTTTTCCGGTCATGATGCCGCAGTGAAGGTTACGCGCGACACCCCGATCAAATCGCTCGTGTCCTGAGGGAGTTAGCTGCCGCGCCAAACCGCCGGTGGCGCCCCGGAATGGAGGCCCCGCCCGGTGATTGTGCGGAGCAGGGGGCCTTGACGGATTCGCTGACTTCTGCGCATACCGCTGACCCATCGAATCCGCCGGCAATTGAATTGCCCGCGCTCTGAGGACCGAAACCGTGTTGCGCCTACGCTCACACATCGTCGCGCTCGCCGCCATCGAACGTCCGCTTACCCGGTCGAGCGATTGGTCGTGCATGTCCGTGACGAAGGATGGTCCGAATTATCCGCCCGGTTCAGGGCTAGCGATACCAGCAAGAGCGTAACCGGCGGCGGGAATTTCACCCTCCGCCAAATCAGGCGGAGAGGGCAGATGGCCCGCACCAAGATCACCACAGGCCTCGAGACCCGTGCCGAGCAGAGGATTTTCTCCTCGCCGGTCGCGCGCGCCTTCGTGCGTATCGTCGTGGCGCGCCGCAAGGTCACCGAGGCCCAGGCCCGCAAGATCTACCTCGATTACCTCAACCGAACCCAGCCGCATCGACGCGGCGAGCGTTCGATTGCGTGAAGCAATTTCGATACGGGATGATCGCCCCTGCGAGGACATAAGGCGATCCGCTGACCGGTACCGGTCTCCTTCAGTGGAGCGGCAAGCGGTGGTTTCAGGCAGCGAAGGTTTTTGTATTGGCCGGGCCAGCCCCGGCCGTTTGTGAAATTTCTCTCGCCGGTGTGGCGTAGCGCGCGTAACGCGATCGGTCGCGCGGTAGCTCCTCCGGCCTATTCGGATGCACCAAATTTCGCGCGCTTAGCTCAGCGGTAGAGCGCCTGTCTTACATACAGGATGTCGGCCGTTCGATCCGGTCAGCGCGTACCATCAACGCACGCTAGTCCGACCGGTGAGGGCCTCGCCTGATAAGCGAGTGGCAGTTGGTTCGATTCCAGCAGCGTGCACCAACACAAATGAGGAGGCCGGCATGGCCGTTCCTCCGATACGAAGGCCTTCGCGCCGAACGTCGGAGTTGTGAAAGCTCAAGTCTCTGCGGCCGTGGTGGAAACGGTAGACACACGCGCTTGAGGGGCGCGCGCCTCGTGCATCCGAGTTCAAGTCTCGGCGGCCGCACCAAATTGCCTCCGGACCCAGCTGGTGACGGGACTCGACTGTCGATCGAGCATTGGCGGGTTCGATTCCCGTCGGAGGCGCCACACACACGTTCGCAGGACGATGACGCAATCAAATTGATGGAGGTCGACGATGTTCGCCGCAAATCCGGCGCTGGTGTTGAATGCCGACTTCCAGCCGCTGTGCTATTTCCCTCTGTCCTTGTCTGGCTGGGAAGACGCCGTCAGGGCGGTGGTGCGTGGATCGCACGTCGTCGTCGCGGAATACGACCAGGTCATCCGCAGCCCGTCGACGGTGATGCGGTTGCCGTCGGTGATCGCGTTGCGCGCGTACGTGAAGCCGCAGACGCGGGTTGCGTTCACGCGCTTCAACGTGTTCCTCCGTGATCGCTTTCGCTGCCAGTATTGCGGCGTGCAGCACCTCCGCGGAGAGCTCACCTTCGACCACGTCGTGCCTCGGGCCGATGGCGGGCAGACGTCCTGGACGAACATCGTCGCAGCGTGCAGTCCCTGCAACATGCGCAAGGACCGGTTTCGTCAGAAGCCGTTGCGGGAGCCGTTCGAGCCGACGCAGCACGACCTCGTGGCGGCGCAGCGTCTGTTTCCGCCGAACTTCCTGCACGAGTCCTGGACGGACTATCTGTACTGGGACGTCGAACTCGAAAAGTGACAGCCGGCGACGAGTTGCCGCCGGCTGGCTGTTGCCCCGTAGCTCAGTGGATGAGAGCGCCGCCGTGCGGAGGCGGAGGTCGCACGTTCGAGTCGTGCCGGGGCAGCCATATTTCCGCGTAACGCCAAGTTTTGGGTAACGCCAAGTCTGGGGACTGAGCGAGCCTGTAAAGCCTGCGCCTGTGCGCCTGCCTGGTTCGATTCCAGGGTTACCCACCAAATCCGCGGACAAAAGATTGCGGTCGTCGCCGAGGGCGCCACTCTTGCGGCCCGGGTTCGACTGCCGGTGTCCGCACCATCAACGTGTGCAACCTCCCAAACCTCGCCCGGATAGCTCAGCGGTAGAGCGGCACGTTGAAGGCGTGCGCGTCAGTGGTTCGATTCCATTTCCGGGCACCATCTCAAATCGACAGCGAGCGCAGCTGCCGCGCGCTTTCAAACTGAAACATGCTGCCATCGTCTAGCGGTCAGGATAACCGGTTTTCAGCCGGTTGACGCGGGTTCGAGTCCCGCTGGCAGTGCCACCGTCATCCTGTCGTCGTCAGGAGCATCGAGGCGCTTGAATACGCTGGGCGAGACTGCCATCAGATGCTTCATCCCGGTGGCAGGGAGCCGTCGGCTGGCGACAACAACAGGTGTTGCGATGTTCGCGCTGACTTTTCTGGGAACGTCGGCAAGCGTGCCGTCTTCCGAGCGCAATCACCCGGGCCTCCTCGTCGAGGCGGGCGGCACGTGGATTCTGGTCGATTGCGGCGAGGGAACGCAGCGCCAGTTGCTGCGGAGTGGCGCCGGCTTTCGGCGGCTTGATCACCTGTTGCTGACCCACGGACATTTCGATCACGTGCTCGGCATTCCCGGGCTGTTTTCGACCCTCAGGTTGCGGCAAAGTCCGGATGTCATGACCGTTCATGGCGGGCCCGGCACGCTCGATGTCGTCGTGCGCATGCTGGCAGGGCTGTGGGGCGAAGGCAGAGCGCCGATCCCGCTCGATCTGGTGCCGTTGACGGAGGGACGCGTGATCGATGCCGGCGAATTCACCATCGATTGTTTCCCGGTCCGCCACCGGGACACCGACAGTTTCGCGTTCTCCTTCCAGAGCGCGATACGCCGGCATCTCCTCTCCGACCGGCTGCTGGCGCTGCGCGTGCCGGATGGGCCCATTCGGAAGGAGCTCGCGGAGGGACGGCAGGTGAGGTTGGACGACGGCCGCACTATCGATCCGGAGCAGGTGCTTGGTCCCGCCGAAGGACGAAAGAAGCTCGTCATTGTCGGTGATACCGAAACCACAGAGGGGCTCGCCGAACACGTTGGAGATGCCGACGTGCTGGTGATCGAGGCGACGTTTCTCGCGCGTGACGCAGCCACCGCACGTGAGTACGGACATTTGACGGCCAGCGAAGCAGCCGCGCTTGCGGCAGCGAGCGGGGTCAAGCAACTCGTCCTCACGCACATCTCGGGCCGCTACGCCGACGAGGACATTCTGGCGGAGGCGACGAGCGTCTTCCGGAACACCCGGGTCGCCATCGACTTCGACCGCATCACGATCTGAGTGTTGGCAGCCTGCATGTTCCCGGAAGCGTAACGCTGTCGAGAGTTCCTCAACATCACCCGTTGATCGTGTCGACCTCGCCACGATGTTGAACAGGCGTTCAGGAAAGTTCCGAACTTGTTCCTGCAACATGCGCGGACGCCAGTCGTTATCACCCGTACTGGAAGGAGGATGTCATGACGAAGCTTACTTACGCACTTGCCGCTGTTGCGGCACTCTCGATCGCGGCACCGACCATTGCCAGCGCGCAGGGTATCGGCATCTATGTCGGCGGCGGCCACGGCTACTACGGCGACCGATATGACGGTCCGCGCGTGTACCGGGAATACGACCGTGGCTGGCACCATGGCTGGTACAACCATCATCGCGACTACTATCGCGACCGCGGCTTCGTGATCCGTGGTCATGACTGGGACGACTAGCAAGTCCTGAGCGCCAAGTCCTGAGCGCCAAGTCCTGAGCGCCAAGTCCTGAGCACATTGTGCTGCATTACGAGAAGGGCCTCGCTTCGGCGGGGCCCTCTTTTGTGGGCGGGCGCCACGAAGCGACGCCGCCGCGCCAACAACGCTTCGTTAACCCGACTCACGCAACCTCGTTGTTGGCCGTCTGGATGGGCCGCTAGCAGAAGGCCGCCACGGGAAGTTACGTGGCGGCCTTTTGCGTCTGACAGTGCTGAAGGAGACGACCGATGGACTACGGCGCCTTCACCGACGCCAGCCTGAAGATGATGTACGAAGCCGTCCGCGGCGCGCTCAGGGCCGACGATGAATTCGAGGCCAACGGCGAAGATCCGAAATTCCGCGTCCGCGCCACGCCCGAATGGAAACGCCACGCCGGCAGTCTCGAGTCGGAGATGCTGAAGCGCGGGCTTCAGGTCGAGATCATCGACTGGACAGGCGGTCAGGGCGAGCTGCCGCTCACGGTCGATCCCTGAGCGTGCGGCGTGCCGGGCATTTGCGATGATGGAGCACCGGCACGGCTGCAACTTTGTCATCCCCGGCAGCGTGAAGTTCAGTCGACGCTGATCTGGTCGCGGTGCTGAAGCATGCCCGATTGATTCTGCGGCTCAGGCTATCCTTTGGGAATCGGTTTCCCTCCCGCAGGGCCTATCGGCTTGGGACCGGCCAGGGGCGGCGGGCTGATGGATGGAAAAGGAATCTGATCTGCTTCGTTGGTCGATTTTTCCGGTCGTTTCCTGAGGCGAACCTCATCGTCCAATGACGGGCAAATCTTCTCCCAGCCTGGACCATAGATCGTGTTGAGAAAATCGATCTGATCTGTCTCGAAGGTCTGCACAATCCGCTGTCTGCTGCAGGCAGATACGGTTGCGCTTCTTGGCTCTTTGCCCAGGGGACCCGTCAGCGAATAGCGCAGTGTCACCGGTGCGCCGCAGCGATTGACGACGGTCCACGTCTGCAAGGAGCCGTCCTTCGTTTTGATGGGGCCCGTGAGGCAGCTCTGTGCATTGGCAGTTGCGGCAAGTACGCAAGGCACGAGCCAAACTGCGGCTGCCCCGGCAAGTTTCATGTGCTGGCTCCTGACATCGCACCGAAATCAAAGGTTGGAGCATTGTTCACGCACGGAGAACCACGGAAACAATCCGTGTGCTCATATTTGCGCGGATTGCCGGCGCTGTTGCCGCGACGATACAGAGCTACCCGCGCAACGGTGCTAACCAGCCTGCATCTGAACCAAGATGGGGTTGCGTCGTGTCGGGATCTGATCGTTGGAACGGTACGAATAGTCCTTACCCGTCTGCCCAAGAGCCGCAGCTGCGCGATGAGCAGCAGCAGTTCGACCAATATCACAGGTTCGACGACGCCATCTCGCGATCGGCGCAGAGTGTCTCGAGAACCGTGATCTGGGATCGCTACAACCCGCCGGTTCGTTGATCTGGTCGGCGGCCGGGCATCCAGTCGGCGGCGGCATGCTGTTCTGACCGTCTCGAAAAAGTACGCCGCCGGGCCCGAAATGGTTTGTCCCGGCGGCGCCCTGTTTCAATCTGGGGACTGCAATCCCAGCACAGTACGACATCGCAAGTTCAGTGCCAGTCGGATCAGCCTGGCTCAGGTTTGCCGGCCAGCGTTCATCACATCGGCTACTATCGCCGCGGCGAAGTAGGCCATGCCGAGCACGCCCAGTGTGCATGGTGTGAGCGCGATCCGAACTGACTTCCGGCTGGCTTGGGCCCGTTTCTGTCTTAAGTGATTGATTTGATTTGGTGAGCGCGGAGGGACTCGAACCCTCGACCCCATGATTAAAAGTCAATATCAGGGCTTCCGGCTAAGTCATTGGTTCAGAGTCACTTTCCGGCGCAAACCCAAAAATCCCCCATAATTTCAGTGGTTTTCGGCGAAATCTGTTGACGCCGAATTGAACCTCGCAGAATCTCGCACCTGTTTCGAGGCGCCCACACAGTGCCCACACGGGGGAGGCGGGATGCAGCAGATCAGCGAGAAGGCCGTGGCCGGCCTGCCAGCGCCGGCGAAAGGCAACAAGGTCCATTTCTTCAGCGGCGCGACCCTGCAGGGCAAGAAGGCCCCGGCCGGGTTCGGCGTCCGCGTCACCGCCGGCGGGACCAAATCTTTCGTGCTGTTCCACCGGGTCGACGGGCGCAAATACCTCGAGACGCTCGGCCGATGGGACGAGAACCCCCAGGGGGGAACCCTGACCGTCCGGGACGCGATCATCAGGGCGGACAAGCTCGCCAAGGACCTCAAGAACGGCCGGCGCGAGGATCCGCGGCCGGAGCGCACCCGACGCCTCGAGGATGGCGACAATCCCGAGGGGCTGAAGATCGGCGGGGCCTACGATCCCGACGCTGACGAGGCCGGTCGCGAGCAAAAGCATCCGGGCATGCTGGACATGTTCGTCGAGCGCTACTGCCGGAAAGAAGCCGCGCTAAAGAGCGCCGACCAGTATGCCAGCACGTTCCGCCGCCTGGTCGCCCCCGACATCGGCGACCTCCCGGTGTTCGGCGAGGGCCGGCTCCGCCGCTCGCACATCGTCGACATGCTCGACGAGATCGAGGACGAGAGCGGGCCGGTCATGGCCGATCGGACGCTGGCCTACCTGCGCAAGGCGTTCAATTGGTTTCAGGCTCGGAACGAGGATTTCACCAACCCGATCGTGAAGGGCATCCGGGCCGTCGGCAACAACGCGCGCGATCGCGTGCTGTCCGACGAAGAGCTGCGCGACGTGTGGGCGGCCCTGGACGTCATCGAGGACGTGCCGGCCTGCTATCCGCGGTTCGTCAAATCGCTGCTTCTGACGACCACGCGCCGCAACGAGGCAGCGCTGATGCATTCCAGCGAGCTCGATGGCGACGACTGGACGATCCCGGCGGAGCGCTACAAGACCGGAATCGACCACATCATCCCGTTGAGCGCTGCCGCGCGCGACCTCGTCGGTGCCAAGCCCGAAGGCGCCAAGGGCAACTCGTGGTTCGTCTTCACGACCACCGGCGGCGCGAAGGGCTTCACCGGTTTCAGCAAGGCGAAGCGCCAGCTCGACAAGGCCATCGCCAAAATCCGCACGGAAGCGCAGCGCGGGCCGATGCCGCATTTCGTCTTGCACGATCTGCGGCGCACCGGTCGATCGCTGATGTCCCGCGCCGGCGTGCCGGCCGACCATGCCGAGCGGTGTCTGGGGCACGTGATCGGCGGCGTCCGCGGGGTCTATGATCGGTACGCATATCTCGACGAGAAGCGGCAAGGCTTCACGAAGCTTGCGGACCTGGTTGCGCTGATCCTGAAACCGCAGCCGGCCGGTGCGGCCGCGGAGGTTTGACATGGGCGCTGCTGACGATCTTGGTCTCACGCCGGCCGCGCGTGCAGAATACAAGCGGCGCCTATCCGCGCTGTTCGCTGAGGGCTGCGTCATCTTCGGCAAGAATGAAGCAGCCAGGCTTTTTCGGGCGACGTCTCGCGGACGGCCGCCAGCTCCGGAAAGTAGGCCGCGCCGGCCGCCACCAAGAAAGCAGCCGGGCGCCCACGATCCCGAGGGTGATCGGTTGCTGTTTCAGAGCTGGAAATCGTTCGGAAGCAGCAATAAGACCGAGTGGGCGAGAGCTGCGCTCAAACACCATGCGGCGAAAAACCGAGGGAAGGTCCGAGCCCAGAGCATCACTCCGGCTTCCCTTGTCCGAAAGCTGAACCGCATCCTGAAGAACAGGTCCAAAGACAAATAGGGCGACCAATTTGCGCCTCCTATCTGTCTCACCCGACTGCATCGGATTTCATGCAGGTTCGTGCCACATCAACGCACGGACCTCGAACGATGCCCGACAATCAGGATGAATACCTCTCGCGCCCAGCGACCGCCGAGAAGCTCGGCAAGCTCGTTCGCGGGCGCCCTTACAACGAACGCACGCTGATCAACTGGGAGCTTGACGGGAAGGGCCCGCCGGTGACGCGCGTTGGGCGCGACGTGACGTATTTTTGGCCGAGCGTCGAGCGTTGGCTGCGGGCGCAGGAAAAGACCGCCGGAAAGGCGGCCTGATCATGGGAGCACGCAAGCCTGAACTCGCCGAACCGGTCGTGGTCGACCAGTTTTGGGCCAACCGTCGCCACGACGCGATCATCACCGAGCTGTCGACCTACAAGGGTCACAATCTGATCAACGTGCGCAAGCACGCCATGAGCAAAGACGGGAGGCTTGTCCCGACTGCGAAGGGCGTTGCCATCAAGGTCACGCGGCTTCCGGATCTCGCGAAGGCCATCAACAAGGCCTTGGACAAGGCGCGCGAGCTGGGTCTGCTTCAGGGCGAGGGCGACGAATGAGCCTCGCCGCAGCGGACGACCTTCTGCCGCTCGAGATTGATCCGAGGCCTTGCGAGCTTTGCGGGCGAACGATCGATCAGCATCACTGCCAGGATGACGGCGAGGGCCCGCTGTTCTTCTGCTGGGACGACGGCGACCTCGTGACCGCTTGGGAGCTTGCCGACCCGCGGGACGCCTGGCGACACACCGGTGAGGCGCCGTCGCCGGCACACGTTCGCAACTCCGACATTTCCGGCAGCGCGGGCCGCCCCCCGCAGTACCGCACACCGCAGGCAACGATCGACGCATTCCGCATCGTGTTGGACGCGGGCAATCCCGACCGGCTTGCGACGTGGCTCCGCAATCATCCTGCCGACGCGCCGGCGCTGCTCGAGATGCTGGAGGCCGCCTGATGCTCAACCTTCCAAATCGGGCAATGGGACTGCGGGTCTTTGAGGATCTGGGATATGTCCAGCGGCCCCCGGTCGAGGATATTCCGCCTGTCGAATCTTTCGACGCGTTCGGCGAGGCGCCGGCCGATCCGGCTGAAATAGAACCCGATCAACCGAAGCCGTCGGCGTTCGCCCCGATCACGCCGGCCGCCTGGAAGGATACCGAGGCCGAAAAGCAGCGCTGGCTCGTGACCGGACGCATCCCTTCCGGCGACCTCACCATCCTTGCTGGCAACGGCGGCAGCGGCAAGACGGAGATATCCACGCAGCTGCTCGTCTCCGTCGCGGCAGGCCTCGGCGACTGGCTCGGGTCGATCGCGGAGGCAGGTCCGGCGCTGTTCCTGTCCTGCGAGGAGCCCGAGAGCAACGTCCGCGATCGCGTCGAGCGCATCTGCAAGCACCGCTGCGTCGATCCTCACGGCCTCGCCGATCTGCACATGCTGTTTCCCGATCTGGAGGAGACCTGGCTTGCGCACGCCGGCAAGGACGGCCGGCTGTCGCGCGCGCCGCTGCTGGACTGGCTGGAGGCCTGGATCAAGGATCACAGGCCGCGCCTGGTTGTCATCGACAGTATCGCCGCGGTGTTCGACGGCGAGGCCATCGCCCGGCGCCAGGTCCGCGCCTTCCTCGCGATGCTGCGCAAGATCGCCCGGGAGCACGACACCGCCATCGTGCTGCTCGATCACCCCAGCGTGCGCGGCATGGCCGACGGCAGCGGGACCGCCAACTCGGTCGACTGGCGCAACTCGGTGCGCTCGATGCTGCACCTGTCCGACCCGGACAAGGACGACCAGGACGTCCGCACGCTCGAGGTCAAGAAATCCAACTACGGCAGGTCCGGCGAGAAGGTGACACTCCGCTGGGGCGGGCTGACCTTCACCACCGCGATGGCCGGCGAGGCCTCGCTATACCGGGCGGCCGCGGACCGCGACGTCGAGGAAGTGTTCCTGAAGCTGCTCGATAAGCGCCAGGCGCAACACCGGCCGGTGCACGCCAAGAACGCCAAGGGCAGCGCGCCGACCGAATTCGCCGCCGATCCCGAGGCCGGCGGCATCTCCGCGGCCGGCTTCCGCGCGGCCATGGAGCGGATGCTATCCAACGGCCGGATCAAGGTCGTCATCTCGGGACCCGCCAGCAGGCGCCGCGAACATCTGGAGCGGGCCGGTGACTGACCTTCCAACCCCCCTACCAACTCTCCGCGGCACATTCCAACGCCCATACCAACGCGTCTGCCGACTGCATTCCAACTGCTTCCAACCCCCCTACCAACCGTGTGCTTCCAACCCCCCATACCCCCCGAGCGTTGGAAGCGCTCTCGCGGTCGTTGGGACCGCTCACGCTTCCGGCCGCTCAAGGAAGGGAAGGGCAGGAGGACCTCGTTCTGCCATCACGTGCCATAACCCGCACGCCGGCGCCGACAAGGCAGGTGTAATGCTCGCGGCTGGTCGACACCGTAACCGGTTAGCCCGGTTAGCATCGCCACTCCCGACGGGTTCTGCCCACACAGCGCCGACACGCCATCGCGTCGAGCAGGAAAGCCCAAGCTTTGCAGCGATATGTCGACTCGGACTCCGTGATCGAAAATCACGGGAAGGGGTTTTCGCGCGCGATGCTTCCACGTCTTTCACACTGTTGGAGAGATCTGGCGCGCGCCAGGCGAGCCGATTGATCGCTGGCGAAACGGCCAATGGATGGCGATCGGTCCATTGGGAATTCCCAGCGATCCGACCGGGGGTGGGTGCCGGGGTGGGGTCGGAAACGGCGCCGCTCTCAATAATCGACCTCCGTCGATTTTTTCGCGGCGGCTCCGTAAAAACTCCGCCCCCTTTGTCTCCCATTGCTGCCGGTGCGGACGAATGCCGCCACTGATCCGGAGCATGGCCGACCTGACTGAGGCGCTGAAGGCCGCGTGTGTGGAGCGCGACATCACGCACGAGACGCTGAATGCGCTGTCCGGCTTGGCGCCGGGCTATGTGAACAAGCTGTTCGCGCACCAGCCGATGAAGAACCTCGGTTACCAGTCGACCGGTGACCTGCTGGGCGCGCTCGGCAAGGCGCTGATCCTGGTCGACGACTACGAGGCGATCAAGCGCGTGAGCTCGCGGTGGGTTCCTCGGGAGCGTCCGCGGATGTTGTCCCGTGGATGGCGGCAGCGTGCCGATGGTGCGTTGCTGATTGAATGCGGACAGATGACCTTGCTGCCGACGACAGAAGCCAAGGATCACCACCATGCGGGAACGCAGAGAACGAGTCAGCCTTCGACTGAAGCCGGAAGTGAAAGCCGTGGCGAAATCGCGGGCGGCCGCGGATCGCCGGCAGATGGCTCAGTACCTCGAGCTAGTGATTGAGGATGCGATCATGCGTCCCGCCACCGAGCCCACTGAGCAGAGGGTAGCATGACCGCGGCTGCCGAACATTTGCGCGCCGTTGAGGTCGAGTTGCTCGGCCGCCACGCCGAGCGCAGGGCTGGCGCCGAGATCGAGAAGGGCTCCGGATCAGCCTACGCTCGGCTTCCGCAGTCGGCGCGCCAGCGTCATGTCGATGCCGAGGCGTTCGTTGCGGCTGAAAAGGCCGAGCGCCAGGCGCGCGACGAACTGGCCGCCGCGAACGCCAAGCACGTTGCTGCTGTGGCCGCGTTGAAAGCAATCCGATCGAAATGTGGGCTCGAAAATGCGGTGGATGCCTAGAATGACCCTGTTGCGCAAAGAAACCGAGACCCGTGTCGAGCATCCCAGCGCCGAGGCTGCGCCGGAGACCGAAAACGAGCTGAAAGCGCCGGCGGTGGCCGCGAAGCTCGACGTCGTCGTCGCCGAGCTCGCCGTCCTCGAGGCGGAAAGGGCCGCTCTGGTGCTGGCCGCTTCCGAGGGGAAGCCCGGCGCGGCTGCGAAGCTCTCAGCGCATCGCGCGAAGATCGACGTTGCCGCGTGCGCGGTGGACGATCTGGACGCGGCGCTCCGCCTCGCCCAACAACTGGACCGGCAGGCGGCTGCCGGCGCAGTCATCGACATGCGCGCCGGGCAGATGACCGCTTTCGCCGCCGCCATGCAGGACCGCGGGAAGGCCATGGCCGAAGTGATGACGGCCGTCGCGTCGCTGGCCGCCGCCTTTGGCAAGTTCAGTGCCGCGACCCTGCGCGCGCAGATCGCGACGCCGGCCGGAACGGTCGTGCCGGAGGTAGGGATGGGGCCGAACGGAGCACTGGGCCCGTCATTCAGCCCGTGCGAGCGATTGCTGCTCGCCGAACTGTGGCGGCTTGGGCCGGACCGCGACGACGGTGCAGGACGCTTCGTTTTGCCGCTCGTGAAATCATCCCCTCTGCTGACCAATGCCGATCACAGAACCTTCGCCCCCGGCATCGATGAATTCCGGAAGGCCGATCAGGTCGTGCTCGATGAGATCGAAAAGCAGATCGAGCGAATGAACAGCGCGGTGCTGCGCGCCGCCGAACGTAAGGATGCAGCATGACTGACGAGATCAGCGACGACGCATGGTCGATGACACCGGACCAGGTCACGGCGAAGCTTGCGGAGATGTCGAAGCAATTTGACGCCGCCACCAAGCCGGCAACATCGTCATCTGAACCGACGGCTGAGCAGCTTGCTGCCGACCTTGGATCTGCTCTGGAAAAGCGCGATGCCGCCACCGTGCTGGATCATCTGATCCAAGCCGGCCTCTCGCCTGAGATCACCGATGCTGGTCGCGAAGTGCAGGAGTACATCCATGGCAAGCGATCGATCACGCCGCAGCTGCGCGCCGCGGTCGACGCCAAGGTCGAGTCCTGGAAGCGTGATGGCGAATTTCAGAAGAAGCTCTTCGCCGGCGATCCAGAAGCAACTCGGTTGCTGACGATCGCGAGCGCGATGCGGATTGCTCCCGTGAAGGAGCCGGCATGATCCTCGAGGCGATCAATCCCAAAACCGGTGTTGTCTGGCACGTCGATGTGCCGATCGACGATCGCATCCTCGACGCTGCCAAGCGCGACCTGGGCGTGAGCCTCTTCGTGCTGGAAGCGTCACGCCAACATCTGCCGGCCGGCTTCATGCTGCTCGGCGGCAATCTGAAAACCCCGTAGGAGAGCTGCCATGGCCGAAACGGTCTCTCATACCTCGCTTTCGAAGCACTCCGCTCCCTTCAGCCTGAATGGCGGAATGTACCAAGCCAATGTCAGCGGAACGATCCAGCACGGCTCCGAGGCCATCGAGCTCCAGAGGCTGGTCAACGGCTCATTCGTTCAGCTCGATCCTCCGGTCCGGTTCCTGGCGAACGAAATCGGAGGATCGAAGGCGACCGGCGTGCTTCCCGCCGGCACCTATCGCTGGACCGTGCCGCAGTCCATGTTGGGAAATCACTCGATCAACACCAACGTGGTCCACACGTGACGGATCAGCAAACCAGCAAGATCATCGGTCTCAAGCATGAGATCAAAGCTGTGCGCGC
This sequence comes from Bradyrhizobium oropedii, assembly GCF_020889685.1. Taxonomy (GTDB): domain Bacteria; phylum Pseudomonadota; class Alphaproteobacteria; order Rhizobiales; family Xanthobacteraceae; genus Bradyrhizobium; species Bradyrhizobium oropedii. Next base: position 26,641 of record NZ_JACMYO010000078.1, read on the forward strand.
GAAGGCGCGGGAATTGCGCAGCGAGAACGATCGCTGGCGCGACGTCTGCGTGACGTTGCAGAAGCTCGCAGGGCTCGACGACACCCAATACGGCCGGCTGTTGCAGGCCGCGTCACTTCCGATCGAGTAGGCCGCGCTCGCCTTAGAGCGTTTCGGACCGGGCTTTCCGTCAACAAGCCTCGCCACTGAGACACGGCGGACTTTCGTCTCTTCGGCCGCTTCACCGGATTGGAGCGCTCACGAAGAGACGCTCCGATGTCCTCCACGCGCCGATCCCTGCTGCTCGCCTTTGCTTCTGTCGCGGCAATCGTCGCCGCCGAACAGGCCGGCGCAACCTACATTCCGTACACGCTGCCGCAGCTCAATGCGGTCGACTACAATATCAAGGGCGATGGCGTCACGAACGACGCAGCGGCGATCAACAATTTTCTGCTGAACTGTTCGAACGCCGGCGCGGCCGCATATTTCCCCGGTGGCAAGAATTACAATCTCGGCTCGTCCGCGCTGACAGTGCCCGACGGCACGACTGTCTTTGCGGCGCAGAACGCGACATTCACGCGCTCCTCTGATCCTGGCAGCGGCGGGAGCTGGTCGACTAACTACAACACCTACACCGGCTCGATGATCTCGCTCGGCAATCATTGCCGATGGTCTGGTGGCATCTTTAACAACACGGCACAGCTTGCCACCTCGACTACCTCCGTTAATCCCAGCACACTGACTCCTCCGCAATCCGTCACTTTCACCATCAACGCTGCCGGCCTCAACCTCGTCGGCGGTAGCGTCAATTTCATCCGCATCCAGAGCGCCTCCGTACCTTCCGCCCACATGGAAGGGCTTGTCACCACCTATAGCGGCACGTCGCTGACGGTGAACGTCGGCTTCGCCGCAGGCAGCGGCACCCACACTGACTGGATCATTCTCGCCGCCAGCGTCTACCAGGCGCCGATGGTGCTGCATGGCGTGACCGAGAGCATCGTCGAGAACGTCCGCGTGACCGGCAACTGGTACGTCGGTCTGCTGATGGACGGCTGGAACGTGAACGGCGGATCCAGCGTGCCGTCGGTCAGCTTCTGCACCTTCCGCAACTGCTATGCGGAAGCCGTTATGAACCGCGGCCTCTATCTCTACGGAGGTTGCAACGACAATTTGATCAGCGAGTGCTACGTCGATGGTCGCAACGGCTTCACTGACTATGGCGTCAATCTGAATCCCGCGAACGCGGTCGGCACCACCAACGTTCAGCTTCGCAACAAGATCGCCGGCTGCTCCGTAAATACTCCGGGCTTCCAGGGGTTCGAACTCGGAGACCAGAGCTTCTACAACACGATCACCGGCTGCACTGCCTATGGTGTGACCAATACGGTGAGCGCCGGCTTCCTCATTCAGCAGGCGAACACGAGCGTCCCGCAGTACAACGAACTGGTGAACTGCGTCGCCAACAACTGCGCCGGTGTCGGCTTTGAATTCGCCGGAACGTTGTACGGCGGTGCCACTCGATGTGCGGCAATACTCTGCAAAATCGGTTTCGAAATCACATCTCAAGGCGGCTCGACACCATCCTACATCTCCCTCACGGGATGCGAGGCTGATGCGAGCACGACGATCGGATTCTGGCTCACCGGCAGCGCGGTGGATTGCGACCTCACCGGCATCAAGGCGATCTCGAACGGAACGAACGGCATCCAGGTCGACAGCGGCTGCACGAACACGCTGATCACCGGGCGCTCGGTCTCGAACACCTCATCCAACCTCGTCAACAATGGCACCGGTACCGTCAGCACCGGGCTGGTCACGGTTTGAGCGAAGAGGCGGCCAAGTTGCATTGCTAAAAGGGAAGGCGCCAGCCGTGCTTTTGCAGAACGGCTGCGATGGCTGCGACCACGATAGCCAGCAAAGTATTCCAGAAGGCAGTCCCGCCGCGAGCGCGCTCACAGCGCGCAGAAACAGAACGGCACCGATTACTATTCCGTAGTTCTTCCGAAAATCTCCGTTGCGCTTCACTACTTCGATTAGACTGATATTCTTCGATCCATCTGACATGCCACGCAGCCTCGCTCACCCGCGCGGATGAGCGCCGGGTGGTTTAATTGGTTGGATTTCGGGATCAGAGCATTGGACTACTGAGTTGCCCGACGGCGCAAGGGATTTTTTGGGAGGTCGGGCTTTAGGCATAGGTAGCGTTGGGGTAAGCTGACGCCGTCGAGGCGGCCATGGCAAATGCACTCGTCATCCGCAAGGAACATCTACCGACTTCTGATAAAGCGCTCCGCGCTGCGCAGTATGTTCGTATGTCAACGGACATGCAGCAGTTCTCTATTCAGAACCAAGCTGCTGCGATCGCGGCGTATGCTCACGTCCGCGGCCTGAAGATCGTTCACACCTATCGTGACGAAGGTGAAAGTGGACTTCAGATCAAGAACAGGGCCGGCCTACAGCAATTGATCAACGACATAACCAACGGAATAGCGGACTACGGTACCCTGTTGGTCTACGACGTCAGCCGATGGGGCCGCTTTCAGGACACGGATGAAAGTGCACATTACGAATTCATTTGCCGGCAAGCCGGGGTGAAAGTCGCATACTGCGCTGAGCCGTTCGATAACGACGGCAGCATGCTCTCGAGCATCGTGAAGAACCTGAAGAGAGTCATGGCGGCCGAATACAGTCGCGAACTCTCGGTGAAGGTTCACGCCGGACATTGTCGTATCGTTCGCCTCGGCTTTTCTCACGGAGGACCCGCCGCATTTGCAATCCAGCGTGTTTTGGTGGACGGAAACCAAAGGATTAAGGGGTTTCTGAAGAAAGGTCAGCAGAAGAATCTGACAACCGATCACGTCCGGTTGCGTCCAGGCGCACCGAAGCAAATCGCAATCGTGAACTGGATATTTCAACAATGTCTGAGAGGCAGGCGATATTCACACATCGCCGGCGACTTGAATGAAGCGTGCGCATCAACCGCTTGCGGACGGCCATGGAATGCACGCATCGTCAAGCGCGTTCTCCAGAATGAGAACTACATCGGAAACATCGTCTACAATCGACAGTCGAAAAAGCTCAAGTCGCCGCGCGTATCAAACCCTCCCGAACTATGGGTACGCGGAGAAGGCTGTATCAATCCGATCGTTGATGCAGGCATCTTTCAGCGTGCGCAGGCACTCACTATCGGTCGGTATGTTCGGGTCTCCGAAGATGAGATGCTGAAGCGATTGCTCGTCCTTCTTCATAGAAAGGGCCGGCTCAGTGCTGCAATCATCAACAGGGCTTCCGACGTCCCTCACATGAGCACCTATATCAATCACTTCGGGTCGCTTCGAAAGGTTTACGAACGAATTGGGTACAAGGCGGAACGGGATTATTCTTTTGCCGATCGACGAAGCGAATGGGCTCGTATCAGGGCTGACCTCGTCCGGGAGATCGCTCTCGAACTAGAGAGCCGCGGCAGGCGCGTCGCGATAGCGCCCATGACCGATCATTTGCGGATAGACGGAAAAATCGGCATCGGCTTCAGAGTTACTCGTTCGGAGCCGTACAAGGGCATTCTGACACGCTACTACATCTCGCACTTATCAGAGGCGTCTGATCGCTGGTTGGTCGCAATCCGCTTAACCGACGATAACCGATCTGTACTGGACTACGTGTTAATTCCCAGGAACGGACTGACCAATGACGCCCGCCAATGTGGTCCAAGATTCACCGACTACGCCCGCGAGCGCCTCGGCTTTCAGGTCTTCAAGTCGCCGCACGCACTGTCGAGGGGGATACATCGAGTGCTTTCGATTGGACGGACCAGGTCTGCCAAGCAAGCGTTGGCCGCTCCTGGTGCGCAAATCGCCAAAGCCCGCTAACCTTGCGGTCTCATTCCGAGACGTTGCCCGCAAATGCTACCGTACATACCCACCACTCCACCGAGTCCATAGCCGGCGTTCGAATCGTCAGTGTTGAGCTGTTGAACAATCCCGGTTGGTGAGGTGATGACGCTCACTTTGCAATAGCGGGTGCTTGCCGTGCCCCAGCCTCTGTCCGTTTCGAAGTCCGTCACGGCCGAGAGCTGCCAAACATAGGATGATTGGCCGCTGTTCATCTTAAATGTACTGGTTGGCGGGCCGAACTGCACCACAAGCCTATCGATGTTCTGACCGATGTATTGATCACCGAGCCTTGTCACGACTTCTTGCTTGGATGCCGCGCAGCCGGCCAGCACTGCGCAGGCGGCAGCGATACTCAAAAGTCTCATTCTCGATTTCTCCCCAGCAACGCGGACACTAAGCGCAACCAGAGGGCGATATCAATGCTGATGTGACTAAAGTCTTAGCGACTGGACGGGCTGACGCCTTTGGCAAAGTCGATGACCTCGCCCCAGTCGAGCCTCGTGTCGACCCAGCCGACTTTCCCGCATGCAGTGCACTTGAGGTGCGCTGAGATGTCGTACCAGTCCCAGTCCGGAAGGTCGGCTAGCTTCAGCCGGCCGTTGTGGTGCTGGCACCCGACGCAAAAGACCAGCACCGTCTTGAAGCCGGCGTTGCGATCGACGGGACCTGACCAGTAGCGGAGGAAGTGAGCGGGCTTGCGGCGCCAAGGCATGCCCGAGTGATTGCGCGGTCGCGGAGCGGATGCAAATTCTCAATCCCTTGGGGCAGGGAACAGCAGCGAGCTACTGCGCATCGTGGCAGCTATGTTCGACGGAAGTAGTGCTACTGTAATCCGGCGCGGCTTTCGTCCAGACATCGCGTCCTGGCTTTGTCGAGCGTGTCAGATATGTCCGTGCCCCTTAGTCTGGGCAGGCTACAATTCGAGGTATTGCTTCTATCGGAAAAAAGAGTCGCGCAGAAAGTATTGTTCGGCTGCTTCATGCAGTCTCGATAAGACTTTTCATTGTTATCGGCGATCTCCCTGCACGCCGCTGTCCACATGTCAGCGTAACGTGCCTCAGCGTTGCGAACGCAAGATCTGTAACGTACTTGAACTGCTTCACGCGCAGCCGTCTGTCTCTCTTCCAAATCCCGCTTTTCAGCCGCTGCTGCGGCTTGCTCTGCTAGTCGAGCAGATTCAATACGCGCCGCGTCCATTTTCCGTGCAAGGTCACGCTGGGCTTCTAACCGTGAAGCCTGAGCGTCTTTCTGAGGCAAGTAAGCGAGATAGTAGTAGCCAACGCTGGCGGAAGCGAACAAGGCCGCCACAGCTAGGCTCACCTTTAGAAATGCATCAACCGGTCCGGCCATGCGCGTCCCCGACGGTGCAATGTTGAACAACTTTGACGAGCGCACAAGCACAAGCCCCCGAAAGGGGATGGATTTTTAACGCAAATCAGCTGATGATGTCCGTTGGGTGTCAGAGCCCGGACCAGTGATATCGGCCGCATTCCCTGCAAGGAATTGCCTTGTCGCCTGCAAGCGACCGGGCACCGGCTGAACGAGCCTTTCGGCTCAGCGGACGCGCTTGGCGGCGCGGTACCGACCGGACCTTTATGGCCGGGGCGTGCCGTTCTGTCCAGAGGGCTTCGGCCCTTAAAAGCGGTGCACCAGTCTCACTGGCTGGCTCTGACCCCCCGGCTGCTCCGTCCGACACGGAGCGCGGCTGTCAGAGGCCGAAACCAGTGAGCGCCATTATGCAATCGAAAACCCTAAAGCCCGGAAATTCCCCGCCGTCTCCTGTCGTGTGCAATCAGACCGCGCCGGCCAACAAAGAGCCGATTTCGACAATACGGAGAGGTATGATGAACATGCTTGTTTCGATTGCTGCTACCGCGGCTCTTCCCACGCCAGCGCCAGCGATGATGCCCAGGACGCAGCAGGCCGACGCCGAGCTCTTGCGTCTTTGCGAGGAGTACATCGTCGCTGAGCAGAAATGGTGCGATCTCGAGAGTGCGGTCGATGACATGAGGCTCAACCGCGCGGCCCGGCGAATACCATCGGTGTTGAATTGGCGTCAGTCAGACGCTGAGCTCGGGTTGCCGGACCTTGTCATCGGTAGTCGCCAAGCTTGGCACTGTGACCCAAATGTCGATCGCCTTAGGGACGAAAAGTGGGCTGTCGTCACCAGGATCGGAGAGATGCCTGATGACTTCACCATCAGATATCAAGCGATGCCGCCATCACCAGAGGCACGCGCCAGGGCCGACGAAATCATTGCGGCTTATGACGAGTGGAAGGCGAAGGAGCGTCAACCGCGCGGGCTCGCGAAACTGGAGCGCGAGCGCGATGCAGCACTCAAGGCGTATGTTGCGATCGAGAATGTGATCGCGGCAACGAGGGCAACCACCTCGGAGGGCATGATGGCGAAGATCCGTTGCGCAAAGGCATTTGCGAAGGGGCGAGACCTCTACTTTGCCGATGGAAGCTGCGCTCAGGTAATGGCGGAGTCGATCTTCCGCGACGTCGAGCAGTTCGTTGTCGCCTGACGTTCACGCTCCGATCGCGATCCGTTGCCGTCGCGCACTGTTAAATCGGTGACTGACGGCTTTCAACGGATTCAATGACTTGATCGCTCGCGCTTCGGGACCGTGCGGACCGGGTGCGGGCGATATCAATGGTTTAGTCCAGGCAGCATTCAGCGCCGGGAACGCTGAAATGAGAACATCGCGTCCCAGTGACAAACCAGCGCGTGATAGTCGTTGGATTGTACGCATTGCTACTTTCTACCTGTGAGAGTCTTTTGGATAATCCCCCTGCCAAAAAACTGGGGAGGCTCTCATGCCAAGAACTGTCGCGTTCGGATTATTCGCACTTTTGATCTCAGTGACCGCTGCGCCGGCCGCAGATTTTATTCAATCGCCTGGTGATTTGTATCAGAAGCCACTGTATGGAGGCCTGCCCGGGGTGCCGAACCCGACGCAGGTCGATCCCGCGAACTCCTATATTCCAATCACCCAGTTCAGGCCGCTCGCAAATGGAGTTGGAACGGCTGAATTTTCTGGGTGGGCGAGAACAGCGGATCTAATCGCCGCATCTCCCGCCGCATCTCCCGCCTTTGCTTCTCTGCAGCAGCGGCTCGATACTGCGATCTCACAGATCCAACAGACCCAGCGCGGGATAGCCGCAACGGCGGCGATGGCAAATATTTGGATGCCATCCGCCCCGGGCCGGACGGCTTGGGCGATCAACGGGGCGGCATTTATGAGCGAACTCGGTGCAGGGTTCAGCGTCGCACACAGGCTCAACCTGAGCATTCCACTGGCTGTGACAGCGTCCTATGGCAACGGCGGGAGCAGCGTACACGTCGGAAGAATTGGCTTGATGGGCGAGTTCTAAGCCGCCACTCAATTCCACTCTGGAAGCCGCTGGCAGCACATGTCGGTGGCTGTCGCGGCTGCTCTGTCGATAGAGCAGGGCGCGGGGCTGCGGCCCCGCGCTCGCCCGATCGCTAGGTCAGCCAGCTTTTGGCAGCGTCAGTCCCGCTCTTACAAGGTAGTGCAGGAAGTCTTTGCCAATTTCGGTCACTTGAAGCTGCGCTTTGCCGGACGGCTGATCGCGAATATCCATCAGGCGCGCAGTGGCCGGCCAACGGACCCACTCGTCGAACGCAAAATTTTTGTATAGCTCCGGATTAGCATCTTTCGTCGCATCATAAACTTGGCGGGCAGCATCCATGTCCACTGGGGCAGGTGCGTTCGCCTGCAGCAGCAGAGTGATTTGAGACCCGAGGATGCTGCGATATGTTATCTCATGAGCATGCTCTAAGCGCGCCGCTGCGGCTGCCCGGACCAACCAGGCTCGCTTAATCTCCTCAGGCGCTTTTGAGGAGGCAGCCGCGGTCGCAATGCTTTCCTCGATGGGCCGGAGAGCAGGAGACGGTGCCGGAGGCGGCCCATCTTCGGTTTGAGCTGGTACGGGCGCCTTGGCCAACTCAAGTTGTTTTTGTTGCTGCTGTTCGCTCGCGATGACAGAGGGCACGCCAAAATCAAGCGAGCGCGCCCCGGCAGCTGCCCGCTGAACGCGTGCAATTAGGCCTACGAGGGCGGCCCGGAAAATCAGCAATCCAACGACCGCGACCGCGGGCCATTTCAGGATATCGACTAGCTTCAGGAGATCGTCCATGGACATCACACACCTCGGGCGAGTGGGAATGCCTCCATGCGCGCCGGCGCGATTCTAGGAAACCAGCGG
>NZ_JACMYO010000079.1 GCF_020889685.1 Bradyrhizobium oropedii
CGCATCGCCGGGCTTGTGGCCGAGGTCGAAAGCACCGCACGCCTGCTCGCCACGCCGGCGGCGCGCCTGATTGCGCGCGGCCACGAGCGGCCGCTGCTGCTCGAGGAGGTCGAGGCCCTGATGGCGTCGAAGGCGCTTGTTGTCGATGCCTGTCGCTACGTGGTGCGCGATATCGGCACGACTGTCTCTCTGAACCGGCGGCCGGTGCTGTTCGCACTCGCCCGCGCGCTGGGCGAAGCCTGGCCGCAGGACGTGTCGCGCGGGACGCTGATCGCGCGCGCATTTCGCGGCAAGCACGCCGATGAATCGCACCGCGCGCGGCTGCGGGTCGAGATCGGACGTCTGCGCCGGGCGCTGCGGCCGCTCGCCGATCTCAGCGCCACGCCCGACGGCTTCGTGCTCGAGCCGCACGGCCGCCGCGAGGTCACCGTTCTGGCGCTGCCGGTCGAGGATGAGCATGCGGCGGTGCTGGCCTTCCTCGCCGACGGCGAGGCCTGGTCGAGTTCGGCACTGTCGGTGGCGCTGGGCGCAAGCCAACGCACCGTGCAGCGCGCGCTCGACGCGCTGGCCGCCACAGGCAAGGTGCAGTCGGTCGGCCGCGCGCGCGCCCGGCGCTGGATGACGCCGCCGGTGCCGGGATTCACGACGACGTTGTTACTCCCCGCCCCGCTGCCGAACGGCTAGCATCGGACGGCAATCGGAGCGTTTTCGAGCGAAGTGGGTACCGGTTCGCGTGAAGAAAACGCGTCAGAACAAAAGTCTGGAGCGCCGCATGAAGAAGTCCGAAGCCGAGATCATCCGGGAATATGCCTTCGAGGGCGTCGAGAGCGTCGGCGGCGTCAGCTTCGACGGCGAGCAGGTCTGGTTCGCGGCGGGAGGCCAGTTGGTCGCCTTCGACCCCGACAGCGGCACCACCACCCGCACCCTCGACATCGCCGCCCACGCCGGCACCGCCTTCGACGGCAAGCATCTCTATCAGATCGCCGAGGACCGTATCCTGAAGATCGAGCCGAGCAGCGGACGCGTGATCTCCACCATCCCCTCGCCCGGCGGCGGCCGCGACTCGGGCCTCGCCTGGGCGGAAGGCTCGCTGTGGGTCGGCCAGTATCGCGACCGCACCATCGTTCAGGTCGATCCGGAAACCGGCAAGGTGCTCCGCACCATCGAAAGCAACCGGTTCGTCACCGGCGTCTCCTGGGTCGATGGCGAACTCTGGCACGGCACCTGGGAAGAGGACCAGAGCGACGTCCGGCGCGTCGACCCGCAGACCGGCGAAGTCATGGAGCGGCTGGAGATGCCGAAGGGCACGTTCGTCTCCGGGCTCGAATCCGACGGCAAGGACCGGTTCTTCTGCGGCAGCGGCTCGACCAACAACAAGGTGCGCGCCATCCGCCGGCCGAAGCGTAGCGGCGCATAAGACGATCAATCGCTTCGCGCGCCGAGCAAGCTCACGCCGGCGCGGGCACCGCGGTCGATCGCGCTGCCTCCATCGGCCGGAAGGTCATCATGATCAGGAACGCGCCGAGGCCCGTGGCCCAGGAGCCGACATAGAGCCACGTGTAGCTCGCAAAGGTGTCGTAGATCAGGCCGCCGGCCAAAGGCCCGGTCGCCATGCCGAGGCTGCCGGCCATCGCGGTACCACCGATCACGGTGCCCATCATGCGCAGCGGAAAGTTCTCGCGGATCAGCACGGAATACAGCGGCATGGTGCCGGCATAGATGAAGCCGAAGATCGCCGCGACTGCATAGAACGCGGCAAGCTCGCGTACGAAGACGTAGCCGAGCGCGCCGAACGCCTGCGCCAGCAAGCCGAGCACCAGCACCCGCTTGGCGCCGAAGCGATCGCCGAGCAGGCCGAAGGCGATGCGGCCGCCCATCCCGGCGAGCCCTTCCACGCTGTAGATCGTCACGGCGGCAACAAGCGGAATGCCGCAGGTGACCGCGTAACTCACGGTGTGGATGATCGGCCCCGAATGGGTGGCGCAGCAGAAGAAATTGGTTGTGATCAGGATGAGGAATTGCGGCGAACGCAGCGCCTGCGCCAGCGACAGCGGCGGCTCGCCGTTTGTCGAGACCGCTTCGGGAGCATCGCCTTGCAGCGCCGGCGGGCGCCGCACCAGCAACGACACCGGGATCATGATCACGCCGACCACGCCGGAGACGATCAGCATCGCGGTCCGCCAGTCGTGATGGGAGATCAGCCAGGCCGCGAACGGCGACATCGTCATCGGCGCCATGCCCATGCCGGCCGACACCAGCGAGACCGCGAGGCTGCGATGGGTGTCGAACCAGCCGGTGACGGAGGCCATCATCGGGGCGAAGATCGCCGCCGTGGCCGCGCCGACCAACGCACCGAACACGAACTGAAACGCCAGCAGCGAGGTCGCCTGGCTTGCCAGCGCAAGGCTTGCCGACAGCACGACCGATCCGGTCAGCACCACCGGGAGCGGCCCGAACCGGTCCGACAGCGTGCCCCAGATCATGCTGGTGAAGGCCATCGCGAGGAAACCGATCGTCATCGCGCTGGAGATGCCGGTCACCGACCAGCCCGTCTCGCGCGCCATCGGCTGGAGAAACACCGGCAACGAGAACATGCCGCCGATCGCCACGCAGCCCAGCAGGCCGCCGGCCGCGACGATCACCCAGCGATAGGTCGAATTGCTCATTCCGGAACTCCCATGCAGCTCGTTCTGGCTGTAAGACGAGCGGCCCGGACTGGAACCGACAGCAGACGTCCGCTCCGGCTCACTTTTTTTTTGCGAGCGTCAGCCTCCAATGGCCGCTATCGCGACCGTCGACGGGCGGTCAGCGACCAGCCAGACTGCATCCGGGCTGCGGCGCGATCTCGCCGAGCGCGCGGACCTGCACGAGTTCGGAACCCTGCGTCTTGGCGATGAACATGTTCATCGCCGCGTGGTGATCCTGGCCGAGCGTCACCGGGCCGGTCGGCGACGGAATGGTGAGGCCCGCCATCGCATCGATGATGGCCTCCTTGTCGAGCTTGCCGGCCTTCTCGGCCGCCGCCTTGAGCGCGATCAGGGTGTTGTAATGCGTCATCACATAGTTCGATACCGCGACACCCGCGCCGGCAGCGGCGCGCGCCTTCGCGACGAACGCCTTGACGGCAGGGTCCTCGCTCGCCGCGACCGCCGGCACCACGGTGACCATGTTCTGGCCCTTGCCGCGGAAGATGCCGAGGTCGACCTCTGACAATCCAAGGAAAGCGACGGTGATATCCTTCAGCAACCCGGCCTCGTCGGCCTGCCGGATGAAATCCATCCCGTCGCCCTTCAGCGCAAACAGCAGCACCTTGGCCTTGCTCGCCGCGACCTCCTTGATCAGCGGAGAGAAGTCGGTCTCCGTTCCCAGCGTGTATTTGGTCCCGACCACCCTGCCGCCGAGCTTCTCGATCAAAGGCTGTGCGATGTCGAACATCTGATGCGGCCAGACCCGGTCGGCACCGAGCAAGAAGTACGTCTTGCCGAAGGTTTGCGTCATATAGGGCAGCAGCTGGCCGAGCTCCTGGTTCGGCACCGCGCCGAACGAGAACAGGTAGCGGCTGCATTTGCCGCCCTCGTAATTGGTGGCGTAGAGCAGCGGCGTCTTCGAGCTCTCTGCCAGCGGCACCAACGCATTCAGATTGCGCGAGGTGATCGGACCGACAACAGCCAGCACGTCCTGCTTTTCGACCAGCGAACGCATCGCGTCAGCGGCCGCCTCCGGCCGCGTCTTGTCGTCGGCATAGATGACCTCGACCGGCCGGCCGAGAATGCCGCCCGCCGCATTGATGTCCTTGGCGGCAAGATCGAGCCCGAGCCTGGCCTGCTGGCCGTACAGCTCGACCCCACCGGAAAACGGCAGCACCGCGCCGACCCGGATCGGTCCGCCGGATTCAGCGGCCCCCGATGAGCCAATGCCCGCGAAGCCGAGGAAGGACACCGACGCCAAACAGATGATCGATCGTCGCAGCATGCGTGTCTTCCTCCTGTCATGCCGGACCGGCGAACCGACTCAACATCTCATGGACGTCATAGGTCATGATCGCAAGCAGCGCCGCAAGTCCGAGATACGCGCCCCCGTATTCGAGCTTGGTCTGCAGCGGGACCCCGTAATAGGCGATATTATCGGGGGCGTGAGGATCGTACCGCCACGCCTGAAGCAGTTGGGGTGCGGCAAGGATCGCGACGATCAGCAGCATTGGGCTCGGCCGGTAGAGCATCAACGCCAGCAGGATCGGCACGCCGGCGAACCAGATCCGCGGACTGAGCACCGCCGTCACCCTACCGCCATCGAGTGGTGACACCGGCAGCAGGTTGAACAGATTGAGGAACAGGCCCGAATAGGCGATCGCCAGCAGAAGCCCGCTGTCTTCGGATCGTGCCCATAGATAGACCGCGAGCGCTGCGACCGTTCCGAAAACGGGGCCTGCGATCGCGACATAGGCTTCGGTTTCGACATCGGCCGGGTGGTCCTTCAACGCGATAAAGGCGCCCATGAATGGAATGAAGGCCGGCGCTCCGACATCGAGGCCGCGCTGCCGCGCGGCAATGTAGTGCCCCATCTCATGTGCAAACAACAACGCGATGAAGCCCGCGGCATAGCGCCAGCCCCATATCGTCGCGTAGACCGCAAGCGACAGCAGCATGCTGCCGCCGCTGGCGGCAAGCTTGCCCCATTTCAGACCCGAGAGAAGGAGGACCAGCAGCGCCTTCACGTCACATCACCGCCCACATCGGTGCGCGGCTTGCGGCGGAAGAATTTCATGATGCCGGCGCCGAACGCCGCAGCGGCGAGCAGGATCACCTTGGCGAATTTCAGCACGAAGGCCGTCACGATCGCAAGCAGCCCGAGCTTCTTGACGGCGACCCCGCCGATCAGTGCAGCGAGGCCGTAGGCGGCAATGCGATCGGTGCTTGCGCTGAAATCCTCGTAGCGCTTGCCCTCGTTGTAGGAAAGGTCGGAGAGCAATTCCCGTGCGACCGGCTTTTCGTTTTCGATGCGATCGGACTTCGACAGCAAGTTCAGGCTGAAGTAGCCGTCGCGTCCCAGCGCGTAGGTGTTGAAGTTGACGCCCTTGGGCAGGTTGTCCGGTTGCCCCTTGTCCTTGCCCAGCATCGACCACACCAGACGGTGGGTCGCAGCGTCATAGGCCGGCGGCTGGATCCATCCGACGACCTCCAGTTCGGGAAAGCCGCGCGCGACGCGATCCTTGTTGCTCTCTTCCACGCCTTCCTTGATGCTGCTCAGCAGCTCGTCGGCATTCCAGTTCTTCGCATCGTCGTCCTTGATGTAGCCTTCCTTGACGTAGCGAATGACCACGATCCACTGATCGTTCTGGCGTGTGCCGACGACAAGACCGATGAAGGTCGCGTCGTTGACGAGATTGCCGAGCGCCCGCAACACCCGCGTCCCTTCGGTCTTCGGAACGAAGAAACGTCCCTCCGGCAGCTTCAGCTTGGCTTGATCGATCAGCGTCACGTCTGCGGGACCGGCAGTGCCGGCCTGGCTCGCCGCCTGCCAGGCGGCAACCAGCTCGGCTTTTCGCGCGGCCTCACTCGGCGGCGCGTTCTGCCCGGATGCCGGCAGCAATGCTCCGAACAGGATCGCCGACATGATTACGGCGATGGAAATCAGCTTTTGCACGGGCGCGCCCCTCTTGCTTATGAATCGAACCGGGTGTTCGGCAGCAACAACCCTAAATAGCAGCGTTGACCGATTAACGACACAACAGATCGGCGCTTTCCCAAAGCGCCGACACCGCCCTGCTCCGATACCGATGGTCGCGCTAGCCGGCGTGCGGAATCGCGGCACATCGCCAGGGCGCGGCGCGATTACAGAATCGCATCGGCGCAGCGCTTGACATTCAGAGGTTGCAGGCGTATTTCGACGGCCCTCGCGAACGCTTGTTTGCGAAAAAATGCGAGCGAACCGATGATACTGAAACCGCAGCAAGGATACGAACAGATCCGCAGACCGTCAGCCAATCTACGGCCGATCGTCTATGCATGCCCGGTTCATGGGAGCAGTCTCGCTTAGGCGCGATCGACAATCCGTAAGTCACGGACCCTCCCGAGCCAGCCGCTCCGGAGGGTTTTTTGTTACCCGCAAGCGGTCTGGTCGAACTCCGGCAAGGACAATCCCGAATGGTCGCGCGGCGTGCGCGCGGCCGGTCCAGATCCAGCAGGAACCAAGACAATGCGACGACCTGATCCCTGCCAGGAACGTGCCCGCGAACTCTGCCTCGCTGCGGGCATCGATCCGGAATCCCGCGTCGGCGAAGGCCGCGGCCAGCCGGCCTGGTGCCTGTATCGCGATGCCGCCCGCAAGGAGAAGCTTGCGCGCGAGGCCGATGCGGCCTCGTCGGAGATCGCGATGCTGCGCCCGCAGGAGGAGCGCTTCAAGAACGCGCCGCTGAAGGTGTTCGGCGAGCATGACGCGGCGACCATCAAGCAGATGCGAAACTGCATGGCGGTTGGCAACGTCGTGTCCGGCGTGATCTGCGCGGATGGCCATCTCGGCTACGCCCAGCCGGTCGGCGGCGTGATCGCCTACGAGAAGCAGATCAGCATCTCTGGCGTCGGCTTCGACATCGGCTGCGGCAACATGGCCGCGCGGCTCGATGTGCGCTTCGACGACATCCGTGCGACCGCCCCGACCATCATCCGCGACGTTGCCAAGGTGATCTCCTTTGGCATCGGCCGGAAGAACATCGAGAAGGTCGAGCACGCGCTGTTCGACGATGGCGACGCCTGGCGCGAGAGCGACATGGAGGCGTACCGGCAGAAGGCCACAGGCCAGCTCGGCACGGTCGGCTCCGGCAACCACTATGTCGACTTGATGCGCGACGAGGCCGGCTTCGTCTGGATCGGCGTTCACTTCGGAAGCCGCGGGCTCGGGCACACCAGCGCGACCCGCTACCTCAAGGCCGCCGGCGGCAAGGACGGGATGAATGTCCCGCCCGCCATCGTCGACGAGGATTCCGAGCTCGGGCGCCGCTACATCGCCGCGATGCAGCTTGCGGGCCGCTATTCCTATGCGGGCCGCGAATGGGTCGTGGATCGTGTCCGCCAGATCATCGGCGGCAAGGTCACCGAGTCCGTGCACAACCACCACAACTACGCCTGGCGGGAAACCCATGGCGGCAAGGATTTGTGGGTGGTGCGCAAGGGCGCGACGCCGGCGTTCCCCGGACAGCGGGGCTTTGTCGGCGGGTCGATGGGCGATGATGCCGTCATTCTCGAGGGCGTCGATAGTCCGGAGGCCAAGGCCTCGCTCTACTCGACGGTGCACGGAGCCGGCCGGTTGTTCGGGCGGAATGAAGCGAAGCGGCGCTTCACGCGGGAGGAGATGGACCGTTGGCTCAACGAGCGCGGCGTCACGCTTGTCGGCGCCGATCTCGACGAGAGCCCGATGGCCTATCGGCGCCTGCCGGAGGTGCTTGCCCACCACGCCGGAACGGTGAAGGTGCTGCACACGCTGCGGCCGTTTGCCGTGGCCATGGCGGGTGAAGGCGAGTTCGATCCGTTCAAGGACTGACGAAAGATAGACGGGAGGTGCAAACCTCCCGTCCATTGGCCGTTTCGCGTTCGTCCACTGCAACGGCTTACGCACGTGTGTTGCCCGCGGCCCGCGCTCGAACGGTGAGGCAATGTTCACCTCGACGTCATCAGCCTGCCGAAGAGTTCGCCGTCCGAGCGGGCCGATTTCATGCTGGCGACGCTCGACGGCTGCATCGCGCTTTCGGCGAAGCCATCGCCCTCCTAGAACGACGTCCCGCCCCCGAACCTGAACTCCTGCACGATGTCGTATTTGCCCTTCGTGATCGGCACCGCGTAATCGAAGCGCAGCGGGCCGAACGGCGATGCCCAGATCAGGCCGACGCCGACCGAGGTCCGCACGACGTTCTCGTCATCGTATTGGAGGCCACACGTGCAGGCAGCCGTATTCACCTCGCCGGTCGCAGCCCACGACGTCGGGCCCTGGTAACCCCATAGCGAGCCGGCGTCCGCATAGACAGCCCCCTTCAGCCCAACTTCGGAGGGCAGGAACCAGAACGGCATCTGCAGCTCCATCGACGCGCCCCAATTTGGTGCCGCCGAGCGCATCCCCGACCGCCCCGAAGCTCGCATAGGTGATGTCACGCGGCCCGATGCCGTTGGTGGCAAAGCCGCGCACGAGGTTCGGCCCCATCTGGAAATGATCCAGCATGCGCAGATCATTGTCCCCGATCTTGGTGAGCAGGCCGCCTTGCAGGTGGATCAGTCCGATCAGGTCGGACACCAGCGGCGTATAATATTTGGCGTCGACCGCACTCTTCAGATAGGCCGTGGCAAAAATGCGGAAGCACGCGGAGCGGATACGGCAAATTACAATTTGTAGCCGAACGATCAGCCCTTCTTGGAATCGCCGCGTGTGTGATGCAGCAGATTGTCGCGCAGCCTGACCACGCTCTTCTGCACGATCGGAAACTCATCCCCGAGCCCGGTGGCTTCGACCAGGGACACGTTGATCTCCTTGTCGAGCAACCGCCGACCGGCCGGCGTCAGGCTCACCCGCACCTGCCGCTCGTCGGCGGGATCGCGGGTGCGGCTGATGTAGCCGCTCTGCTCGAGCTTCTTGAGGATCGGCGTCAGCGTATTGGATTCCAGAAACAGCTTTTCGCCGAGCGCGCTGACGGTCTGCTCGTCGGCCTCCGACAGCGCGATCATGGCAATATACTGGGTGTAGGTCAGGCCGACCGCGTCCAGGATCGGCTTGTAGGCGCGGCCAAAGGCCAGATTGGCCGAATAGACCGCAAAGCACAGAAAATTCGAGAGTTTTCGACCTTTGGCGTCGGCCTTGGCGGGGCGGGTCACGGGCATCTCCGGAGTTCGTGAAGTCCGGATCAATATAAATCGTATCCGATTAAATCGGAAGTGCTTGACATCACCTAATGTGCGGCCTATTTCAACTCGCATCCGATTAGATCGGACACGATGCAAATTCAACCAAAGGAGTTCTCCATGACCGCCAATGCAAAGGTTCTCGCCACCGGAAAGACCCACGTCACCGCCGGCCCGAACGGCACCGGCCGCTCGCACGACGGCTTCCTCGACGTCAAGCTGCCGCAGCCGCACCCGGCCGCGGAAAACCTGTTCGCCGCCGCCTGGTCGGCCTGCTACATCGGCGCGATCCAGCTTGCCGCCGGAGAGCGAAAGGTCAAGCTCGCGAGCGAGCCCGAGGTCGACGCCGAGATCGACCTGAACCAGGCCGGTAGCGCCTACTTCCTGAGCGCGCGCCTCAACGTCCGCGTTCCCGGCGTCGACCGCGATGTTGCACAGCAGCTGCTCGAAGCCGCGCACGGCATCTGCCCCTACTCCAAGGCGGTCCACGGCAACATCGACGTCACGACCACCCTGGTCTGAGACCGGCATATGACGACCTCCGACGCGGACCGGCCGCTTGCCGGTTTGCGGTCGGTCCAGTCGAGACAACAAACCCTGGAGTTTGAGATGACCAGCAGACTGATGACGGCGACGCGCCTCCTCGCAAGGGCGGCCCTGATCGCTGGAAGTTTCCTGACGATCCCCACCGCCCAGGCGCAGCAGCCAGCAGGCATCACGCGAACCGACCTGCAGCGCCACGACCTCAGCGCTCCCGGACGCGAAGCAGTCCAGGTCCGCGTCGACATCGCGCCGGGCAAGGCATTCAGCCGGCACACCCATCCCGGCGAAGAGATCATCTACGTGCTCGCCGGCACGCTCGAATACGATGTCGACGGCAGACCGCCGGCAAAGCTGAAGGCCGGCGACGCACTGTTCATTCCCGCAGGCACGATCCATGCCGCGAAGAATATCGGCGATGTCAGCGCCAGCGAGCTTGCGACCTACATAGTCGAGAAAGACAAGCCGCTACTAACCCTCGTGAAGTGATCTGTGCCGCCTGGCCGCCTTTGTTCCGGTGCGGGCGCGGCGACATCAGGATCACTTGGTACCCTGGGCTTCGGCCTGCCGCACCGCCCGCGCATTGAAGATCAGAAAGCTGATCGCGGCCATGATCCAGACGCCGATGCCGCCATAGAGCATCACCCGGCCGAAGCCGCTCGCCAGCGCCTGATGCACGACGGGACCGGTCAGCTCCGGCGCCGACGCGGCGTCACCCGCCGCGATCCGTTCCGCAATTGAGCGAAGCTGCGCGCCATCGAGCGCGGGAAGTACTGCCTTCAGATGCGCTAGCACACCGCTCGCCAGGATAAACCCCATCAGCGCGATGTTGACTGAAAGCGACACCATGCGCGCGCTCATGTCGATGCCGGAGGCCATGCCGGCGCGGTCGCTCGAGACCGAGCCCGTTGTCGTGTTGGTGACGGGCGTGTTGGTGATGCCGAGGCCAATTCCGGCGAGCAGGCAGCCGGGCAGCATCGTCAACCAGTCCGGCTGCGCGGCGGTGCTGCCGAACTTCATCAGCATGAACCCGGTGCCGATGGTGAACAGCCCGACCGGGATGATCAGGCCCGGCTGGTAGCGCAGCGACAGGCGCTCGGCAAACGGTGGCATCACCAGCGTCGGCAGCGTGTAGGCGAGCAAGGCAAGACCCGCGGACACGCTGTCATAGCCGAGGCCGGCATGAAACCAGATCGGCAGATAGATCATGAACGGCCAGTAGCTGAGATTCATCGCGGCCGAGCCGATGATCGAGCCGGAGAACGCCGGGATCCGAAAGACCGAGAAGTCGAACATCGGCCGCCGGCTGACTTTCTCGGCAACCAGGAACGCGATGAAGCTCACGGCGGAGACGCCGAGGATCGCGAGGCCGCTCAGGCTGGCAAAGCCGAGATCCGGACCCTGCGTGATGTAGAATGCGAGACAGAACACGGCAACCGACATCGTCACGATGCCGGCGACGTCCAGACTGCTCGCCTTCGGGTCTTTCGATTCATGCACGCCGCCGATCGTGAGCACGAACGCGACAGCCGCGAACAGCACGTGGACGAGAAACACCCACTCCCAACTCAGCACCGCGACCACAGCACCACCGATGATCGGTCCGAAGCCGAGGCCGATGCCGAAGATGACACCCCACCAGCCCCAGGCGACGGCGCGTAGGCGGCCGCCCTGGAATTCGTGCGAGAGCACGGCGATCTGGCAGATCAGCAGCGCGCCACCGCTGAGCCCCTGAAGGAAGCGGGCGACGATCAGCATCTCGACACTCTGGGCAATACCGCAGATCAGCGAGGTGATGCCGAATGCGGCGATCGCGACCAGGAAGATGCGCTTGCGTCCGTAGCGATCCGCCACCGTCCCGATCGCCATCAGCACCGTGGTCACCGCGATGGTATAGGCGTTCATGATCCATTGCAGCGCCTTGAAGTCGGCATGCAGCACCCGCTCCAGCGTCGGCAGGATCGCGGGGATGCTGGAAATCTCCAATCCAAACATCAGGCAGGCTAGGCATACGGCGGACAACACGACGGCGCCGCGGCGGCTCAGTTCAGTGGACATGATGAGGCCTTTTGTTGTGGCAAGCCAACGGCATACCGCACGCTGTTGCCAGGGTGCTGGCAGCAGCGTTGGCCGATCGACTCACGATCTATTGAGGCAGCAGCGACGGGAATCGGGTGGCCGCAGCGCTTCACAACACAAAGCTAGTCACCGCTTGAGCATTGGTGAATTGGATGACTAGATATTTCAGAGACAACAATTCCGGATGATTGACATGACCACGCTCGACATCGACGCCGTGAAGACCTTCGTGACCATCGCCGAGCTCAAGAGCTTCACGCGCGCAGCCGAAGCGCTCGGCACTACGCAGGGCGCGATCAGCGTCAAGCTGAAGCGGCTGGAAAGCCATGTCGGCCATCGACTGATCGAGCGGACACCGCGGCTGGTGCGCCTGTCGGCGCAGGGCGCCGCGTTCCTTGCGCCGGCGCGCGAATTGCTCGCCGCGCACGATCGCGCCATCGCGGGGCTGTCGTCGGCTCGCCTGCGTCGCTTCTCGCTCGGCATCGCCACGCATGTCGGCGGAGCCGAAGTACCTACGCTGCTGGCGCGGCTGCACGCGCACGACCCGGCGCTCACCATCGAGGTCCGGCTCGAGGATTCCCGCGACCTGCTCGAGGCCTTCGATCGAGGCGACGTCGACGCGGCGATCATCCGCCGCGAGGACGACCGCCGCGACGGCGAAATGCTGGCGACGGACCATTATGGCTGGTTCGCCACCCCGGACTTTGTCCATCGCGTCGGCGAGCCGCTGCGGCTGGCCGCCCCCTCGCCCTCCTGCGGCGTGCTCAACATTGCCACGCGCGCGCTGGCGGCGGCCGGCATCCCGTGGACGGAGAGCTTCCTCGGCTGCGGATCCTTTGCAGTCGCAGACGCGGTGGCCGCCGGCCTTGCCACCTCGGTATTCTCTTGCCGGCTTGCACCTGCCGGAACGATCGAGGTCAGCCGACGGTTCGGTCTGCCTTCGCTTCCCCCGTCCGAAATCGTGCTTCTGTCCGCTCTATCTGATGCCAAATCCCGCGCGGCGCTCAAGACGATCGTCAGTGCGTTTCGCGAACATCACCGGCTACCTGCGGAACGTACGGCACGGAGCAGTTCGACTGAAGTTCTCGAGGTATGAACGATCCACCCGCGGCCGACTAGCGCCGCGCGCCGTCGGCTCGCTTTCCCTCGAACAGCGCGCGCTCTGACGCCAGCGCCTTGGCCAGGAAATCGAGCGTGGCGCGGATGCGCGCAGTGCGCTTGAGATCGTCATGGGTCAACAGCCACAGCGCCGAGCGCGGCTCTGCGAGCGCCTTCGGCGTCACCCGCCGTAGCGTCGTCGCAGGATCGCCGACATAACAAGGCAGCACGGCAAGCCCCAGCCCCGCCGCTGCGGCATCGCGCAAGGCCGGAAGCGCATCGACACGGCAGGTGATGCGCGCCGCGTGAAGCTTCTCGCGCATCCATCCGGCGATGACGGTTGCCGCCAGCGCATCGTCGAGCCCGATCCAGTCATGCGCCGACAGGTCCTTGTCGCCGCGCCGGGCTAGATAAGCGCGCGATCCGTAGACCGCATGGGCAATGTCGGCAACGCGCCGTCCCACCAGCAGCTCGGACGGTGCCGGCGTCGGCCGGATCGCGATCTCGGCTTCGCGGCGTGTCAGGTTGGCCATCGCATTGGAGATGATGATCTCCGGCTGGATCTCCGGATGGGCGGCGCGCATCGCCGGCAGATGCCGCATCAGCACCACGCCGAGCGTATCCGTCGTCGTGATCCGGACCGTGCCTGACGGCCTGAGGTCTTGTCCCGCCAGCCTGCGCTCAAGCGCCAGCACCTCATCCTCGAGCCGGGCTGCCGATGCCGCTGCCGTCTCGCCCGCCGGCGTCGGTGCGTAACCGTCGCGGAACCGCTCGAACAGCCGCGTTCCGATCGCGGCTTCGATCGTGCCAAGGCGGCGAAACACCGTCGAATGCGTGACGCAGAGCCTGCGCGCCGCCCCCGACAAGCTGCCTTCCCGCGCGACGGCGAGGACGAGCCGAAGATCATTCCAGTCGAGAGGGCTGTGCATTTTTGCAAACTCATTTCGCATCTCCAGACAATACCTTATCACAAACAGACAGGCCATCTTCTCGGAAGTTCGACCGACCGGCGCACGCGGTGCGAGGCGCCGGCGATGCAGAGGAGCTGCCAGGTGACCAGCGAGACCACCGAGACGTTGCAATTGCACGACGCGCCGCCTGCAACGGTCGACCCGCGGCGATGGCTGGCGCTGCCCGTGCTGCTCACCGGCGCCTTCCTGCCGATCCTCGACTTCAACGTGGTCAACCTCGCTCTCCCCGCCATACGCGGCAATCTCGGCGCGACGGCGAGCGAGGTGCAGTTCGTGATCTCGGCCTATGCCGCGACTTACGCGGTGTTCCTGATCACGGGCGGCCGGCTCGGCGACCTCTTGGGCCGCCGACGGATGTTCCTGACCGGCGTCGCAGGCTTCACGATCGCGTCGGTGCTGTGCGGCATCGCATGGTCGCCGGCCATGCTGGTCGCCGCACGAATCCTGCAGGGCCTCACCGCCACCGCGATGGCACCGCAGGTGCTCGCCTCGATCCGCGTGCTGTTTCCGGCGGCCGAACAGGGCCGCGCGCTTGGCTTCTACGGCGCCACCTTTGGGTTGGCGAACATCTGCGGTCAGGTGCTGGGCGGCGTCCTGGTGTCGGCGCATCCATTCGGACTGGCCTGGCAGGCGATCTTCCTGATCAACGTACCGATCGGCCTCGCCGCCTTCCTCGGCGCACTGCTGTTCCTCACTGACTCGCGCGCCGAGCATGCCCAGCGGCTCGACATCGGCGGCGTCATCCTGCTGTCGCTCACACACTCGGCCTTTTGGTCTATCCGCTGATCGAGGGCCGTGAATCCGGCTGGCCGATCTGGATCATCGCGATGCTGCTGGCGTCTCCGCTGATGCTCGCCGCCTTCGTCCGCTTCGAGGCACGGCTGTCCGCACGCGGCGGCGACCCGCTGGTCGTGCTCCATCTGTTGCGCAACAGCGACTTCGTGATCGGGCTGGTGATGGCGCTCGCCTTCTACATGCTGTCGTCGTTCTATCTGACCTTTGCGGTCTACCTGCAAAGCGGATTGCATCAGTCTCCGCTGGCGGCCGGCCTTGCCACCCTGCCCTTTGCCACCGGCTTCTTCGTCAGTTCGCTGGTGTCGTCGCTGGTGATGCAATGGCTCGGCGCGCGCACCCTGACGCTGGGCTTTGCGCTGCAGGTGATCGGCTTCGGCGTCGTGATGCTGTCGGTCAGCGGCACGCTGCCCCAGAGCCTTGAATTCGGCCTGATCTGCGGCGGGCTCGGCTTCGGCACCGTGATGCCGTCTGTGATCAAGGCCGTGATCGGCAGCATCGATCCGCGCCATGCCGGGCTGGCATCGGGCATGATGATCTCGACCTTCCAGATCGGCGCCGCACTCGGCGTCGCCGTTATCGGCGGCGTGTTCTACAGCCTGCTCGGGCCGCATCCGCAGGCCGACGATTATGCGCACGCATTCACGATCGCACTCGGCTGCAATGTCGCGCTGCTGGCGCTCGGCGGCTGGCTGTCGCTGTGGCTACCGCGCGAGCCTGCCGCTTGAAAAAGGAGAATTCCATGACCGCGCCGCTCTACGATGCGTCCGTCCCGGTGTTTCGCCAGATGCTCGATGCGCTTGCCGATCTCCTGCGCAAGGGCGAGGCCCACGCCCGCGAACGCGGTCTCGATCCCGATGCCATGCTCGCGGCGCGGCTGGCGCCCGACATGCTGACGCTGGTCGGCCAGGTGCAACGGGCGAGCGATCACGCCAAGGGCGCCGCCGGGCGGCTCGCCGGTCTCGGGCCACCACCCTTTGCCGACGACGAAGGGAACCTCGCCGCGGCGCATGCCCGGATATCGCGAACGCTCGACTACATCGACACGCTCCCGGTTGGAGCATTCGACAAGGCCGCGGAGCGCATCATCAGCCTGCCCTTCGGCGTCCCGCCAATGCCGGCAGCGCGCTATCTGTACGGCTTCGCGCTGCCGAGCCTGTTCTTCCACGTCGCCACCGCCTACGCCATCCTGCGCCATCGCGGCGTGGCGCTCGGCAAGCGTGACTTCCTCGGCAACTACCTGTCGAACTGATCGCTACTTCTTCGCGACCTCGCGAAGCGTGTTGTAGACCCACTCCGCCCCCTGCTTGATCGCCTCGACGCCGATCCTTTCGTCGTTGCCGTGCATCCGGCTCAGGATGTCGTCGTCGAGCGGATAGGGATAGATGCCGTAAACCGGCACGTTGCGCTCGCGCCAGGCGGTGGCGTCGGTCCCCGCCTCGAACATTGTCGGCACCAGCACGGCGTCCTTCCAGACCCGCTTCGCGTTGCGCTCCAGCGCGGCATAGAGTTCGGTATCGACCGGCGACCCGGGCATCTTGCTCCGGATCAGATAGGCCTCCCGCGCCTCCTGCTGCGGCAGCGCGGTGACGATGCTGACCTCGATGCCGGGATCGCCGACCGCGCGCTTGATCTCGGCAATCATCTGGTCGGTCGTCGTTCCCGGAAGCAGTCGCGTGTTCACGACCGCCTTGGCGTCGCCGGGGATGACGTTGGGCTTGATGCCGGCATCGATCATCGTGATCACCATGGTGTCGCGCAACAGGGCGTGCAGCAGCAGGCTGTCCTTGGGATTGTCGGCAACCAGTTTCTTTCCGGCCGCGTCGAGATCGGCCTGGTCCTTAGCCGCCAACAGCTGCTTGATATCGGCTGCAGTCTGTTCCGAACTGATCGGAAGCAGCGCCTTGAAATAGGCCTCGGTCGCCGGCACCAGCTTGACGGCCGGATCGTGCACCGCGAGCTTGGCCAGCGCCGCGATCAGGCGGTCATTGGCCATCGCGCCCGCCGGGAACGGCCGCGAGGAATGGCCGGAGGGACCGGTCGCCTTCAACGCAAACGTCGCCGAGAGCTTTTCCGCCGTGGTGACGTTGATCTGGCGGACCGTGCCGTCGCGCTCCTGCAGCACATAGCCGCCTTCGTTGAGCGCGAATTCCGCGTCGATCTTGTCCCAATGGTTCTTCGCCAGCCACACCGTGCTGTACTGCCCCTGCTCCTCGTCTGCCTCGGCCAGGAAGATCACGTCGCGTGACAGCGGCGTCTTCTCTTCCGCAAGCCGCATCACCGCGCTGGCAAAGACGGCGAGCCCGCCCTTGAAGTCCATCGCGCCGCGGCCGTAGACGAAACCGTCCTTCTCGACGCCGGCGAACGGCTCAACGGTCCATTTCTCGCGCTCGACCGGCACGACGTCGGCGTGGGCAGCCAGCAGCACCGGCTTCTTCGAGCCGTCGCCGCGCAGCCGGGCGATGAAATGCGCGGCCTTGCCGTTCGGGGCGACGAAGATGTCGACCTCGGCGCCCAGCGGCGCGAATTGCGACTTCAGATATTCGGCGAGCGCCCGCGTATCGCCGGGGCCATTCGAGGTGTCGAAGGCGATCAGCTTCTTGAGCAACGCAACCGTCCGGTCGCCATAAGGCTCGGCGGCGGCAAAGCCGGTTCCGGAGCAGACGATGCCCGTGGCGAGCATCAAGGCTACGAAATTGTTCTTGGTCTTTGACGTCACGTTCTTGTTCCTCCCATTTTCTAAACCATATCCCGCGGCGTCGGCCTCAGGGAGCCCTCGGAAACAGCAGTTTCAGCATGGCAGCCGCGACGAGCGTCATCATGGCGAGGCCGGTGGAAAGATAAAGCGCGCTGGCATCGCCGAACCGGTCGATCACGATCGCATAGACCAACGGCGCCGCCGCGGGCAGGATGAAGCTCGGAACGATGAGCCGGCCGACCAGCGTGCCGTAGCTGCGATGATCGAACAGGATCAGCGGCAACGTTCCCCTTGTGATGGTCAGAATGCCGTTGCAGGCGCCGTAGAGCAGCGCGAAGGCGATCCCCATCTCCTTCGATGTCCCGCTGAACAGGCCGGCAATGAAGGAGAGCGGCATGATCAGGCAGGCCATCAGATTGAGCGCGAGCGGATCGAGCCGTCCGCCGAACAGGACTTCGCAAAGGCGCGCGGCCGATTGCCCAATGCCCCGCAGTGTTGCGATCCAAACCGCCACGGTGACGGTGAGCCCGAGCCCCGAAAGCACGGCGATCATGTGGGCGGACATGCCGGCGTTCAGGAAGTTGGCTCCGGTCATGATCACGGCATAGAGCCCGCCCGCCGCCGCAAGCTGCCGGCGGCTGGCAGCGCGCGGCTGCTTCGGCGCCGCCACACCAGAGCTCGGCACGCCGGCAAACCGCTTGTTCGGAATCAGCAAGTGCAGCGGAATCGTCAGCAGCGCAAAGCCGGCATAGGCCAATACCGCAATGCGCCAGCCGAAATGTTCCGAGAGCGTATGGCCGAGCGGCCAGAACACGGTGGCGGCCAGGCCACCGAGCAGAGTGATCCCGGACATCGCGCGGCGCGCCTCCGGTCCGCCGATCCGGGCCAGCGCCGCGAACGCCGCATCGTACAGGGTCAGCCGCATGCCGAGGCCCAGAACGATCCAGGACACGAAATAGCTGCCGATCTGATGCGAGAGGGCGAGACCGGCGCAGCCGGCCGCGTTGATCAGAGCGCCTGCGACCATGACTTCCCGGCCACCGCGGCGATCCACGCACCTGCCCGCAAGGGGCGACACCACGCCCATCATCAAAAGCGCCGCGGCAAATCCGCCGTAGACGATGTCGCGGCCCCAGCCGAGATCCGCGGATATCTGCTCGCCGAACCCGCCGATCAGATAGTAGGTCGCGCCCCAGGAAATCAGTTGAGCCAGCCCGAGGGCGACCACGACCCGGCGTGCGATCACCGGGCAGCTTCCTTGCCTGAGGGCAGCGTGGAAGCGCCCGGCCCGAGCGGCCGCTGCATCAGCACGGTGTCGACCCATTGCCCGAGTTTGAACCCGACCGACATCAAAGTGCCCGCCGGCTGAAAGCCCATGCGACGGTGCAGCGCGATCGACCCGGCGTTGCCGCTGTTGCCGATCACGGCCAGCATCTGCCGCCAAGGTCCTGCTTCCGCGCGTACTATCAGCTCTTGAAGCAGCGCCACGCCGATGCCGCGGCCGTGCAGCCCGTCAGCCACGTAGACGGAATCCTCGATGGTGTGGCGGTAGGCCGGCCGCGGCCGGTACGACGTCGCGTAGCAATAGCCGGCCACGCGGCCATCCAGCTCGGCCACGAGATACGGCAGACCTGCCGCCAGCACAGCGTTCCGGCGGCTACGCATCTCGTCCACCGTCGGCGGCACCTCCTCGAAGGTCGCGAGCCCATTGAGCACGTGATGGGCATAGATGCCCTGCACGTCAGCCATATCGCCGTCCGTCACGTCGCGGACCACGACGCCGTTGCCGCCTGCCATCACCATGTCTTCCTGCCTAAGCCGTCAATATTGCCCGAGCATGCGCCACGGCGTTATATAAGTGAAGCTTTGATTGGTTATGCGTGGCATAAGAGATACTTTGATGAAGAACCTCAACCTCGACTATCTCGAAAGCTTCGCCGTGGTGATCGACAGCGGCAGCTTTTCCGCCGCGGCCGAGCGATTGCAACTCACGCAGCCTGCGGTGAGCCTGCAGGTGCGCCAGCTCGAGCGCAGCCTGAACGCCACCTTGATCGAGCGGGTCGGACGACGTGCCAGGCCGACCGCCGCCGGCGTCGCCTTGCTTTCGCACATGGACCAGATCAACGCAGCCGTGACATCGGCAGTCGATGCCGTCGCGCAGCAGACGACCGGAACGGCAGGCCGTGTGCGGCTCGGCACGGGAGCGACCGCCTGCATCTTCCTGCTGCCGCCGATCCTCAGGGAGTTGCGGGCGGCAATGCCCTCGCTCGAGATCACGGTCACGACCGGCAACACCGCGGAGATCGCGCGAGCCGTCGAAGACAACACCATCGACATCGCGCTCGTCACGCTGCCGGTGTCCGGGCGCAGCTTCGAGATCACCCCGGTCATGAACGACGAGTTCGTGCTGATCGCGCCGCGCGACATGAAGCTGCCGGCGCGGATCACGCCGGAGGTGCTGGCGACCAGACCGGTCCTGCTGTTCGAGCCCGGCGGCAACACCAGGCGTACCGCGGATGAATGGCTGGCCCGCGGCGGCGTCGCGCTGAAGCCGTTGATGTCGCTCGGCAGCGTCGAGGCGATCAAGGAGATGGTGCGTGCCGGCCTCGGCTGCGCAATTCTGCCGGGCATGGCAGTCCCCGCCAGAACCAAGCCGCGCGACCTGCTCGTGCGGTCGCTGTCACCCAGACTCCATCGCCGGCTCGCGGTCCTAATCCGCCGCGACAAGCGTCTCGACCGCGGACTGCGGCAGACGTTGTCGGCGCTGAAGGGACTCTCTTCAAAGAGCAGCTAGGGAGGACGCCACCCGTCCTCCCCATGCCCCCGTCACGTTGCGTTGCGTTCCTGCTCCGCGATCTTGCGGAACGCGGCCTCGCCGGCATCGGTCACCGCCGCCCACTTTGCGTTCGGCGCGGCCTCGGCCTCGTAATTGTCATGCCAGTTCCACCATTTGTAGGTCGGGCCCTGCGGATAGCCCTTCGGCGAATCCTCCCAGAGTTCCTGGCGGCCGAACGGCGTGATGTCGAGATAGCTCCACACCGTGCCCATCGACTCGTCGCCGCGGCTGTTGACGAGATAGGTGCGAAAGATCCGCTCGCCGTCGCGGACGAACACGTTATGGCCGTGCCACTCGGCGACGCCGAAATCGGCATCGAAGCTGTCGGTGATGGTGTACCACGGCATCTCCCACTCCATCCGCGCCTTCAGCCGCGCAATGTCGGCCTGCGGCGCGCGCGAGGCGTAAGCGAGGGTGGTGTCGCGCTGGTTCAGATGTGAGAGATGGCCGACTTGATCGGCGCCGAGCGAGCAACCGCGGCAGCCGTGCTCCGGCCAGCCGAACACGCCGGGCTCGAAGAAGGCACGGTAGATGATCAGTTGCCGGCGGCCCTCGAACAAGTCGAGCAGGCTTGCCTTGCCGTTCGGTCCTTCGAAGACATACGGCTTCTCGACCGCCATCCACGGCATCCGCCGCCGCTCCGCGGCCAGCGCGTCGCGCGCCCGCACCTGCGCCTTCTCCTTCACCAGCATCTCCAGGCGCGCCGCCTCCCACGCCTCCCGCGACACCACCGGCGGCGTCTGCATCGCCGAAAGTCCGCCACGGTCGTTTTCAGCTGATTTGCTCATGATGATCTCCTTCTTTCGAATTGGACGAACTCGGGGACCCCAGCGCAGTTCCAGCGCCGTGGCCGTTCGTCATTGGCCATGCCGCAATCTGGCGCGGCGGCCACAACGAGTGGGAGTGACAAGTGTGTCGGGATTTTCGCGCATGCGCCCGGGTCGCTTCGATCACATTTGCGTAATGCTTGCACTTTGCAATTACATGTGCGAGCCTCGCCGCCATGAAACAAGCCGCAGCCCCTGCGTCCGATGATGGCCTGAAGCTCAGCGCCTGGCTGCCCTATCGCCTATTCCTGGTCGCGGCCCAGGTCGCCCGTCCGCTGGAGAGTTTTTACAGCGAGACATTCGGATTGAGCCAGGCCGGCTGGCGCATCCTCGCCGTGATCGCCGAGCGCGATGCCGCCAATGCCTCCGAGATCGGCCGCGCCTGCGCGCTCGATCCGTTCGCGGTCAGCCGCGGCATCGGCCAGCTCACAGAACTCGGCTTCGCGGTGCGGCGTCCCGGCAAGACCGATCGCCGCTTCGCCGCGGTCAGCATCACCCGCAGCGGCCGGACCGCCTTCAACCGGATCGCCGCGCTCGGCAGTGCGATCGAGGCGCGGCTGCTTGCGCGCCTTTCAGAAGCCGAGCGAACGATTCTCGGCTCGGCCCTCACCCGGCTCGAGGGCGAGAGTGCGCGGATCGACGCCGGCGGCTGGCGCGCGCTGCTCGATGACGCCGGCGCGCCATGACGGCCGCACTGTTCGCGCTGACCGCACTGCTCTGGGGCGGCGGCGCCCTGGCAACGGCAATGCAGGCCGGTGTCACACCGGCGCCCTGGTCCGTGGCCCTGCGCATGGTGCTCGCGGGTCTGATCCTGCTCGGCTACGGCCGACTGCGCGGCGTGCCGCTAGCGATCCCGCGCAAGGACCGGCCGGCCGTTGCGTTACAGGGCCTACTGTTCTTCGCCATTGCCTTCATCGCCTTCTATGAAGCGACCGCACGGATGCCGAGCGGCCTTGCCGCGCTGGTGCTGTCGACCTCGTCGCTATTCGCCGCCATGATCGCGCGTGCCGCGCTCGGTGTCCCGATCTCCTCCGGTTTCGTCTGGGGCGCGCTGTGCGGCATCTTGGGTCTTGCGATCATTTTCCTGCCCGGTGCAAGCGCGCACGGAACCGCGCCGCTCGCAGGGTTTGGTTGGGCGCTCGCGGCGGCGATCGCGACCGGCGCCGGGACGACCGTCGGCGCACGCAACCAGCGTGCCGGATTGCCGGTCGTCTCCGTGCTCGCCTGGGGCGCATTCATCGGCGCTGCGGCGAGCGCGCTCTGGGCGATCGTGACAGGCACGCACTTTGCAGCCGACGTCTCGCTGACCTACGCAGCGAGCTTCCTCTATCTCGCCGTCGCCGCATCCTGCGTCACCTTCATGCTCTACTTCGAACTCGTGCGGCGGCTCGGTCCCGGTCGAGCCGCCTACACGCTCGCGCTGGTGCCGCTCGTGGCACTCATGCTGTCGGCACTGTTCGAGCACCTCACGCTCGGCTGGCCGGTGCTCGCCGGCGCCGCCGCGATCCTCGCCGGCAACGTGCTGGTGCTGGCGCGGGCCTGAATTGAATGTCCCGCCGGCGGCAGCGCACCTCGCGGGTTCAGGTCGCTGGTCGACGGCACCACGCCGCGGCCGCCGGGATCATGGCGAGAAGACTGATGCCCGCCAGGACCAGGAAGACCGCCGAGTAGCCGACGGTCGCAGCGATCAAGCCGGCCAGCGGCGGCGTGATCAGGGTTGCGACATCGTAGGCGGCGTCGAACAGTCCGATGCCGGATGCGATCTGCGTGGCGGGAACGGCACGCACCACCGGCAGCGCCAGCAGCGGATACGTCATCGACATGCCGCAGCCCGCGAGGATCGCACCGGCAATGGCGGTGTGTTCGTCGGACGCGAGCCCGAGGATCAGCATGCCGCCCGCCAGCGCCGCAAGCGCAAGCAGCACCGGACGCGGCCCGGCGGCGCGATCGCACACACCGCTGAACACCGGTCGGGCAAGCGCAAACGCCGCCAGGAAAACGAACAGCGCGATCGAGCCGTTGTGCCAGCCGCGATGCAGGAACGCGAGCACGACAAAACTGGTCGTGCCGATGTAGCTCATCACGGCGAGGCCGAAGCCCAGCGTCGGTCGCCAGATCGCCCTCAAGATCGCCGTCAGCGGCAGGACCGCCGCGCCGTGCGGCGCCGGCGCGCTCCGTTGCGCCATCAACACCAGCGGAAGACCGCCGAGCGGCACGAGCATCGTGATGACGGCCGCGACCAAGAAGCCGTCCGGCGCAAGCTGCGGCGGCAACAGCGTGGTGAAGAGATGCGCGATGTCTCCGGCAAGGCCTCCGAGCAGCGCACCGGCCGAAATGCCAGCGAAGAACAACAGCCCGACCCAAGACATCGCCCTGCCCTGTTGTGCCGGTCCAGCGAG
Source organism: Bradyrhizobium oropedii (assembly GCF_020889685.1). Taxonomy (GTDB): domain Bacteria; phylum Pseudomonadota; class Alphaproteobacteria; order Rhizobiales; family Xanthobacteraceae; genus Bradyrhizobium; species Bradyrhizobium oropedii. The sequence continues at coordinate 23,123 of NZ_JACMYO010000079.1, forward strand.
CATCACTGCCCAGGCGGTGCCGCCGGAAAACAGGAAGCCCTGGCCGATGCCCATCGCGACGCGGCCGATCACCATCAGCCCAAGCGCCGTGATCGGCGACACCGGCAACAGCCCGGCGAGAACGTAGAACGCGCCGGAGATCGCCGCTCCGAAGAGCCCGAGCATCGTCGCGTCGCGTGCGCCCCTTCGGTCGGCGAAGCGGCCAACCAGCGGACGCGTCAACAGGGTCGCAAGGCCTTCGGCGGCCAGCACGGCGCCGGCAACGAGCGGACCGAAGCCGAGATCGGCATCGACGCGCACCGGCAACACCGCGAGCGGCGCACCAAGCTGGCCAGCCCGAACATCGCGACCAGTCCCGGCAGGAGCACGGCGCGCCTGAGGCTGGTCGGTGGAGTGCGGTCGACGGACGGCTGATGGAGGTATTGCTGCATGGCTCGGCTCGACTTGAACAAGGAGCCGCGGAATAGACATTGAGGCTTCCAGCATTAGAATGCGCCACGATGGCACTTCAGAACGGACAAAATTTCCGCAATTACGAGACCCTGGCCGGCGTCGCGGCGTTCGTTCACGCCGCCGAGCAAGGCGGATTCGCCGCCGCGGGCCGAATTCTCGGACTGTCCGGCTCCGCGGTCGGCAAGGCCGTCGGGCGCCTTGAAGCCCGCCTTGGCGTGCGCCTGCTCAACCGCACCACCCGCAAGGTGACGCTGACCGGCCCCGGCGCCGAATTCTTCCGGCGCGCCGGCAACATCCTGGCGGAGCTCGACGAGGCGGAGCAGGTCCTCGCCGAGCAACAAGGCGCGCCGCGCGGACGGCTCAAGGTCTCGCTGCCGCACAACATCGGCCAGCTGCTGGTCCCGAAGTTCGCGGAGTTCGCGCGGCTGTTTCCCGACGTCGCGCTCGATGTTCAACTCGAGGACCGCCTCGTCGACATGGTCGGCGAAGCCATCGATGTCGCCTTGCGAACCGGCGAGCTCACTGATTCTTCGCTGATTGCGACCCGGATTGGGCCGCAGCATTTTGTGATCTGCGGCACGCCGGATTATTTCCGGCGGATGCCGCAGCCCGAGACGCCGAACGATCTCGCGGTCCATCGCGGCGTCAGCTTCCGCGTGCCGACGACGGGCCAGATTTACCCGTGGAGTTTCTGCGGCGAGTTCGCCGGCGCGATGGCGACGGACTCCGTGACCTTCAACAACTCCGACGGCGTGCTCGCAGCGATCCGTTCGGGCGTCGGGATCGGCCAGCTGCCGGTGATCCTTGCGCGTTCCTGCATCGCGCGCGGCGATCTGGTTGCCGTGCTGACCGATTACATGGTGCCGCGCGGTAGCGTGTGGATCGCCTGGCCGAGCAACCGCTACCGGTCGCTGGCGCAGCGCGCCTTCGTCGACTTCATCAGGCAGCAATTGCCCGACACGCTGTTCGAGCCGATCGGCAAGCCATGAACGCGATCGCACCACCGATTGACGCGGGAATGATATCTGACTAAAGTCAGACATATGCTCGACCCTGTCTCCCGCATCCGTCGTTTCAACCGTGCCGTGACCTCCGCCGTCGGCGCGCTCGACACCTCGTTCCTCGGGCGCGGCCGGCCGCTCGGCGCCGCCCGCGTGCTGAACGCGATCGGGCACGGCCGCACCGACGTGGGCGACATCAGGGATTATCTTGCCCTCGATTCCGGCCTGATGAGCCGGCTGCTGCGCAGCCTCGAGGACGAAGGGTTGATCGAGACCACGGCGCATGGCGACGATGCGCGCCGCCGCATCGCCAGGCTGACGCCGGCGGGCAGGCGCGAGTTCAACGCCTATGAGGCGATCTCCAATCGGCAGGCCAAGGACTTCCTCAGCCATCACACGCAACGCGAGGCGTTGCTGGCGGCGATGGACCTGATCGCCTCGGCGCTCGGCCGCGACGGCGCCGTCCTGGATGAGATCGACCCGCGCAGCGACGAAGCGCGCTACTGCCTCGGCGAATATTACGCCGAGTTGGCGCGACGCTTCAAACAGGGCTTTGACGTCAAGCTGTCGCGCGATCCCGATGCAAAGGACATGGTGCGGCCGCGCGGCAGTTTCATCGTGGCGATGTCCGACGGCCTGCCGCTCGGCTGCGTCGGGCTGAAAGGCGCGAGCGGCGAGTTCGCGGAGATCAAGCGGCTGTGGGTCGCACCAGCCGCGCGTGGCCTCGGCCTCGGCCGCCGGCTGATGGACGCGGCTGAGAAGGCCGCGCGCGAGCTCGGTATCGCGGTGCTGCGGCTCGACACCAACAGCGCATTGGCGGAAGCCGGTCAGCTCTACCGCCGGAGCGGCTGGACCGAGATCCCGCGCTTCAACGACGACCCCTACCCTGATTTGTTCTTCGAAAAGCGTCTCTGAGCAGTGCGCCGCGCGTGGCGCCTGCTTCGGCGTGTTGTCCGGCGCGATCCGCTGGCCTAAGACACCAGCATGACCATCCGCCCCATCGTCCGCTATCCCGATCCGCGCCTTGCGCTGCCGGCCGAGCCTGTCGCCGTGTTCGACGACGCGCTGCGCGCGCTGGCGCAGGACCTGCTCGAGACCATGCACGCGGCGCCGGGCATCGGCATCACTGCGCCGCATATCGGCGTGCCGCTGCGGGTCGTGGTGCTGGAGCTCGACGCCAGCGAAGGTGCGCAGACCTATGTCAATCCGGAGATCATCCGGACCTCGCCCGAGATGATCCTGCACAAGGAAGGCAGCGTCTCGATGCCCGGCGTCAACGACGAGGTCGAGCGTCACGCGCGGGTCCGCATCCGCTATTGGGATCTCGACGGCAACATGCAGACCGAGGAATCCGACGGCCTGCGCGCGGTGTGCCATCAGCACGAGATCGACCAGCTCGACGGCGTGTTCTGGATCCGGCGCTTGTCGCGCCTGAAGCGCGAGCGGTTGATCAAGCGGTTCGAGAAGATCTCGCGCGGCTGACGCAGGACCGTAGGGCGGGTTAGCAAAGCGTAACCCGCCGCACCGGTCACCACGGAAAGAGCGGTCAGTGGATTACGCCAACGGCTAATCCACCCTACGCAGCTATCGCAGGGATAGAGCTCGACTTCACCCTCCCGCCATCAAATCCTTGGCCAGCGCCATATAGGCCGGCAGCGTCACGGGGTCGTTCGCAGCATTGCCGGCGGCGTGGTGCGAGGCGTAGCGCGCGATCACCATCTCGGCCTTCGGATCGATGTAGATGCCCTGGCCGTGCACGCCGCGCGCCATGTAGGCGCCGTGCTCGTTGTGCGTCACCCACCACTGATTGCGGTACGACGCACCGGGCAAGGTGGTGTAGCCGGCCGGCTTGAACTTCTCGGGATCGCCGCCGCGCGCGACGTCCTCGACAACCGACGACGGCACGATCTGCCGCCCGTTGAAGCGGCCGTGATTGCGGATGGTCTCGCCGAAGCGCGCGAGATCGCGCAGCGTGGTCGACAATCCGCCGCCACCGCTTTCGGTGCCGATGCGATCGACGTGATAATGCGCATCCTCCTCCGCGCCCATCGGCGCCCAGATCCGCTCGGACAGCAAATCGGACAACGTCATCCCGCTGGCGCGCCTGACGATGAAGGCCAGCACGTCAGTGTTGACGGTCTTGTAGGCGAAGGCCTTGCCGTGCTCGCCCTGCTTCTGCTGCGCGCAGAGGAAATCGAAGATGTTGGTCGCGCCTTCATAACCCGCGGGGATCGGCGCCATGCCGTTGGCGCGCCGCAGCCCCCACACGTCGGAATTCTTGTCGGTATAGACCTCGGTGTATTTCAGCCCCGTGGTCATATCCATGACCTCGTGCACGCGCGCGTCGCCGAATGCACTTTCCTTCAGCTCCGGCACGTAGTTGGTGACCGGCGCTTGCGGATCGATCTTGCCTTCGACGACCAGCATGCCGGCGAGCGTGCCGGTGAACGACTTCGTCACCGACATCGCGATATGCGGCTTGTGCGGCTTCAGCCCCCCGAAATAGCGCTCGTAGATCAGTTTGCCCCGGTGCAGCACCGCGATGCCATCGGCATAGCTGTCCTCGAGCATCCGCGCGAAGGTCTGCGGGCGGCCGTCCATCGTCACCGACGCGGAGGCACCGATGTCGTGATCCTCCCGCGGCAGCACCGACGCCGGCCCTGCCCCGCGCCAGACATTCACCGTCGGCACCAGCTGGCGGATGTTGCTCCAGGCCCAGCGCAGCTCGGGAAAGCTGCGGAACGAGCCGTCGTGGAACGTGATCCTCTTGTCCTGCGGCGGCGGAAAGCCCTGCATCCAGCCGAGCTCTTTCGGATCGCTCTCGGCGGCGGTGGGATTTTGTTGCTGATTGGCGGCGGCTGCGACGGACATCAATTCTGGCTCCAGAGCTGCGGAGCGAATTTGGTATCATGCGACGGCAAGGGGCACATCCCGCGTTAGCGCCGGGGTGACCTTCGCCGCAGGCGCATGCCGCCGCGCGAATTGCCATGCGCCGCACATACCAGTTCGATCTGACACCTGACTGTCGCGTCCGGGCCAAATCATTCCGGCGTGCGGATTACGCGGCAGCGGCCCGCTCGATCGTGGCGATGTCGATCTTCTTCATCGTCATCATCGCCTCCATCGCGCGCCGTCCGGCGGCGCGATCGGCGCCGTTGACGAGCTCCAGCAACCGTCGCGGCGTGATCTGCCAGATGAAGCCCCAGCGATCCCGGCACCAGCCGCACGGCAGTTCCTTGCCGCCATTGCCGAGAACGGCATTCCAGTAGCGATCAGTCTCCTCCTGGCTATCGGTGAGCACCATGAAACTCACCGCCTCGTTCGGCGTGAAGTTGGAGCCGCCGTTCAGCCCGACGAAGCGGCGGCCGAGCACAGTGAACTCGACCGTCAGCTCCTCGCCCTGCCCGATGCCCGGTATTGGCGATTGATGGCCTGCGCCGACATGGCTGTCGGGAAACGTCGCAGCGTAGAACTCCGCCGCTGCGCGCGCCTGGCCCTGATCGAACCAAAGGCATGTGACGAGATCGGTCATTTGCAGTCTCCTGGTTTATACGCAAAGGACGGTTGACGAACACGCCAGCCGACACCGCGGCAACAGACTGATGAAAATTATTTTCAGAACCCCGTTTGTGACAACACCGCCTCCACACACCCCACCGTCGTCCCGGCGAAGGCCCGGCCTCCGCCGGGACGACACTGAATATGTTGCACCATCACGGGTTATACGTTCGCATTCTCGCGACACGAGTTGCCAAGCTTTGTACTTCGTTCCGCCCTGCAAAGGGCGTGGAGACGCTTGCGGCCCAAATAATCCAACATCGACTGTCGGGACGCGCGCCGCTCGTTCGTCCTCGGGACGCAAGCACACGGAGAGAAACGATGCCCCCCACCATCACTGCCTTCGATCGCTCACCCGACGGCGGCAAGGGGCGGGCGCGCGATACACGCGTCCGCTGGGCGCTGGAGGAAGTGGGCCAGCCCTACGAGGTTCGCCTCGTTTCGTTCCAGGCGATGAAAGAGCCGGCGCATCTGGCGCTGCATCCGTTCGGCCAGATCCCGACCTATGAGGAAGGCGATCTCGCGCTGTTCGAGACCGGATCGATCGTGCTCCATATCGCCGAACGTCATGCGGGCCTGCTGCCTGACGATGCCAATGCCCGCGCCCGCGCCATCAGCTGGATGTTTGCCGCGGTCAACACGGTCGAACCGCCGATCCTCGAACTCGTGACCGCCAGGATTCTGGAGAGCGACAAGCCATGGAGCAAGGAACGCCTGCCCCTGGTCATGGATCGCGTCCGCGACCGGCTGAAGCAACTCGCCGCCCGCCTCGGCGATGCCGACTGGCTCGACGGCGCGTTCAGCGCAGGCGACCTGATGATGGCGTCGGTGCTGTTCAGGCTGAGGACATCGGGCATTCTCGACGAATATCCGAACCTTGCAGCCTACGTCGCCCGTGGCGAAGCGCGGCCGGCTTACCGGCGGGCGTTTGAGGCGCAGCGAGCGGTCAACACGCGCTAACCGGTGACGCGCCGCCATCGACTCGCCGCGCGTCAGTCGGGCGATATGGACAGCCCCGCGAGAAGCGGAGCGTAAGCGGCGAGCCTGCGGGATACGAACTCCGTGAAGAACCGCACGCGCTTCGTCTTGCGTGTCTCCCCCTGGGTGAGAAGCCAGAGCGTTCCGTACATGTGCAGGTCGGTGCCTGGCACCCTGACCAGAAGGGGGTCGGCATCTCCAATGAAGCACGGCAGGGTCGTCATCCCGAGCCCTTGCCGAACTGCAACGATCTGCGCCTCGGCATCCGTGATCCTGAACGGAACCCCCGTGGCGCGAACCTCGCCCTCGTGGGCCCAGTCCGGGATTCCGTGAATGCTGATGACGATCCACCTGATGGGATCAGGCGCGCCCGCACGCCACGCGGCCAGTCGATCGCGGGACATGTAGATGCCGCCGAACAGCTCCGGTCCCTTCTGGCCGTGAAGATTGAGCGGCAGGGTTTTGCGGTCGTAGACGACACGGATCGCGACGTCGGCCTCCCGGTTGGTCAGATTTGCCAGCTCGCCGGACGACAGGATGTCCATCTCGATGTCCGGATGCAGACGCGCGAAGTCGGCGAAGTCCGGCATGAGCAGGTGTGTCACGAGGGGCGGTGCCAGCGTCACCCGCAGTCGCCCGCGCACGCTCTGGTCGCGCCCGAAGACGCGCGTCTCCAGCTGGTGAGACGACGCTTCCATCTGGTCCGCGAACTCAAGGACCTCCTCCCCTGCAGCCGTCAGGCGGTAGCCCGAAGGCAGCTTTTCGAACATGTGCGCACCGAGGCGTTCCTCGAGCTGGGCGATGCGTCGGAGCACAGTTGAGTGATTGACCCCGAGGCGCTCGGCGGCAGCCCGCACCGAGCCTCCGCGCGCGACGGCAAGAAAGTAGCGAACGTCATCCCAGTCGATCATGGTGCAATCCGGCACCGCTGCGGTGCCCCTTCCAATGCTCGTATCCAACACATCAGCATCTCGTATGTGGGTAATACGAGCGATCATTACAGCCTTTGCCGGCAAGCGCGCGGCCCGATTCCGAACGGCGGACACCGATCGTCGCCGCCGGCGTCCGTCGTCCAGCCGGATCGATTCCGCACCACCGATGTGCGCGCTTCCGCACTCAACGCGTGAGGCCGGCGGACCTATGTCGAGGCTCTCGGGGACCTCCCCGGACCAGTCAAAGATGAGGCTTGAAGGAGACGTCATGGGAAAGCTCGAAGGTAAGGTTGCAGTCGTCACGGGTGGATCGAGCGGCATGGCGCTGGCCAGCGCCAAGCGGTTCGTCGAAGAAGGCGCTTATGTTTTCATCACGGGCCGGAGGCAGCAAGCGCTCGACGACGCCGTCAAGCTGATTGGCCGGAACGTCACCGGCGTGCGCGGCGACGCGGCCAATCTCGACGACCTCGACCGCCTGTTCGATACGGTCAAGCGGGAGAAGGGCAAGATCGACGTGCTGTACGCGAGCGCCGGCATCGGCGAGGCCGTCCCGCTGGGCGAGATTACCGAGCAGCATTTCGATGCTGCCTTCGGCCTGAATACGCGCGGCACGCTGTTTGCGGTTCAGAAGGCGTTGCCGCTGTTCAACGACGGCGGATCGATCTTCATGACCGGGTCGGTTGCTTCGGTGAAAGGTTTTCCTGGTTACGGCGTGTATGCGGCGAGCAAGGCGGCGTTGCGCTCATTCGCGCGCACCTGGCTCAACGAACTGAAGGGCAGGAATATCCGGGTGAACGTGCTGAGCCCGGGGCCGATCGCCACACCGATGCAGGACCAGGTCCTCACCGAGGAGGCGAAGCGGATGTTCGAATCCCTGATCCCGCGGGGAAAGATGGGCCGTCCTGAGGAAATTGCGGCGGCCGCCGTGTTCCTTGCTTCCGACGATTCCAGCTTCGTGAATGGGGTGGACCTGTCCGTCGACGGCGGCTTCTCGGCCATCTGACATCGCACCTGATCGGAGAACGTATCATGAGCCATGCAATTATCGGCTTCGGCGCGATAGGCCAGGCCCTCGCCCGGGCCTTCGCCCGCAAGAACATCGAGGTGGCTGTCGCGAGCCGCCGCCCTCCCGCGGCGTTGGCGCCGCAAGCTCAGGCGATTGGACCCACGGTCGTCGCCAGGCCGCTGCGGGATGCACTCGAGGCCGACACGATCATCCTGGCGGTCCCGTTCGGGGAGCATCGCAATGTTGCGACGGCGCTGCCGAGCTGGCAAGGCAAGACGGTGATCGACGCGATGAATGCGCAGCTTCCGCCTGAGGAGCTCGACGGTCTTCCGTCCTCCGCCTTCGCCGCGAAGGCGTTCAACGGCGCCAGGTATGTCAAAGGCTTCAATCACCTGATTGCGGCCAAATTGGCTGCCGATCCCGTCGTCGAAGGCGGCCACCGGGTGGTCTTCCTGTCTGGTGACGACGACGACGCGATCGCGCCTGTCGCGGCCCTGGCCAAACAACTCGGGTTCGCACCCGTGAAGCTCGGAAAGCTCAACGAGGGTGGCGCACTGGTGCACGCACGCGGCCGCGTCTGGGGTCCGCTGATCTTCCAGGATCTGTTCAAGAAGGAGCAATGATCTGCGACCGTGTGATTGACCCCGGGAGCGAGCGGCCCGCATGAGCACAGCGTTATGCGGGCCGCCGCGCGACACGCGGACAGGAATCGCCCCGGATATCGCTTCGCTCATTGCCGACCACGCTTGCTCAATCAAGATGCGTTGATGGGCTCGGACATCGTTATCCGGTTCTTGACGCTCGGACGCTGCTGCATCCGTGCATACCATGCCGAAAGAGCCTCGCACTCCACCGGAGCCGGCACGTTCACCAGCCCCGCGAAGATCAAGCCGCCGATGAGGGTGATATCGGCCATCGTGAACGCGTCGCCGGCGACGAACGGCTGTCGTTTCAAGATGCCGTCAAAGTAGTGCATCCCCCTCAGCGCCTTGTCGCGCTGACGGAATCCCCATTCGGGGTTCTGATAGATCTCGACATGCGGCCCAAGACCCGGCGTGGCGTGGTGGAAATAGACACTGATGGCGTCGAGCAATTCCAGTTCGGCGCGCTTGCTCATCATGTGGATCACGCCCTTTTCCCGCGGCATCCTGCCGGTCAGCGTCGGCGCGCCATCGAGCGCGTCAAGGTACTCGGTAATCGCCGTGCACTCGCCAATAAAGGTCCCGTCTTCGAGTTCGAGCACCGGCAGCGTGCCGGAGTAGTTCTTGGCCAGGAATTCGGGCTTCTTATGCTCACCCTTGTAGAGATCGACCAATACGAACTCCACGTGCGACCGCAGGTTCTTCTCGGCCAGGGCGATGCGAACGCGGGCCGGATATGGGCCAGTCGGCCAATCGTAAATCTTCATCACGACTCCTATTTTGTCTACCTGTCACTTGGTAGGTCCGATATGAAGACTTCCAATCCGGCTGGTCAAGCCCTACCTGTCACTTGGTAGATAACGAACCAGTGAGGCGACGAAGTGAGTTCAAGCGCCCGGGAGGCCATCTTGGCGGCAGCAAAGCGGACCGCGCAGGCGCGTGGCTATGGCGGCTTGAATTTCCGCGATCTCGCGGACGACGTCGGGATCAAGGCCGCCAGCATCTACCACCATTTCCCAAGTAAAGCCGAACTCGGCGCTGCCGTGGCGCGGCGCTACTGGGAGGACACCGCCGCCCAGCTCGAGGCGATGCTGGCGGAAACTGCCGATCCGGTCCGCTGCCTGCGTCGCTATCCCGAGGTGTTTCGCAAAGCGCTCGAGAACGACAATCGCATGTGCCTCTGCAGCTTCATGTCCGCGGAAGTCGACGACCTGCCGGACGCGGTGAAGGAGGAGGTCCAGACCTTTGCCGACGTCAACGTGGCGTGGCTGAGCAAGCTGTTGGTAGCCGCGGGCCTGGTCAACTCGAGAAAGAGCCTGCAGCGGGCCCGCGCCATCTTCGCCGCCGTCGCCGGCGCGCAGCTCGTCGCCAGAAGCCGCTCCGATATTTCGCTCTACGACACGACGATCGACAGCTATCGCGCCGCGGGTCTTCTGCCGAAGTAGGTCTTCCATGGCTCAATCCCGCGGATGTGGTGCATCACGCCTCCGGCTGATCCACCCTGCGCGCTTCAACCAGCGCAATGGCATGCAACGGCATTCTCGCGACTGAAACGTCCGAGCCTTGCGTGTCGTTTCGCCCTCTCACTTGGCAGAGGGCGCAGGGAAGACCGGGTGCCGATCGCACCCATGGGCCCCGTGCAAAAATAGAAAGCACGGGGGTAGGACCACAGGTGTAACCGGGAACAACCCGGCCTTCCCTGCGCGATGGTTGTGCGGCTTACTTCGTGCTCTCCCCGGCGAGACTGGGCTTTTTTGTCACCGCTTTCGCAGAAACGCTTGCGCGTTTCGCGAGAAGACACCTACCACTAGGGCGTCAGGACCACACGACTTCGCCGTCCACCTCACGCGCACTCGTCAGTCGCGCATTCAGCGTCCACCGCATCTCGCCCCGCGTTCGTGACGATCGCGATCCGCCCCTCTTGTCGGGTGAGACGCGCATATTGAACATCTGAGTTGGGTCATAGCACACTGCTGTCCGCTATCCGAAGATGAGTCCGACCGATTGCGGTTGGCGGTGAAGGATTGGTTTCGAATGATTGGGTAACGTTGGTCTCAGGTGCGCGGATTGCGAGCTGAAAGCGTGACCATCCATCTACGAATTGCGATTGAGCCAGTTCTCGAACGATTCCTTGGCTGCGTTTGTCAAGATACTCGAAAACAGTTCCTTGTCTCCCGCATACAGACAATGCCGAATGATCGTAAATGGACCGAGCCGATCGCTACCCTGTCTTTCGAAGGCCACCTGATATCGCTTAACGGTCGCAATGTTCTCACGCATATAAAAGTTAAACTTGCTCCGACTTATATCTGGGCTCAACTTTAGGATCTCGTCCGTGAACCCATCGACCTTGTAGGCCTCAAATTCAAAACCTGCGAAAAAATGGCGAGCTATCTTCAGAAAACTAAAAGCGTTCAGTCTCGCGTATCTGGAGTTCGCAGTTCCCACCTCACGAGAAGGAACACTCACTTCAGTTTCTCTCGAAAGCTCTTCGTACGAGATGTCCTCCCTTTCTATCTCAGCGACAGTTGAGTCTCTAATTTCTCGAAACTCCCTATCTGCAAGCTCGAAAAGCGCCGCTAGCGTGTTGATCCTTCGCTTCAGACGATTGGGTATGGACTTCTTGTACTTTATCTTGTGATCCAGAATGCTCCAGGAATCTTGGATTACTGTTCGAATTTGAAGTTCGAATCGAAGCGGCGCATAGCGTGTATATTCCGGCAATATACGACGCTCCGAGTTTAGACGGAGATCGAGGTGCAGTCCCTTATAACCGAAGGAGCCTTCTGTATTTTCTACTTGAGAGATTTTATCGGTCACATCAACGACTTCAAACTGCTCGGAAAGAACAGACCGAACTTTCTCTATGTCGTCCTCATATAAGCAAACCAAACGTAGGCCTATGATATCAGTAAGATGATCTTTGATCGTGTAGGGCTCGGACCTAGCTTCTAGCA
>NZ_JACMYO010000080.1 GCF_020889685.1 Bradyrhizobium oropedii
CGACGATGAGTTTGAATTTGGGATGGTGGCAAAACCCCTGGCGCCTGATGCTGGCCGTCAATGCGGCCGTGCTGGTCGGGGTGTTCCTGCACAAGATCGCGCTGCCGCCGTTCGTCCCCTACATCCATCTCCTGGTCGACTATCACTACGGCTTCACCAAGCGCGCGCTGATCGGCGCGATCGTCTCGCTGTTCACCGACAAGGTGCCGGTGTGGCTGGTGTTCACGCTCGCCGGCACGATCTGGCTGGTGACACTCGGCCTGTTCGTCAAGCTCTTTCATCGCACATTCGGCTTCGACGATGCACACTGGCCGCTGTTCGTCTTCATCGCGGGATCGCCGTTCTTCCTGAAGAACTTCATGCACACGCTCGGCCATTTCGACATCTATGGCTGCGCTTTGGCCATCGTGCTGCTGCTGATCCCGGCGCGCTCTGTTTTGTATGTGCTGATCGCTGCGCTGTTCTCGATCGTGCTGATCCTCGTCCATCACATCTTCGTCTTGATGTATGTGCCGACCATCGCGGCGATCACGGTGCTGCGCTTCTATCTGATGCAAAACGCGACGCCGCGAAACATCGCGATTGGGCTGGTGACGTTCATTGCGGTCGGCATCCTGTTCCTGGTCGCGCAGTTCGCCGGCACGGTCGACGTGCCCTACGACGAATTCCTCCGTCACCTGCAAAGCCGGATGGCCGATCCGTCACGGACCGATCTGCTCCAGTTCGGTTATATCTGGTACCAGCCGCTGTCGAAGGAGTTCGCCGACACCTGGGCGCGCATGCCGTCGAACATTCTCGGCGTCCCGGTCTTCGCGCTGCTGATCTGGCTGCACGCGCCGCTGTGGCGCTATTTCTCACGACTGATCGAAGCACTCGCGAATGAACTGCATCGGCGGATCGTGCTCGCCGCGCTCATCATGATCAGCGTCGGCTATCTCGTGATGTTCGTGACGGTGTTCGACTATTCACGCTGGATCTCGAACTGGGTTGTCTGCATGTTCCTGATGCTGCACGCTGTGAAGATGCTGCCGGCGTCGAAGGATGTGCCGCCGATCCCGTCGGACGAGCGCAAGACGACGATCCTTGGCTGGATCGTCACGCTGATCCCGCGCGTCGGGATCGTCCGCCCGTTCTGATCTTCCAGATCGTGCTCAACGCGCGCGCCGGACGCGCACATAAAGCGCACCCTCGCCGCCATGGCCGATATGCGCTTCCTCGAAGCCGACGACCAGCGAGCGGAATTCCGGCAGGCTGAGCCATTCCGGCACCTGGCGGCGCAAAACACCGCGTTCGGACTCGAGGCCCCCGACCTTGCCCTTGCCGGTGATGACGAGCACGAAGGTGAGCCCGTCAGAGTGCGCGCGTTGCAGGAAGGCGTACAGCACGCGATGCGCGCGCAGCTGCGTCATGCCATGCAGATCGAGCCGCGCGTCGATCTCCTGCCTGCCGCGCGACAGCTTTGCGCGCTCGCGGCGGCCGATCGGTGCCAGCGGTGGCGCCTGCGGGCGTGGTGCCGACGCGGCCTTGACGGACGTGACCGGCTTGACCGGGATGGGCTTGGCCGAAGCGTGATGGGCGGCCGGATCAGAAGAGACGGCGTGGGCTTTCGCGGCGGCGGGCCGCTTGCGCAGCGGCTTGACCTGTTTGGCCACGCTTTCCCAGAGCACACGCTCCTCCTCGCTCAGCGCACGCTTGCGCCGCGACGGAGCGGACAAATCGGGGATCGGCGCGGGTCGTTTCATTGATCGCGGTGATGGCGATAGCGCCGAGTGCGACGCTTCTCCTGACGTTGCGGAATGTCGGGCCGGGCTGCCGGCAACGGCACCGGTTCTGCCACAGGCGCGGCCTGCGCGACAGGGGTCGTTGGAGCAGGCGCAGCCGGCAGAGCATCCTTCGCGGGCGGGCTCACGGCCGGGCTCTTGGCGGCGCCGTTGCCGGCGTCTTTTGTCCCGGCCTTTGCCCCGGCCTTGGCGACGGTCGCCGTCGGCAGATCCGCGGACTTCGCCTCCGGCTTGTCCTTCTGCGGATCGGTCTGCGGAAACAGCTTCGCGATCCTGGCCGACGGTCGCTCATCCGGGATGGGCAACTTGTGGCCGCGCGCGACCGGGTCGAGACCCTTCGGCACCAGCATCACGAACTGCATACTGTGCCGTAACCGCCCCGAGACCTTTCCGGCATCCACGCCGGCGCCGAAATAGAGATCGGCGCGCGCCGGGCCGACGATCGCAGAGCCAGTATCCTGCGCGATCATCAGGCGATGGAACGGCGTCTTGGATTGCTCGGATTCGATCGGCAGCTCGCCGGCAATGAAGAACGGCGTGCCGTAGACATGCAGCGCCTTGTCGACCGCGATCGACCGGCCCGGCGTCAGCGGCACGCCCTGCGCACCGACCGCCTCGTCCTTGTCGGACAGCGGGACCTCGCGGAAGAACACGTAGGCACGGTTCTGCCGCCGCACCTCGTTGGCGCCGTCGGGGTTCTGCTCCATCCACTCCCTGATCTTCTGCATCGACATCTGATCCTTCGGGATGATGCCGCGGTCGATCAGGACCCGTCCGACCGGCGCATAGGGATAGCCATTATGCGCGTCGTAATTGATGCGCAGCGTGGTGCCGTCCTCGAGCTTGATCCGCGCCGAGCCCTGGATCTGGGCGAACAACAGATCGGTCTGGCTCTTCAGCCAGCAGATCTCGAGCCCGCGGCCGGCGATCGCGCCGTCCTCGATCTGGCCGCGATCGTAATAGGGCACGAGCTTGCGCCGGCCGATCTTGCGATACACCGGACCGCTGTTGGGCAGGCCTACCGAGGCTTGCGTCTTGCCGCGCACGAACAGGTTGGACGGACGGCGATAGACCGGAACATTGTAGACGTCGGTCTGGGTCCGCGATCCCTCGAGCACCGGCTCGTAATAACCGGTGACGAAGCCGGCATTCTCGCCGAGCCGCGAGATGCGCAGCGGCACAAAATTCTGCTCGAAGAATTCCTTCGCCTTGTTTCCATCGCCCAGATCAAGCCCCTTGGCGATGCGGCAGGGATCGCGCAGCGAGCTTCCGAGCGCCTTCGAATCCGCGGGCGCACCCTGCTGGGCCGCAATCGGCTTGCAGCTGGCGCGAAATGCCTTGTAGGCAGCGAGATGGTCATCGTCGCTCCAGCCGGACACATTGGCCCAGGCGAGCGGCTCATACTGACTGCCGCTGACCTGCAGCGGCAGTTCCAGATTGGGATAGGGGATCTGGTGGGTATGCTCGTGTCGCGGCGGAGCGTACCGGCTCGACCTGTAGCGCGCGGCGATCGCCGCCGTGGAGCACACAACCGCGAGCGCACAGCACGCGATCGCGAGGCGCCCGTAGCTGAGATGTTTAGTGAGCGCTTCCAGTTCCAACCAGCTTCCAATTCGGATCGCGGGAAGTCGAGTCGCGGGCGAATGTCCAGATGTCGGTGATGTCGGCGACCTTGTCCGGGCTGCCGTCGACGATGGTTCCCGCCTTGTCGCGCGTGACCGAGATCATCTGCGACACGAAGCGGACGGTCAGCTGGGTCGAGCGGTCGCGCGTCTCCGCGCTGACGATCTCGGCCTTGTCGATCGACACGAACCGCGTCTCGGTCTTCTGCTCGTGCCTCTCGCGATCCTTGATCGCGGCCTCGAAGCTTTCGTAGACCTCGGCCGACAACAGGTCGCGCAGCGCGCGGCGATCGCCATTGGCGAAGGCCAGCACGATCATTTCATAGGCCGAGCGGGCGCCTGAGAGGAAATGCCGCGGATCGAACGAGGAATCCTGGGCGACAACCGCGTCGAGACCCTGTGCCAGCGGCGTGCCGGGCTCGGCGATCCCCTTCCAGCGTTCCGTCGGCTCGACCGGCTCGGCCGGCGCGGCCGGCGCCGGCTGATCGATCACCGATCCCGGGATCGGCACGACGTTGTTATCCTGGCTGCGCTGCAGGACGTTGGGTGCTGCACGATCATACGGCGGCCGCTCGCTTCCCGTGCGCTGTCCGAGAACGCTGCGCAACCGCAGGAAGATAAACACGGCCAGCGCCAGGAAGATGATGGTGTAGATATCCACGTCGAGTTCGCTTTCTGGTCTCTGCCGGCAACGGGCCGGGCATCAAAGCGTTCCCGGTCGGGAACGGCAGAGATTACGTCACCGAGTGAGTCCGCAGCATGTAGGCACGAAACTATGCCCGGCCAATGGCGCTTTTTGGCACGGGCAAGTGTAGCGCGTTTTGACCCCGGGGGGAAACCCGTTCCTGCCCGGAAATCGCGCATCTTCAATAATTTAGGAAGCTGTTAAGAGATTGGGCGGACTTCCGCTCACGCGCCCGTTGCCGGAGATTTGGCCGCAGGCCCGCCGGGACACGCCCACTCGTCGTCCTTGTGGACCGAGCCGGGCCTATGATAGCCACTCGCCCGGCATCGGCATTCCCAACACCTTAACGCGTACCGTCGGACATTCTGTCCATCGAGCGCCGCTCCAGGAGACATTTTCATGACCAATGGCAACGGCGCGCCCGTCGAACCGGCCGCTCCCCAACTCAACGTACTGGCGCAGTACACCAAGGACCTGTCGTTCGAGAACCCGAACGCACCGGCCTCGCTCGGCCAGCAACAGCAGCAGCCGGCGATCAACATCCAGATCAATGTCTCCGCCAACAACCTGTCGGAGAACGAGTACGAGGTGGTCCTCTCGGTAGAGGGCAAGGCCGAGACGGCGGGCAAGGTGATGTTCAGCTTCGATCTCGCCTATGCCGGCGTCTTCCGGATCGTGAATGTGCCGAAGGAGAACCTGCACCCGCTGGTCATGATCGAATGTCCGCGGCTGCTGTTCCCGTTCGCGCGTGAGATCGTCGCGACCTCGGTCCGCGACGGCGGCTTCCCGCCGCTGCTGCTCGACCCCGTCGATTTCGTCGGTCTCTACCGCCAGAACATGGAGCGGCAGGCAGCCGCCCAGGCCGCCTCCGGCGTCAAGCCGAGCTGATCCCGTTCAAAGGCCTACTCCCGTCATCCTGAGCGCGAAGCGCGTCTCGAAGGATCGACGGGCCACCGGCCGGGCCGTTCATCCTTCGAGACGCCGCTTCGCGGCTCCTCTGGATGACGGGGATAAGTACTATCTTGATCAAGCCGCCGGTGCTTCAGCAGGTGCTGGCGGCGGCAAGTAATCGTTCCAGAGCGGCTTGTCGCCGAGCGTCGCGACGAAGGCCCTGTGGGCTTCCCGATCCGCGTCGGTGACCCGTACCAGCAGCGGGGTCTCGCGCTGCCGCCGTGGCATATCGCCATGGCCACCGGCACGCGCATCCGACGTGTCCGATGCCAGAATCAGCTGCGACTGCCGTGCCCCGATCAGATCGATGTAGACCTCGGCCAGCAGTTCGGCGTCGAGCAAGGCGCCGTGCTTGGTGCGGCGGGAATTGTCGATCTGGTAGCGCGAGCAGAGATCGTCGAGCCGGTTCGACACGCCGGGGTGCTTGCGCCGCGCGAGCAGCAGCGTATCGACCAGCCGGTCCTTCGGGATCGCCTTCCGCTTGGTGCGGTCGAGCTCGGCGTTGATGAAGCTGATGTCGAAGGACGCGTTGTGGATCACCAGCGGCGTATCGCCGATGAAGGCCAGGAACTCATCGACCACTTCCGCGAACAGTGGCTTGGAGGCCAGGAACTCGGTCGACAGCCCGTGCACGTTGAACGCTTCTGCCGGCATGTCGCGTTCAGGATTGATGTAGACGTGGTAGGTCTGCCCGGTCGGCATGCGGTTGAAGATCTCGACGCAGCCGATCTCGACCAGCCGGTCACCGCGCAGCGGATCGAGGCCAGTGGTTTCGGTATCGAGAACGATTTCGCGCATGACGTGAAGGAATCCGAAAAGCGGCGAATCAGGCGCGCCGCTTCGGCATCTTAACAACCTCGGCCAGAATGTCGCGGATGCGCGCCCGCACCGGATCAAGTCCGTGCGAGGTATCCACGATGAAATCCGCGCGTTTGCGCTTCTCGGCGTCCGGCATCTGCTTGGCGATGATGGCGTCGAGCTTGGCGGCATCCATGGTGCCCCGCGCCAGCACGCGCTCGCGCTGCAGTTCCGGCGAGGTGGTAACGACGACGACAGCATCGACGCGCTTCTCGCCGCCGGTCTCATACAGCAGCGGCACATCGACGACGACGATCGGTGCTCGGGCGGCTTCCGCATCGGCAAAGAATTTCTGCCGCGACGCGCCAAGCATCGGATGCACGATCTGCTCGAGCTGCCGCATCGCCGCAGGGTCGTGCACCACGCGTGCCGAGAGTTTTGCGCGGTCGACCTTGCCGTTCGCAGTGGTGCCGGGAAAGGCCGCCTCGATCGCAGGTGCCGCTTCGCCTTCGTAGAGCTGATGCACGGCCGCATCGGCGTCGTACACCGGCACGCCAGCCTCCATGAAGAGTTTGGCCGTGGTGGATTTTCCCATCCCAATCGAGCCGGTGAGCCCCAAAATCAACATCGGTTCAGCATCTCTCCGTCGCCACGCCTCAACATCTTACACCGCGAGCAGCTTCTCACGGCGCAGGAACGCGAGCAGCGATAATAGCGGCAGGCCGAGGATGGTGAAATGGTCGCCTTCGATCCGCTCGAACAGATGCACGCCGAGGCCCTCGAGCTGGTAAGCGCCGACGCTGGTCGTCACCGCCGCTCCGGCCTGATCCAAATAGGCCTCGATCTCGCCGGCGGCGAGTTGCCGCATCGTCATCCGGGCGACGCAGACATCGTCGAACCGCACCTTTCCGTCGTACGCAACCGAAATGGCGGAATGCAGCGCGTGGGTCTGCCCGGAGAGCAGGCCGAGCTGCTCGGCAGCCTGCGCACGGCCGGTGGGCTTGCTGAACATCCGCTGGCCCAGCGCCAGCGTTTGATCGGCGCCGACGACATACTGACCCGGCTTCTGCCTGGAGATGAACAGCGCCTTTTCGCGCGCCAGCAGCGAGGCGATCTCGCCGGGCGCGGAAAGGCCGGAATTTTTCTGCACTGCGCGTTCGTCGATATCGGCCGGCAGCGCCTCGAAATCGAGGCCCGCGTTTTCGAGCAGCATCTTTCGCGCGCGGCTTTGCGACGCGAGGATCAACTTCTGTGGGCCGCGCCAGATGCTCATGACGAGACGATCATTCCGACGGCCGGGCACGCTGGCGGTCATTGTAGAGCTTCATGATCGCGGCGGCCGTCTCCTCGATCGAGCGCCGCGTCACGTCAAGCAAGGCCCAGTTGAATTTCGCACTCAGGCGCCGGGCAAACGCGACCTCGTCTGCCACCGCCTGCTTGTCGATGTAGGTGTCGTTGTCGCGGTCGCCCATGGTGAGCAGGCGATTCTGCCGGACCTGGATCAACCGTTCCGGCGTCGCATGCAGGCTGACCACCAGCGGCTTCTTCAGGGTCTCGAGCTGGTGCGGCAAGGGAATGCCCGGCACCAGCGGTACGTTCGCGGTTCGGATGCCGCGGTTGGCGAGATAGATCGAGGTCGGCGTCTTCGAGGTGCGCGACACGCCGACCAGGACGACATCGGCCTCCTCGAGCCCTTCGACATGCTGACCGTCGTCATGGATCATCGTGTAATTGAGCGCGTCGATCCGGCTGAAATATTCTGCGTTCAGCACGTGCTGCGCGCCGACGCGGCCGGTGGTCGCGGCACCCAGATACGCCTCGAACAATTGCATGACCGGCCCGATGATGGACAGGCTCGGAACGTTGATTTCCTTGCACTTGCCTTCGAGCCGGCCGACCAGATCCTTCTCCAGCAGCGTGAACAGCACGATGCCGGGCGATTCCTCGATCTCATCAAGTACGCGGTCGAGCTGCTTCTGGCTGCGCACCAGGGGATAGACATGCTCGACCGCGGTCACGTTGGCGTATTGCGCGGCGACCGCGCGCGCCACGGTGATCAGCGTCTCGCCGGTCGAGTCCGACACCAGATGCAGGTGGAAATAATTGGAAGTCGTCGGCACCAGAACCCCTGTCTATTCTGTGAATCCCTGTGGAGGTCGGGGAGGAGAATCCGGGTCCGCCGCCCGGCCCGTGAATAACCCATCCCTTTCTTCACAGCACCCCGAGAAAGGATAAGTCGACGTCATAGGCAGGATGATAGTGAAGCGGTGTGGATTTGTCTCTTCATAAGCTGGCCACAGAGCCGTGCAACCAATTGAGCCGAGCGGCAGATTCCGGATCACCACCCTCGCCCGCCGGAATGTTGAGGGATGTGAACAAGACCATGCGAACCGCTGGATCGCATTGCATGAGTCAAATTCACCGCCACTAAGACTCAAACCTTAGATTCTAAAATTAATTAGGTTTAGGAGAGCCGTGTGTGCGGATATGTATCGGTCCCTCGCTTGCGAAGCTTTCGCTCGCAACGCTGAGGCCGTCCGAGCTGTTCCCTGCCGAGCTATTCCCTGAAAGGCATCGCTGCGATGTTGTATGACTGGATCAAGGCGCTGCACGTCGTTGCCGTCATCTCCTGGATGGCGGGCATGCTCTACCTGCCGCGATTGTTCGTCTATCACTGCGAGGCGGAGGCCGGCTCGAAGCAGTCCGAGACCTTCAAGGTCATGGAACGGCGGCTTTTGAAGGCGATCATCAACCCCGCGATGATCGTGACCTGGCTCGCCGGACTTTATTTGGCCTGGGCCGGACACTGGTACCTTTCCGGCTGGTTTCACGTCAAATTTACGTTGGTGCTCATCATGTCGGGTATCCACGGATTTTTGTCTCGCTGCGTGAAGGATTTCGCCGCGGACCGGAATCAGAGAACCCAAAGATTCTACCGCATTATCAACGAGGTGCCGACGCTTCTGATGATCCTGATCGTGATCATGGTGGTCGTGAAGCCGTTCTAGACATCGCGATGCCCAGGAAGCATGCTTCAGTCCTTCTTGCGAAGGACGGATCGATTTTCTATATAGGTTTTATCCCACCCCACGCAGGCGGATGTGGTCGCGTTTCGGTTCTTTTCGGGCCGGCGCCGCATCAGGTTTGAAAGCCCAAACGGCACTTTCCTGGCTGAGACCTGCGGACCTTCCTTCGGCGTCCGCTTTTTCCAAGCCACCTCGCACCCCTTCCCTACTTACTTCCTCACAGGACGACCCCGATGCGGGAAATCAAACTCCAGGACCTCAAATCGAAAACGCCGGCCGAGCTCGTCTCGTTCGCGGAAGAGAATGGGGTCGAGAATGCCAGCACCATGCGCAAGCAGGAGCTGATGTTCGCAATTCTCAAAAACCTCGCCGCCGCCGAGACCGACATTGTCGGCGAGGGCGTCGTGGAGGTGCTGTCCGACGGATTCGGCTTCCTTCGTTCACCCGACGCGAACTACCTGCCTGGTCCCGACGACATCTACGTCTCGCCCTCGCAAATCCGCCGCTTCGGCCTGCGCACCGGCGACACGATCGAAGGGCACATCCGCAGCCCGAAGGAAGGCGAACGCTATTTCGCGCTGCTGAAGGTCAATACGCTCAATTTCGAAGATCCCGAGAAGGCCAAGCACAAGGTCAATTTCGACAACCTTACGCCGCTGTTTCCCAATCAGCGTTTCCGCATGGAGCTTGAGGATTCCACTAAAAAGGACCTTTCTGCCCGCGTGATCGATATCGTCGCGCCGATCGGCAAGGGCCAGCGCGCGCTGATCGTGGCGCCGCCGCGCACCGGCAAGACGGTGCTGATGCAGAACATCGCGCACTCCATCACCGCCAATCATCCCGACTGCTATCTGATCGTGCTTCTGATCGATGAACGGCCGGAAGAAGTCACGGACATGCAGCGTTCAGTGAAGGGCGAGGTGGTGTCGTCGACCTTCGACGAACCCGCGGTACGTCACGTCCAGGTCGCCGAGATGGTGATCGAGAAGGCCAAGCGCCTTGTCGAGCACGGCCGCGATGTCGTGATCCTGCTCGATTCGATCACCCGCCTCGGCCGCGCCTACAACACCGTCGTGCCGTCATCCGGCAAGGTGCTGACCGGCGGTGTCGACGCCAATGCGTTGCAGCGTCCGAAGCGCTTCTTCGGCGCCGCGCGTAACATCGAGGAGGGCGGTTCGCTGACCATCATCGCGACCGCGCTGGTCGATACCGGCAGCCGCATGGACGAAGTCATTTTCGAAGAGTTCAAGGGCACCGGTAACTCCGAACTGATCCTCGACCGCAAGGTCTCGGACAAGCGGACCTTCCCGGCGATCGACATTGCCCGCTCCGGCACCCGCAAGGAGGAGCTCATCACCGATCCGCAGGTGCTCAAGAAGATGTACGTCCTGCGCCGCATCCTCAATCCGATGGGCACCATGGACGCGATCGACTTCCTGCTCGACAAGCTCCGGAACACGAAGAGCAACTCGGAATTCTTCGATTCCATGAACACCTGAGGCCGAAGAGAAATAATGAGGCCGAAAAGGATAGGGCGCTCCGCACAAACGGGGCGCCTTTTTTCACGGTGCCGATTTGCTGCAGCAAAGTGCAGCATGGATCGGGCCTCCGCCATTGCGCCGAATATTCATTTAACCGACTGATATAATTTATATTTGTGCCTTAGACTTGCGCCGCAGGCTGACGAAACCGCAGCAAAATTGCGGCACGGCTGCCGCAACTAAATTCAAGTATGTTGCGATGCAGCATTCCGCAATGTTGCATGCGAGATGGAAGCGGCATTGCCTTTGCCGATTTTGCTTGGGAAGAAATAGGTGATGCATCCGCGCGACCAGACCATCTTCGCATTGTCCTCGGGCCGACCACCGAGCGCGATCGCCATTGTCAGGCTGTCTGGCCCAATGGCCGAGTCGGTCATTGCGGGCCTGACAGGCAAGACGCCGGCTCCGCGGATGGCGACCCGGGCGCTGCTCCAGGATTCGAACCGTCAACCAATCGATGATGCGGTGGTGCTGTGGTTTCCGGGCCCGGCGAGCGCGACCGGCGAGGACGTCGCCGAATTTCATGTCCATGGCGGACGTGCGGTGCTGTCGGCGATGTTCGATGCCATCGTCAAGTTCGAGAATGTGCGGCCGGCCGAGCCCGGCGAGTTCACGCGACGGGCATTCGAGAACGGCAAGCTCGACCTGACCGAGGCCGAGGGCCTCGACGATCTGATCCACGCCGATACCGATCGCCAGCGGCGCCAGGCGCTGCGTCAGCTGAAGGGATTGCTCGGCGATCGGGCGCGTGACTGGCGCGAGCGGATCATCGCGGCGTCGGCGCTGATCGAGGCGGGCATCGATTTCTCCGATGAGGGCGATGTGCCGGCGGAGCTGATCGCGCCGGCGCTGGAACGGATCCGGGCGCTGCATGACGAAATCAAGCAAGTGCTAGCGGGGCAGGGGCATAGCGAACGGCTGCGCGACGGCCTGGTGGTCGCGATCGCGGGTCCGCCGAATGTCGGCAAATCGACCCTGATCAATCAGCTTGCGAAGCGCGAGGTTGCGATCGTCTCGCCGCATGCCGGCACGACCCGTGACGTGATCGAGGTCCAGCTCGATCTCGACGGCTATCCCGTCACGGTCATCGACACCGCCGGGATCCGCGAGACCAGCGACCCGGTGGAGCAAGAGGGTGTTCGCCGCGCCCGCGCCCGCGCCGCGGAAGCCGATCTCGTGCTTTGGCTGGCCGATAACGGCGATGCGAAGGCAGGCCATGGCGGCCCGACGCCGACCTGGCTGGTGCGAAACAAGATCGATCTCGTCAGGACGCCGCCAGGCGAGGGAGGTCGTCATCCTGAATTCCGGATCTCGGCCGCTCGCGGCGACGGCCTCTCTGAACTCATCGCCGCATTGGTCGGCTTCGCTCATGACTATTTTGCGACCAGCGAAGGCGGTTTGATCAGCCGGACCCGGCAGCGTGGGCTGCTCGAGGAGACCGTCGGATCTCTCCAGCGCAGCATCGACGTAGTCGAGCAGGGCGAGGAGCTCGCGGCGGAGGAACTTCGCAGAGCTGCCACTTCGCTGGGTCGTCTGCTTGGTCGGGTGGATGTCGAGGACATCCTCGACGTCATTTTCCGCGAATTCTGTGTCGGGAAGTAGCAAGTAGCCGGCTGTTTCACGTGAAACATGGTTTCGATCAGGTTAAGGGCGGCCGTTCCGTTTCACGTGAAACAATTGTCGCGGCGCGGCCGACGTGTTTCACGTGAAACGCCTTCGTCTCATCATTGCGATCCAGGACCTTGTCCGCCTAAGCCTAGGCGAAGGCCGAAGTCATCCATATCTCGGTCTCAGACCGGCGATCCCAACTTCGTTCTTCCGGCTTTCACTACTCCACGATAGAAGTCCCGCCATGACTTTCAGGGCAGACTCTTTCGACGTCATCGTCATCGGCGGCGGCCATGCCGGCTGCGAGGCCGCGAGCGCGTCTGCGCGTCTGGGCGCCAGGACAGCCCTGGTGACCCATCGTTTCGCGACCATCGGAGCGATGTCCTGCAATCCCGCAATCGGCGGGCTCGGCAAGGGTCATCTGGTTCGCGAAGTTGACGCTCTCGATGGTCTGATGGGCCGGGTCGCCGATGCCGGCGGCATCCAGTTCCGCATGCTCAACCGCCGGAAGGGTCCGGCGGTCCGCGGTCCGCGGGCTCAGGCCGACCGCAAGCTCTATGCCGCGGCGATGCAGGCGGCGATCACCGAGACCGCAAATCTCAGCGTCATCGATGGCGAGGCGGACGACCTGATCGTCGTCGACGGCCGCGTCACCGGCATTCGCCTGGGCGATGGTCGAGAGCTTTCAGCGGGTGCGGTTGTCATCACGACTGGCACCTTCCTGCGCGGTCTGATCCATCTCGGAGAGAGGAACTGGCCGGCGGGCCGGGTCGGTGAGGCGCCGGCGATGGGCTTGTCCGCGTCGTTCGAGCGGGCGGGTTTTGTGCTCGGCCGGCTCAAGACCGGGACGCCGCCGCGTCTCGATGGCACCACGATCGACTGGTCCGCGGTCGAGATGCAGCCCGGAGACGATCCGCCGGAGCCGTTTTCGGTCATGACGGACCGGATCACGGCCGCACAGATCCAATGCGGCATCACCCGGACCACGCCGGCGACCCATGAGGTGATCCGGGCCAATGTGCATCGTTCGCCGATGTATTCCGGCCAGATCAAGAGCTCCGGACCGCGATATTGCCCCTCGATCGAGGACAAGATCGTCCGCTTTGGTGATCGCGACGGCCACCAGATCTTCCTGGAGCCGGAAGGGCTCGACGACACCACGGTCTATCCGAACGGCATCTCGACCTCGTTGCCTGAGGAGGTCCAGCTCGCGATCCTCGCCAGCATCCCTGGCCTGGAGCGCGTGAAGATGGTCCGCCCGGGCTATGCGATCGAATACGACCATGTCGATCCGCGGGAGCTCGCTCCGACCCTGGAGACCAAGCGTCTGCCCGGGCTTTTCCTGGCCGGTCAGATCAATGGCACCACAGGCTATGAAGAGGCGGCGGGGCAGGGCGTTGTCGCCGGGCTCAATGCCGCTTTGGCTGCCAGTGGTGTGGACCCGATCGTGTTCGACCGCGCTGACGGCTACCTCGGGGTGATGATCGACGACCTCGTGACCCGCGGAATCACCGAACCCTATCGCATGTTCACTTCCCGGGCCGAATACCGGCTGACGCTGCGGGCCGACAACGCCGACCAGCGGCTGACCGACAAGGGCATCGCGCTCGGATGCGTCGGAACAGCGCGCGCGGAGCGTCACCGCACCAAGATGGCGGCGCTGGAGGCAGCCAAGCGCTCGCGAAGTCGCTCGCAATCACGCCGAATGAGGCCGCCAAGCATGGGCTCGCGCTCAATCGCGACGGTCATCGCCGATCCGCCTTCGAGCTGCTGGCCTATCCGGAGATCGAGTGGCCTGCAGTCCAGGCAATCTGGCCGGAGCTGTCGGCCATTGACCCGGCAATCGCCGTGCATCTCGAGATCGATGCCAAGTACGATGTCTATCTGAAGCGCCAGACCGCCGACGTTGATGCCTTCCGGCGCGACGAGGGTCTGGTCCTGACCGATGTCGACTACACCGACGTGCCTGGTCTCTCCAACGAAGCGCGCGCCAAGTTGCAGAAGGCGCAGCCGCGGACGGTCGGGCAGGCGGGCCGGATCGATGGCATGACGCCGGCAGCGCTGGGCATTCTGGCCGCCTATCTTCGGCGTGAGGCGCGAAGGAAGTCGGTCAAGGCGACTGCCTGACGTTTCACGTGAAACGGGCGGGCTGAGCGCCTATCTTTTGTGAGACGGAAGCGATCGGCGACGCCATAGCCTGCCAGACTCAGCTACGATCGACTTCCCATCGTCAGACAGCACGGCTCTGCCCCCAGAATGGCTCCAGCTCCGCAATCCGCCGAACTCAGCGTCTCCGCCAAGGACAAGGCGGCGGCGCTCGCGCTGACGCCTGTTTCACGTGAAACAGAGGCGCGGCTCGATCGCTATATCGCCCTCCTCCTGGAATGGCAGGCCAAGACCAATCTCGTCGCGCCCTCCACGCTGCCGAATCTCTGGACCCGTCACGTCTCCGATTCGTTGCAGCTCCTGAGCCTCGCGCCGACGACAAAGTCCTGGGTCGATCTCGGCAGCGGTGGCGGCTTTCCCGGTGTCGTGCTCGCCTGTGTCTTGACCGAAACGCCCGGCGCACGGGTCCATCTGGTTGAGCGAGTAGCCAAGAAGGCCGCATTCCTGCGTGAGGCGATTCGCGTGACGGCGTCTCCCGGGACGGTGCATCTGGCTGATATCGGGGATACTGTGGATAGAATCGCGGGTCCCATCGATTGCGTCACCGCGCGAGCGCTAGCTCCGTTACATCAACTGATCGGCTTTGCGGAGCCGTGGGTCAAAAAGGGCGCCAAGGCGCTGTTTTTGAAGGGTCAAGATGTAGATGCCGAATTGACCGAAGCCACTAAATATTGGAATATTGAGCCAAAGTTGCACTCCAGCCGGACCGGCGGACAGGGCTGGATCGTCGAACTCGGGTCAATCGAGCGGCGCCAGGGGAGTCCGCGAGAGTAAATGGTATTTTGGTATGACCGTGATGGACGAGGTTTATCAAGAAGATAGGACGTCGCAGTCGCCCGGCCAGCCGCGCATCCTGTCGCTCGCCAACCAGAAGGGCGGCGTCGGCAAGACAACCACAGCGATCAACCTTGGTACCGCGCTCGCTGCGATTGGCGAGCGTGTCCTGATCGTCGATCTCGATCCGCAGGGCAACGCCTCGACCGGCCTCGGCATTGATCGCCGCAACCGCAGCTGCTCGACCTACGACGTCCTGATCGGCGAAGCGCCGCTGCGCGATGCCGTGGTCGCGACCGCGGTGCCTCGGCTGCACATCGCAGCCTCGACCATGGATCTCTCCGGCCTCGAGCTCGAGCTCGGCACCACGCCGGGCCGCGCCTTCCGGCTGCGCGATGCGATCGCCGGATTGAACAACAACGTCTCGCCGGAAGCCGACTACACCTATGTGCTGATCGACTGCCCGCCCTCGCTCAATTTGCTCACCGTGAATGCGATGGCCGCGTCGGATGCGATCCTGGTGCCGTTGCAGTGCGAGTTCTTCGCGCTCGAAGGTCTGTCGCAATTGCTGCAGACCGTGGAGCAGGTGCGCTCGACGCTCAATCCGACGCTGTCGATCCACGGCATCGTGCTGACGATGTTCGACTCGCGCAACAACCTCTCCAACCAGGTGGTTGCCGACGTGCGTCAGTTCATGGGCAACAAGGTGTACGACACCATGATCCCGCGCAACGTGCGCATCTCGGAAGCGCCGTCCTACGGCAAGCCCGTGCTGGTCTACGATCTCAAATGCGCCGGCAGCGATGCGTATCTCAAGCTCGCCACCGAAGTGATCCAGCGCGAGCGCGAGCTGCGCGCGCATTGACGACGATGGGGTGGACGATGGCAGCTTCGCCGAATCCACCACCCTTCGCGCCGCCCGGTGGGTCCGCCTCGCGTTGCCCACCCGACAATTCAAGATTCGATTTCTGGAGTACTGCGTGTGAATCCAAGGGAGCTCGCAACAATGGCCGATGAAGCGCGTTCGCGACTGGGGCGCGGGCTGGCAAGCCTGATCGGAGATGTCGGCGGCGAGGCGGCCGCGCATGTCGAGCGGCCGCGCAACCAGCGCAAGGTGCCGATCGAATTCCTCAAGGCCAACCCGCGCAATCCGCGGCGCAGCTTCGCCGATGCCGAGCTCGGCGAGCTCGCCGATTCGATCAAGGCGCGCGGCGTGATCCAGCCGATCGTGGTGCGCGCGATCAAGGGCGCACAGGACCGCTACGAGATCATCGCCGGCGAGCGGCGCTGGCGCGCCTCGCAACTCGCCGGCCTGCACGAAGTGCCGATCGTGCCGGTCGAGGTCTCTGATTCCGACGCGCTCGAGATCATGATCATCGAGAACGTCCAGCGCGAAGACCTCAACGCGATGGAAGAGGCGCTGGGCTATCACGCGCTCGCCGACGAGTTCAAACGCGGTCAGGAAGACATCGCCAAGATCGTCGGCAAGAGCCGCAGCCATGTCGCCAACATGATGCGGCTGACCAAGCTGCCCGCCGAGGTGCAGGCGCTGATCTCGAAGGGCGATCTCTCCGCCGGCCACGCCCGCGCGCTGATCGGCGTGCCGGATCCGCTCGCCGCTGCAAAGCGCATCGTTGCTGAGGGCCTCAACGTCCGCCAGGCCGAGGCGCTGGCGCATGAGGAGGGCGTGCCGGAGCGCAAGCCGCAGAAGGCGCGCAGTGGCAGCGCGCCAAAGATCGACAAGGACGCCGATACGCTGGCGCTGGAGAAGCGCGTCAGCGATGCGCTCGGCCTCGCCGTCACCGTCAGCCATCGCGATCCCGGCGGCACCGTCCAGATCAACTACCGCAATCTCGAGCAGCTCGACGAGGTGGTACGGCGGCTCGAGGGCGGTTAGCCCGCCGACATCTGTCTCCGTCATTGCGAGGAGCGACAGCGACGAAGCAATCCATCTTTCCGAGCATGCGGGAAGATGGATTGCTTCGCTTCGCTCGCAATGACGTCACTCCAATATCGTGTCTCACCCCCGCCGCTTCGCGTTCGATGCGATCGAGAGCAGCGCGCGCTGCGCGATCACGGCGGCAAGCGAGGCCTGCTTGCGCATGTCGAGCGCTGCAGTGGCGAGCTGATCGATTACGTTCACCAGTCGCGGCGGCGTGAAATTGCGCAGCGCGATCTCGACCGCGGGCTTGCGCGAGAAATGCAGCCGCGGGAAGCCGCCTTCGAGCACGGCCGATGCCGGCGTGCCGTCCGCGATCGCGAGTGCCGATTTGTGCAGCCACGCCGCCTGGCGCTGCGCGGCCGAGATGATCACGCCGGGATAGGTACCGGCGACCATTGCTTTGGTGAACTCGCTCTCCACCAGCGCGGCGTTGCCGGCGAAGGCGCCGTCGACGATCGGATCGAGCTTCAGCTCGGAGGCGTCAGAGACCACGGTCATCACGTCGTCGAGCGTGATCTCGCCCTTGCCGTGCGCGAATAGCGCCAGCTTGCGCAGCTCGTTGCGCGAGGCCATGCGGTCGCCGCCGAGCAGCGACATCAGCACCGCGCGCGCGTCCTGCGCGAGCCGCAGGTTGGACACGCGCAGCTCGTCCTCGATCAGCTTGGTCAGATCGCGTTCGGTGTCGGGATAGCAGCCGATCGCCACCGCATTCTTGGCGCGCTCGCAGATCTTGCGCAGCGGCGATTCCGGCCTGAGCTCGCCGGCCTCGATTACGATGCGGCAATCCTTCAAGGCGGCGGTCTCGGTCAGCGTCTCGACGCCGCTTGAGAAATTGCGCGAGCCGGCGCGGACGCGGATGGCGCGGCGGCCGCCGAACAGCGGCACCGTCATGGCCTCGTCAACCAGCCGCGACGGCTCCGCGGCGAGCTCGTCGCCATCGAGCCGCACCAGCGAGAATGGATCGTTGGGATCGTCGACCGCGGATGCCATCAGCGCATCGGCGCGCTCGCGCACCAGGCCGAGGTCCGGGCCGTACAGCAGGATGATCGGGCGACCGGCGTCGGGCCGGGCGAGGAAGCTGTCGATCTCTTTTCCGCGAAGCGCGACCAATGCGGCGATCAGGTCCCGGCTGAGAAGAAGGAGGCGAGGCGGGTCTGGATGTTGTCGGCGATCTCCTGCGCGGCGCGGTCCTCGGCGTCGCGAAGGGCGCGGACCCGGGCGAAGCGCTGGTAGGAGCCGGGCATGTCATAGGACACGCGCGAGAACGTGGTGCCGGTCATGACCGATTTGTTCGAGGCGATCTCGATCAGGTTGAACTGGGCATCGATACCGTAGTTCTCGCTGGTCGGCAGCGCGGTGGTCGGATCGATCATCAGCGAGGAGCGGTTGGTATAGAAGCGCAGCACCAGCCGGTGCGTCGGCGGTGCGCCGGTGGCGGTGCCGTAGAGCTTGAAGGCGAGGGCGTTGCGGACCTCGACGCCGACCCGGGCCTCGCGGGACGCGTTCGCCTTGTCGACCGGCGGAACCTCGACCCCCAACAGCTTGTCGCGCAAGGCGGACGACTGACCGTCGAGGGTGCGCTCGGCATACATCGGCTGGAAACAACCGGCCGTCAGCGCGGCCAAGGCAGCAACGGCCACGAGCCGGGCGGCGATCCTGATCCTAGCCGACAACATTGACGATCCTCATGGGCACCACGATCACCTTGCGGACGGGTTTGCCGCCCAGTGCGGCTTTTACCGCATCGAGCGCCAAAACGGCAGCCTCTATATCCGCATTTTGCGCCGCCCGTGGCACAGTAACATCACCTCGTTTTTTACCGTTGACCTGGACAACGAGGGTCACACTGTCTTCGACCAGCAAATCGCGTTCGATTTGCGGCCAATCGGCCTCGGAAACCAGCCCCGGTTGTCCAAGGGCGTTCCAGCACTCCTCGGCCAAGTGCGGCATCATCGGTGAGATAATCTTGACCAGAACAATGACCGCCTCATTCACCGCAGCAAACGACAGCGGTCCGGCGACCTTCTCCGAGTCAATCATGGTCCGGAGTACGCCAACAAAATCATAGATTTGTGCAACTGCTGTGTTGAAACTCAGCCGTTCAATGTCTTCGGTAATCCGCGCAAGCCGCTTGTGTGTAATTCGCCGAAGTGCGAGAGCCTGCTCGGAATCGGTCAAGCCCGATTTCTCGGTGTAGAGAGGCTGCCCTCTCGTTTGAACGAAAGTCTGAACAATCCGCCAGACGCGCTCAACGAAGCGCTTTGCCCCTCGAACGCCCTCCTCGCTCCAGATCACGTCGCGATCCGGGGGCGAATCCGACAGCATGAACCAGCGCGCCACGTCGGCGCCGTAGCTTGCGATGATGTCGTCGGGGTCGACGGTGTTCTTCTTCGACTTCGACATCTTCTCGATCGAGCCGATCGCGACGTCCTCGCCGGTCGCCAGCAGCACCGCGCGGCGGCCGTTGCCATCAACCTCGATCCTCACCTCGGCCGGCGTGACCCAGGCCCCGTCGGCCTTCTGGTAGGTCTCGTGCACCACCATGCCCTGGGTGAACATGCCGGCGAACGGCTCCGACATGTCGATGTGGCCGGTCGCCTTCATCGCGCGGGTGAAGAAGCGGCTGTAGAGCAGATGCAGGATCGCGTGCTCGACGCCGCCGATATACTGGTCGACCGGCATCATCCGGTTGGCGACATCAGGCGTGGTCGGCGCATCCTTGTTCCATGGATCGGTGAAGCGCGCGAAGTACCAGGACGAGTCCACGAAGGTGTCCATCGTGTCGGTCTCGCGCACCGCCTTGCCGCCGCACTTCGGGCAGGCGACGTGCTTCCAGGTCGGATGATGGTCGAGCGCGTTGCCCGGCCTGTCGAAAGAGACATCCTCCGGCAGCGTCACCGGCAGCTGGTCGTCGGGCACCGGCACCACGTCGCAGGTCGGGCAGTGAATCACCGGGATCGGACAGCCCCAATAGCGCTGGCGCGAAATGCCCCAATCGCGCAGCCGGAAATTCACCTGGCGCTCGCCGACCGGCGCGTTGCCGCGCAGCTCGCTTTCCAGCCGCTTTGCGATCTCTTCCTTGGCCGCTTCGATCGTCATGCCGTCGAGGAAGCGCGAATTGATCATCCGGCCGTCACCGTCATAGGCGACGTCGGTGATCACGAAGGTCTTCGGGTCCTGGCCCTCGGGGCAGACCACCGGCGTGTTGCCGAGATTGTACTTGTTGACGAAGTCGAGGTCGCGCTGGTCGTGCGCCGGGCAGCCAAAGATCGCTCCGGTGCCGTATTCCATCAGCACGAAGTTCGCGACATAGACCGGCAGCTTCCAGCTCGGATCGAACGGATGCACGGCCTTGATGCCGGTGTCGAAGCCCTGCTTCTCGGCGGTGTCGATGATCGACTGCGCGGTGCCGATCTTCTTGATGTCGGCGATGAACTCGGCAAGCTTCGGGTTCTTCGCGGCGGCGGCCTGCGCCAGCGGGTGATCCGCCGAGATCGCCATGAACTTGGCGCCGAACAGCGTGTCCGGCCGCGTGGTGAATATCTTCAGCTCGCTCTCGCCGGCCGGCGTCGTCACCGGATCCAGCGCGAACCGGATCAGCAGGCCTTCGGAGCGGCCGATCCAGTTGCGCTGCATCAGCCGCACCTTGTCGGGCCAGCGGTCCAGACCGTCCAGCGCCTCCAAGAGCTCCTGCGAGTACTTCGTGATCTTGAAGACCCACTGGCTCATCTCACGCTGCTCGACGACGGCGCCCGAGCGCCAGCCGCGGCCGTCGATCACCTGCTCGTTGGCGAGCACGGTCATGTCGACCGGATCCCAGTTCAGCTTGCGCTTCTCGCGCTCGGCGAGGCCGGCGGCCAGCATGTCCAGGAACATCTTCTGCTGATGCTTGTAGTAGCTGGGGTCGCAGGTCGCGAACTCGCGTGCCCAGTCGAGCGACAGCCCGATCGACTTGAGCTGCTTCTTCATCGCGGCGATGTTGTCGTAGGTCCAGGCCTTCGGCGCCACCTTGCGCTCGATCGCGGCATTCTCCGCCGGCAGGCCGAACGCGTCCCAGCCCATCGGGTGCAGCACGTTATAGCCCTTGGCGCGCTTGAAGCGGGCCAGCACGTCGCCCATCGTATAGTTTCGAACGTGCCCCATATGGATGCGCCCCGACGGATAGGGGAACATCTCGAGCACGTAGTATTTCGGCCGCGGATCGTCGTTCTTGGAGGCGAAGATCGCCTTTTCGTCCCACTCGCGCTGCCAGTGGATTTCGGATTCTCGGGCGTTGTAGCGTTCGGCGGTCATGAAATCGCAGGGATTCTGGGTGGCTTTGGTGATTTTCGGGTCCCATCCGGGGACGGCGGACTAGGCCACAAAAGCGCCTGCGGGGTCAACGGCTTGGGGCCTCCAAACGCCCCATCCCGTCGCGCACCCGCCCTGCCACCGTCGCAGGGGGCGGCGCTTGCCGCCTCCCCCGTAGTCCTGGCGAAAGCCAGTACCCATCACAACAGGGCTTCGGGAGAGGGACGGGGGCCGCAACAATGAGCGGCGGGGGGTAAGTGGGTCCGGGCCTTCGCCAGGACGTGCTGTGCAGGCCCGGAATGACGAGTCGGGGGCCCCTTCACACCGGCAGCTTCAGCTCCATCAGATCCTTCGCCACCACGATCCGGCCCTTGAAATTCGTCTTCACGTCCCGCGTCCAGTCGTCATCGGTCACCTGCGGATCGTCGCCGGGGACGAAGTGGCTCAGCACCAGCGTCTTGACGCCGGCGGCGGCTGCGATGCGGCCGACGTCCTCGGTCGAGGTGTGGCTGTCGAGCAGATGCTTCTTCAGCGTCGCGCCGTTCCTGGTCTTTGCGACCAGGCGATCGACCGCGGGAATGTAGAGGCATTCGTGCACCAGCACGTCGGCGCCCTTGGCGAACTCGGCGAGCTTCGGGTTGTAGGCGGTGTCGCTGGAGAACACGATCACACCATCCGGCGTCTCGAACTTGTAGGCGAAATTGTCGGTGATCGGCGGATGCGGCGTGCGGAACGCGGTGACGGTGACGTCAGGCGTCTTCAGCACCACGCCGTCTTCGGTGATGTCTTTCGCGACCAGCAGCTTGCGCGGATCGGGCCGACCTTCGTCCTCGATCCGGGTCTCGACGTCGAACTTGTTCAGCTCCCAATATTCCTTGGTCATCGCCTCGATGCCCTTGGGGCCGAACGAATGGATCGGCGTCGAGAGACCCGCCGCCCAGGCGTTGTAGAACAGATTGCCGTATTCCAGATTGTGATCGGAATGGTGGTGACTGATGAAGATGTACTTCACCGACGGGATCGGCACACCGGCATTGACCAGCTGCCGGCTGACGCCCATGCCGCAATCGATCACGAACGGCGTGTCGTTGACGACGAGGAGATTGGCGGGGTTGGAGGCGCCGATGCCGACGCGCGGGCCGCCCTTGGTGCCGAGGAATACGATACGGGTGCGCGGCTTTGTGCCTTGCGCGTGCACCGTCGGCGCCGCGAGCAGAGCGGCGCTGCCGAGCGCCAGTTTCAGAGCATTGCGGCGATCGATCATCGGTTCCTCCCTGAACTCTTCAGGCGACCCTAGCCGCCGCGCAAGATGCCATCAAGCGCGGGCAGGCCGACGATGACGGCCGCGGCGATCAGCGCGTAGCAGATCGCACGAAATACCTGCTCGCTTGCCTTGCCGAACAGCGAGGCGCCGAACCAGACGCCGATGCCGTAGATCGGACCGACGATCAGCGAGAACTTGACCGATTCGAGCGTGATCAATCCGGTGAACCAGTAACTGACCAGCGAGAAGAAATCCGAGGCACCGAAGAACAGCACGATGTTGGCGCGTGAGATAACCGACGAGATCGGGCGTCCCAGCCAGTAGGCGACGATCGGCGGGCCGCCGGTCTGCGCGAGACCGCTGCAAAATCCGGAGAGGCCGCCGACGCCGATCGAGAGCGCGGCGTGATCCTTGCCGTGGTAGCGCCAGCCCGACAGCAACAGCACGAGCAACGCCGCGACGAAGCAGGAGATGATCCAGCGCGTGGTCACCGGCTCGAGCACCGTCAGGAAATAGGTGCCGATGGGAACGCCGACCAGCGCGCCGGCGACCATTACTGCGGTGGCTTTGCGGTCAGCGTGAGTCCAGGCGTTCGGCAGCAGCGGTGTGGCTGCGACGAAGTCGATGATGAGCAGCAGCGCCGCCACCAGCCGCGGCGCGGCGACGCTGCTCGCGAGCGGCATGAAGATCAACGCCGAGCCGAAGCCGGAGAAGCCGCGCGCCGTTCCCGACACGAAGGCGATCGCACAAATCGCGAGCGCGATGCTGATCGAGATGTCGGAGGGGATCAGGCTGAGGGAGAGCATGATGCGAAATACGGTTCAATCAGCCAGCCAGCAAACAAACTCGTGGCTTGATACAAGCGCCTGCGAAATTCAGATCCGTCATCCTGAGGTGCGAGCGGAGCGAGCCTCGAAGGATGAATCGGCCACAGACGGGGCCGTCGACCCTTAGAGACGGCCGCGATGCGGCCTCCTCAGGGTGACGGTGCAATAGACCGCCTTTGGCCCGCATCACGCGCGCAGCGTGCCGCCGGTCTTCTTCGTCACCTCGGCGACGACCTTGGCCGCAACCGCGTCGATTTCCTGGTCGGTCATCGTCTTCTCACGCGGCTGGATCGTCACCGCGATCGCGATCGACTTCTTGTCGGGATCGATGCCCTTGCCTTCGTAGACGTCGAACACGGTCACATCCGTGATCAGCTTCTTGTCGACACCCTGCGCTGCGCGGACGATGTCGCCGGCCTTGACGCTGCGATCGACGATGAAGGCGAAGTCGCGCGACACCGGCTGGAATGCGGAGAGATCCAGCACCGGCTTGGCACGCGTCGCCCGCTGCTTGCCTTGCGGGATGCGTTCGAGGATCACCTCGAACACGATCATCGGGCCGTCGGCGCCGAGCGCTTCGGCCGCACGCGGATGCAGCTCGCCGAAAGTGCCTAGCACGTTCTGCGGGCCGATCTGGATGGTGCCGGAACGCCCCGGATGCAGCCAGGCCGGGCCGCCGGGGACGATCTGCAGCGCCTGCATCGGCGCGCCGGCAGCCGCCAGCACGGCGAAGGCGTCGGCCTTGGCATCCATTGCGTCTGCAACAGCCGAGCCGGTCCAATCGCGTCCGATTCCCTTCGACGAGGCGTAGCCATGGCGCACGCCGGAGGCGGCGACGAGCTGGTCCTCGGGCTTGTCGCCGCGGAACACCTGGCCGACCTCGAACAGCGCGACATCGGGATAGCCGCGGTTGATGTTGGCCTGGGTGGCCGCGACGAGGCCGGGCAGCAGGCTCGGCCGCATGTCGGAGAGATCGGCCGCGATCGGGTTGGCGAGCACGAGCTCGCTCTGGCCGCCGCCGAACAGTTTGGCCGCGTCATTGGTGATGAACGACCAGGTCACGGCCTCCACCATGCCGCGGGCGCCGAGCGCGCGCTTGGCGCGGCGGGTGCGCAGCTGCATCGGCGTCAGCACCGGCTTGCGCGGCTCTTCGCCACGCTCGAACGGCGTCATCGGCACCTTGTCGACGCCGACGATGCGCACGATTTCCTCGACGATGTCGGCCTTGCCCTGCACGTCGGTGCGCCAGGACGGGATCGCGATCTTCACGACGGGGCCGTTGCCGGCCAGCATGAAGCCGAGCCGGGTGAGGATCAGCTTCACCTCGACCAGCGGCACCTCGATGCCGGCGAGACGCTTGACCTCCGTAAGCGGGAAGTCGATGACGCGATCCTCGCCGAACTGCTTGCCGACCACGACGTTCTCGGACGGCGTGCCGCCGCAGAGATCCAG
Organism: Bradyrhizobium oropedii; assembly: GCF_020889685.1. GTDB lineage: Bacteria > Pseudomonadota > Alphaproteobacteria > Rhizobiales > Xanthobacteraceae > Bradyrhizobium > Bradyrhizobium oropedii. The sequence goes on from NZ_JACMYO010000080.1 coordinate 24,728, forward strand.
CACCAGCTTGGTGGCGAGCTCGAGCCCGGGCACCATGAAGGCTGGGTCGACGCCGCGCTCGAAACGATAACGCGCGTCCGAATTGATGCCGAGCTTGCGGCCGGTCTGCGCGATGTTGATCTCGTTCCACAGCGCCGATTCGATCAGCACGTCGGTCGTGTTGTCGTCGCAGCCCGAGGCCTCGCCGCCCATGATGCCGGCGAGCGATTCGACGCCGTGCTCATCCGCGATCACGCAGACATTGCCGTCCAGCGTGTAGGTGCGGCCGTCGAGCGCGAGCAGCGTCTCGCCATCCTTGGCGTGGCGGACGGTGAGGTTGCCCTGCACCTTCCTGGCGTCGAATACGTGCAGCGGGCGCGCGCGGTCGTAGGTCATGAAGTTGGTGATGTCGACCAGCGCGTTGATCGGACGCAGGCCGATCGAGGTCAGCCGCTTCTGCAGCCATTCCGGCGACGGGCCGTTCTTGACGCCGCGCACCAGCCGCAGCGCGAAGCCCGGGCACAGCGAAGCGTCTTCCACCTTCACCTGGACCGGGCAAGGGAATTCACCCTTGATCGGCTTGATGCCGGGGTCCTTGAACTTGCCCATGTCGGCAGCGGACAGGTCGCGCGCGATGCCGTGCACGCCGGTGCAGTCCTGCCGGTTCGGCGTCAAATTGATCTCGATCATGGGATCGCCGAGCCCGGCCCAGTCGGCATAGCCCTTGCCGAGCGGCGCGTCGGCCGGCAGCTCCATGATGCCGTCATGGTCTTCCGAGATCTGCAATTCGGCCGCCGAGCACAGCATGCCGCGGCTCTCGACGCCGCGGATGGTGCCGACGCCGAGCGTGATGTTCTTGCCCGGAATATAGGTGCCGGGCGGCGAGAACACGCTGATCAACCCGGCCCGCGCATTCGGCGCACCGCACACCACCTGAACCGGCGCGCCACCGTCGCCGGTGTCGACCATGCATACGCGCAGACGATCCGCATTCGGATGCTGCTCGGCCGAGATCACGCGCGCGATAGTGAACGGCGCCAGTGCCTTCGCCTTGTCCTCGATGTTCTCGACCTCGAGCCCGATCATGGTGAGCTTGTCGGCGAGCTTCTCGAGCGGCTCATCGGTCTCGAGATGTTCCTTCAGCCAGGAGAGGGTGAACTTCACGGCTGCATGCCTCGGTTCTTGTTGGTGTTGACTAGGTTGTCTTGGCTCTTCGCAACATCGCGCGCAGGCGCAGACATCACGTGCTCAGCCCGCCCGCGATGGTCGGGATGTCGAGCGGCTTGAAGCCGTAGTGGTTGAGCCAGCGGATGTCGTTCTCGAACAGCTGGCGGAGATCGGCGATGCCGTATTTCAGCATCGCGATGCGGTCGAGGCCCATGCCCCAGGCAAAACCCTGGTAGACGTCGGGATCGATGCCGCAGGCGCGCAGCACGTTCGGGTGCACCATGCCGCAGCCGAGGATCTCCATCCAGTCCTCGCCTTCGCCGAAGCGGATCTCGCCCTTGTCGCGGCGGCACTGGATGTCGACCTCGAGCGACGGCTCGGTGAACGGGAAGAACGACGGCCGGAACCGCATGTTGATGTGGTCGACCTCGAAGAACGCCTTGCAGAACTCGTGCAGGATCCATTTGAGGTGGCCGAGATGCGAGCCCTTGTCGATGACGAGGCCTTCGACCTGGTGGAATTGCGGCGTATGCGTCGCATCGGAATCGATGCGATAGGTGCGGCCCGGGCAGATCACGCGGATCGGCGGCTTCTGGCTCAGCATCGTGCGCACCTGCACCGGCGAGGTGTGGGTGCGCAACAGCCTGCGCGAGCCGTCTTCCTTCGGATTGAAGAAGAAGGTGTCGTGCATCTCGCGGGCGGGATGGCCGATCGGGAAGTTCAGCTTGGTGAAGTTGTAATCGTCGGTCTCGATGTCGGGACCTTCGGCGATTGCAAATCCCATGTCGGCGAAGATGGTGTTGACCTCATCGAACACCTGGCTCAGCGGATGGATGCGGCCGGTCTCCGCCGGCGCCTCGCGCAGCGGCAGCGTGACGTCGATGGTCTCGGCGGCGAGGCGTGCATCGAGCGCGGCCGCCTTCAGCACGTCACGCTTCGCCGCGAGCGCCAGCGTCACCGCGTCCTTGGCGAGGTTGATCTTGGCGCCTTCGGTCTTGCGCTCCTCCGGCGACATCTTGCCGAGGGTGGCAAGCAGGGCCGAGATCGAGCCCTTCTTGCCGAGGGCCGCGACGCGCACCGCCTCGAGGGCGGCTTCGTCGCCGGCTGAGGCGATCTGGTCGAGGATGGATTTTTCGAGCGTTGCGAGGTCGGACACGGTCAATTCCTGCGCTTGAGCGGCGCATGGTCTGATGGGAAGAACCGGGAAGCGAACCGGACCTCGCCTTGCGGACCATGCACGAAAATTCGGCTGGGTTGTCGCCGCCCGAAGGCCGTAACGTCAAGCAAAAAGCCGGTCATTTCGGGCCCAGCGGCCGGCGGCATTGAACCCGGTGACGCGGGCGTGGGACCAAGGGGGAGTTCAAGGAGACCCACGCGATGTTGCTGCGATCTTGCCTGGCCGTGCCGGCGGTCCTGTTGATGCTCGGAACGGCACATGCCGCGACCGAGGAATGTCCCGCCAAATCGACCCAGATGGACGACATCATCGCAGAGCTCGAGAAGGCGCCGAGCTGCAACCGCGCGATGAAGGTCTTCGAGGCGTGCGAATACGGCGCCAGCGGAGACGTCCAGTTCGGCGAAGCGGTCGAGAAGAAATGCGAGGCGGACTTCCTGTCCGGCCTCAAGGGCGCACCGAAGCGGACGTACCAGCACGAGATGCAGGCCTGCGACCGCAAGTACCAGAATGAATCCGGCACCATGTACCGCTCATTCACGGCATTCTGCCGGGCGATCGTCGCGCAGCGCTATTCGCAGAAGGCGCTGAAAGCGGGCCCGAAAGCCCGCTAGAAGCTCCCGCCAGGATCAGGCTGCGAGGGCAGCCTTGGCCTTCTCGGCGATCGCCTGGAACGCAGCCGGCTCGGCGATGGCGAGATCCGACAGCACCTTGCGGTCGACGACGATGCCCGACTTGGACAGGCCGTTGATAAACACGCTGTAGGTCATGCCGAACGGACGGACCGCGGCGTTGATGCGCTGGATCCAGAGCGCGCGGAAGGTGCGCTTCTTGCGCTTGCGGTCGCGGAAGGCGTACTGGCCGGCCTTTTCGACCGCCTGCTTGGCGGTGCGGATGGTGTTCTTGCGGCGGCCGTAATAGCCCTTGGCGGCCTTGAAGACTTTCTTGTGCTTGGCGTGAGAGGTCACACCGCGTTTGACGCGAGACATGACGGAAATCCTTGAGATCTAGAAGAAGTGACGGGGCGCCGCGCTTGAGGCGGCCGGGTTCACGCAGCTGAGCGCGATCAGGCGTTCGGCAAGAAGTACTTCTTGACGTTGTCGCCGTCGGTCTTGAACAGCACGCGGGTGCCGCGGAGCTGACGGATCTGCTTCTTCGTCCGCTTGATCATGCCGTGGCGCTTGCCGCGCTGGGCGTGCATGACTTTGCCAGTGGCAGTCACCTTGAAGCGCTTTTTAGCGCCCGACTTGGTCTTCAACTTGGGCATTTAGCTCTCCTGTCGCCCAACACGAATATCGCCCAAAGAGGCGTTCGGCCGGCTAAAATGCTCGTTAGAGCGTTGAAAGTGCTATGGTTATTTCCGAATTGAAAGAACCTGCACTGAACGTCGCCACGGCAGCCCTTGATCAGCCGGGCGGCGAAGGCCTGGCTTATGACAGAGGATCGGCGGTTTTGCAACGTTTCAGGTAGCTAAACTACGGGAGCCCCCTAGACACGAAACGGCCCGCCAGAGGGTCTGACGGGCTGCTTCATTTTCAGCAAAGCGACGAATTCGAATTAGCGCGGCGCCAGCACCATCACGACCTGGCGGCCTTCAAACCTCGCGTCCTGCTCGACCTTGGCGAACTCGGCAACGTCGGCCTTCACCTTGTCCAAGAGCTTGGTGCCGATCTCCTGGTGCGCCATCTCACGACCGCGGTAGCGCAAGGTGATCTTGACCTTGTCGCCTTCCTCGAAGAAGCGCTGCATCGCGCGCATCTTCACGTCATAGTCGTGATCGTCGATCATCGGGCGGAGCTTGATCTCCTTGATCTCGACGACCTTCTGCTTCTTGCGAGCTTCGGCGGCCTTCTTCTGCGCGGAATATTTGTACTTGCCGTAGTCCATGATCTTGCAGACCGGGGGACTGACGTTCGGCGAAATCTCGACGAGATCCATGCCGGCTTCCATGGCCATCTTGATGGCCACCATCGTTTCGACGGTGCCCTGGTTGACACCATCTGCATCAATCAGCTGGATCTGCGCGTTGCGAATCTCATCATTGGTGCGCGGCCCGTCTTTTGCGACTGTGGGCGGGGCTCTATTGGGACGGCGAATGGGTAACTCTCCAAAGTTGTGAAAGGGAAGGCGGATATTTTGAAGCAAGACGCTGCGACGGGCAAGCGAACTCGCTCTTTTACGCGGCAAAACCGTCAATTGCGAGGCATTTTGGCCACGCCCGGCACATATAGCGGGCGCGCCTGCTCTGCAAGGCGGGCCTGCTGCCGTTGACCGCTGCCGCGCGACGATTGAAAAGCAGGTCTCTGACACGCGAGTGACCAAACCATGAGCCAAACCGCCGCATTCGAGCAGGAACCCGCCTTCATCGAGGTCGGCGAGGGCAGTTCGGCGCGCCGGATCGCGGTGCGCGCCCGGGCTGGCAGCAATCCCGGGCTGTTCTGGCTCGGCGGCTTCAAGTCCGACATGACCGGCACCAAGGCGATCGCGCTCGATGCATGGGCGGCTCAGCATGGCCGCAGCTCGGTCAGGTTCGACTATTCCGGCCACGGCGAGTCCGGCGGCGAATTCGCCGACGGCACGATCGGCCGCTGGCTTGAAGAGAGCGTTGCGGTGTTCTCGCAGTTCTGCAGCGGGCCGCAGGTCGTGATCGGCTCTTCGATGGGCGGCTGGATGGCGCTGCTGCTGGCGCGCGAGATCGCCAAACGCAGCAAGGCTGGCGGGAATGGCAAGCTCGCCGGCCTCGTGCTGATCGCGCCGGCGCCCGACTTCACCGAGGAGCTGATGTGGAAGTCCTTCTCGCCGGAGATACGGGCCGAGATCGAGACCAAGGGCATGTGGCTCAGGCCTTCGGAGTACGGTGACGGCACGCCCTATCCGATCACCCGCAATCTGATCGAGGAGGGCCGCAACCATCTGCTGCTCGGTAGCAAGATCGACGTCGGCTGTCCGGTGCGCATCCTGCAGGGCGCGCAGGATCCCGACGTGCCGTGGAAGCATGCGTTTGCGCTGGTGCACCGGCTGCCGGCCGAGGACGTGGTGCTGACCATGATCCAGGACGGCGACCACCGGCTGTCACGGCCACAGGACATCGCGCGCATCATCGCGGCGGTGGCGGAGATCGGCTAAGCTCCCTGCACAGGGAGAAGCCAATGGACACCACAACAATGCTGCGCGCGTTCTGCGACGCGGTCGAACAGCGCAACGGCAAGGCCTTTGCCGATCTCTTCACCGAGGACGGCGTCTATCACGACGTGTTCTACGGCGCCTTCGAGGGCCATGCGAAGATCGCCGAGATGATCGACGACTGGTTCTACCGGACGGCGACCGATTTCCGCTGGGTCATGCACGATCCCGTCAGCGACGGCAAAACGCTCTACGCGCGCTACACGTTCAGCTACCGCTCGACCCTGCCGGAGGCCAAGGGGGCCCGCGCGATGTTCGAGGGCGTCGCGATCATGCGGCTGCGCGACGGCAAGATCACGGAGTATCACGAGGTCGCCAACACCGCGCCCGCCTTCGTCGATCTGAACTTCGCGCCGGAACGGATCGCCAAGATCGTCGGCAAGCAGGGCACAGCGCTCAGGGCGCGGCCGGAGATGCAGCGGCATCTCGTGTGAGTTGCGACGTGATCCATCCGTCGTCATTCCGGGGCGCGCGAAGCGCGAGCCCGGAATCCATTTCTCCGTTCGTCGCTGCGGCCCGATGGATTCCGGGCTCGATGCTGCGCATCGCCCCGGAATGACGGCGGAGGGAATTTTACGGCGGCGGCGGATTGGTCATCGGCTTGCGCTGGGCGAGCGCCGCTACGGTCGAGGTGCCGATCGGGCCTTTCTCGTCATAGAGCCAGCATTCGCCGATCGCGATGCCGTCGGTGGCATGATGGTTGACGACCTCGAAGCCGATCCAGTTGGTCACCGGCAGACGGTGCAGATAGATCGTGACGTCGCTGTTGATGTAGCCGAGGCCCTGGTCGCCGGCATTGGCGAAGGGGCTGGCGAAATCCGCGCCGGTCGCGACATGGACGAACGGCGTCATCTTCACGCCGGCGACGAGCTCGCGGACTTCGCTCATCCAGAGCCTTCGCTCGCCGAGCGAGCCCATGTGTCCTGTGATCGGCCGCGTCTCCCATTTGCCGTTCATGCCAAGCCTCGGATCGGCCGGCTTCGGAATGTCTGCCGGCGCCGGCACCTGCCAGTTCGGCGGCGACCACACATTTCCCGGCGCATTTTCCGTCCTGCGGAACAACTGGCAGGAGGCGCGCGCCATGCTGGTGCCGCCGGAGACAAACTCGGCCTCGATCATCTTGATGCGCATGCCGTCGCGCACCAGCTTGGTCGTCACCTCGATCGGCGTCGTGATGTTGGGCAGCCGGAACATATCGACCGTCAGCCGCGCGGGGACGAAATCGTCGGAGCCGTGACGCTCCTCGATGACGAATGCGAGCAGGCCGATCACGACGCGGCCGTGCAGGGATTCCGGACTCCACGGTCCGTTCGCAACGGCCGTCGGCATGAAGCCGTCGCCGTGTCTGGTGAAAAATGGCTGGTTTGTCATGGCCCATCGACCTTGACGGGAATGGCGCGATGAAATCAAGAGGCGGCCGCGCGCCACTCCTGTTGCACGCTGAGGTCGGGCTCGCCGCCGGACCGCGATGCCAGCGTCGCGAACGCATCGCGTGGCATCAGTTGCGACAGCGCCCACACTGCCGCGCCGCGCACCAGCGGGCTGGCGTCGTCGAGCAGACGCTGTGCTTCGCCGGCAAGGTTCGCATCGCCGGAGTTGCCGATTGCGATCAGCACATTGCGGATGAAGCGATCGCGGCCGATGCGCTTGACCGGCGATTTCGTGAACAGCGTGCGAAAGGCCGGATCGTCGAGCCGCGCGAGCTCAGCGAGCGCAGGCGCGCGCAACGCATCGCGCGCGGCGAGCTTCTGCTCGCGGCCCGCCTCGGCGAACTTGTTCCACGGACACACTGCGAGGCAATCGTCGCAGCCATAGATGCGGTTGCCGATGGCCTTGCGGAATTCGTGCGGGATCGGACCCTTGTTCTCGATCGTCAGATACGAGATGCAGCGCCGCGCATCGAGCTTGTAGGGCGCGGGAAATGCCGCGGTCGGGCAGATGTCCTGGCAGGCGTTGCAGCTGCCGCAGTGATCGGCTTCGCCATCGTCGCACGGCAGCTCGGTGGCAGAATAGATCGCGCCGAGAAACAGCCACGAGCCGAACTCGCGCGACACCAGATTGGTGTGCTTGCCCTGCCAGCCGATGCCGGCAGCCTGCGCCAGCGGCTTCTCCATCACAGCGGCGGTGTCGACGAACACTTTCACCTCGTCACCGGTCGCAGCATTGAGCCAGCGCGCCAGAATCTTCAGCCGCTTCTTGATCACGTCGTGATAGTCGTCGCCCTGCGCATAGACCGAGATCGCGCCATGCGATCGACGCGCGAGAATATCCAGCGGATTGTCATCGGGCCCGTAATTGACGCCGAGCATGATGATCGAGCGTACGCCACCCCACAGCGCGCGCGGATCGGCGCGTCGCTCTGGATTGGTCGCGAGCCAGTCCATGTCGCCATGGCCGCCGGAGCCGAGGAACTCGAGGAAATATCTTCCGGCCTCGCTGGTCGCATCAGGCGTGGTGAAGCCGATGGCGTCGAAGCCGAGCGCGCGCGCCTCGCGCCCAAGCGCCGCCTTGAGATCGGACGGAGAGAGCCTGACCGCCTGGTTCAGAAGTCGAGGTCCACATAGGTCCGCGACGCCGGCACCCCCGCCAGCCATTCGCTGAGCAGCGGGCGGAACGACGGGCGGGATTTCACCCGCGCGTACCACGCCTTTGCCGCGTCGTCCTCGCTCCATGGCACGTCGCCCAGATAGTCGATCGCCGAGAGATGCGCCGCGGCGGCGAGATCCGCGTAGGTGAGGCGGTCGCCGGCGAGATAGTTCCGCGTCTTCGCCAGCCAGCCGATGTAACTCAGATGATAGCGCACATTGACCTTGGCGGCGCGCATGATGTCGGGCGCCGGCGGACCGCCGCCATTGTCCTCGCTCATGAAGCGCTTGTAGATCCGCTCGGTCACCAGCGGGTTGGAGGCTTCCTCGAAGAACTTCTCGTTGAACCACGCCATCAGCCGGCGCACCTCGACGCGCTCGGCCATCGACGTCGGCAACAACCGCCGTTCGCCGGCCTCGAGGCCGTGCGCCTCGTCGACATATTCGGCGATGATCGGGGCCGCCGGAATCGGCGGAAAGCCCTCGGCGATAAGCACCGGCGTGGTTGCCGCCGGATTGAGCGCCAAAAACGCCTCGCGCCGTTCCCAGACCCGTTCCTCAACAAGGCGCAAATCGAGGCCATACTCGCCGAGCACGAGGCGGATAAAGCGCGAATGCGGACAGAACGGATGGTGATACAGCGTGTACATGAAGCCCTTGGTAGTTTCGTGGCGCTTAAGAAACCATCAACCTGTGTGACCTGACCTGCAATTTGGCCGGGACAGTTCCGCTCGTCTCTATGTCGCGTCGGCACACAAACCGGTAGCCACCCCCGCAGACGGTGCGGGTCACAAAAACGCTATAGCCCAGCAAATCGGCCGGGTAACCCATTGTTTGACGATTCTTTGCGATTGCGGCCTATGTGCGAATAAGCGAGAAGAATTCGGTTTTCCACACAGGGCAGATCAGATCATGATGACGGATATGCTGCGGGCGGTGATTCTCGGCATCGTCGAGGGCGTCACAGAGTTCCTGCCGGTCTCTTCGACAGGCCACCTGCTGCTTGCGGAGCGCTTCTTCAATCTCGGCGAAGGCAATTTCTGGAAGAGCTTCGCGATCCTGATTCAGCTCGGTGCGATCCTCGCGATCCTCGTGCTCTACTTCACCAAATTGTGGCGCGTGGCGCTCGGCATGTTCTCGAATCCCGACGACCGCCGCTTCGTGATCGGCGTGCTGGTGGCGTTCCTGCCGGCTGTCGTGATCGGCCTGATCGCCGGCAAATACATCAAGGAGTTCCTGTTCAATCCCTGGGTGGTCTGCTTCACGCTGATCGTCGGCGGCGCCGTCCTGCTCTGGGTCGATCAGCTCGATCTCAAAGTATACGAGGACGACGCGACCCGGTTCCCGCTGCTGATGTATTTCTGGATCGGCGTCGCGCAGTGCCTGGCGATGATTCCCGGCGTGTCGCGCTCCGGCGCCAGCATCGTGGCTGCGATGCTGCTCGGCGCCGACAAGCGCTCGGCGGCGGAGTTCTCGTTCTTCCTCGCGATCCCGACCATGGTCGGCGCGTTCGCCTATGATTTCTACAAGAACCGCGGCGACTTCACGTCCGACGGTCTCAGCGTGATCGCGGTCGGCTTCGTGGTGTCTTTCATCACGGCGATGATCGTGGTGAGGGCATTCCTCAACTTCGTCACCCGCCGCGGCTTCACCTTCTTTGCCTGGTGGCGCGTGATCGTCGGCACGCTCGGCCTGATCGCGCTGGCGATGGGAAGGTAAAGGCATTCTCCGCTGTCGTCCCTGCGAAAGCAGGGACCCATAACCGCAGCTCTCTGCTTTGTGCAGAGCTGTGGCCCCATCTCGCGTAACCAACAAAGAACTGTGGTT
>NZ_JACMYO010000081.1 GCF_020889685.1 Bradyrhizobium oropedii
CTGCGAATCCGCCGCCTTCGACCACGGCGATCGCGCCCGACGGCTCGATCATCACCGCACCGAAGCCGCAGCGGCGTGCGTTCCGCCCCGCCCAGACGCAGCAGCAGCCCCAACAGCCGCAGACCCAGCCCTGGCTGCGCGACATCTTCGGCTTCGGCGCGCCGCAGCAGCGCCCGCTGGTCGCACCGCCGCCGCGGCCGCCGCGCAATGTCGGACAGCGCGCAGGAGGGCCGGGAAATCCCTGGCAGTAAGCGGCGCTAACCAATGGCTGGGCGGATTAGCCGGAGGCGTAATCCGCCGATCGGCGTGCGCGGAGAGATGGCGGGTTACGCTATCGCTAATCCGCCTTACGACCTCAACCGTAATAGCGCCAGCGTGACGGCGGCGGGCGGCGCGGCTGGCGCGTCATCAGGAGCGCGAGCGCAAAGCCGATGCCGCCGGCGATCAGGAGCGCGCCGAGCGGATTGTCCTGCACCGAGCGTGCCATCGCATTCTGCCCGTCGCGGATGGTTTCACCGCGGTGCTCATAGGCATCTTTGGCGTAGTTGACCGCGCTGTCGGCGGCGTCACGCGCGGCATCCTTGGCCTGGCCGTAGAGATCCTGCACGGCGCCCGCGGCTTCGCGCGCGCTGCCCGAAGCCTGCGTGTGCGCGTCGCCGGTGGCATCGCCGACTGCGCCTTCGGCCTTGCCCGCGAATTCCTTCGCCGTTCCGAAAATCCGATCCTTGTCCATTGCGAATGCTCCCTGAATTGTCAGGGAGCCAACCGCGGAACCAGGTGCAAGTTCCTAGAGCTACAGAATGAGCCCGCCATCGACGACGATGGTCTGGCCGACGATGTAGGAGGCGAGCGGCGAGGCCAGGAACAGTGCGGCGCCGGCCATGTCGGCGGGCGTGCCGAGTCGCTTCAGCGGAATGCGCTCGAGCGCGCCTTCGAGCCGCTTTGGATTCGCCGTGGTCGCCTTGGTCATCTTGGTGTCGACGAGGCCGGGCGCGATGCCGTTGACGCGGATGCCGTTCTCGGCCCAGGCCTCGCCGAGCGTGCGCGTCAGCCCGACGGCGCCGGTCTTCGAGGCGTTGTAGGCCGGATTGCCCATGGTGGAATGATACGCCGCGGTCGAGCTCACGATGATCAGCGAGCCCTTCGCGGCGCCGAGCATCGCGTGGAATTTGGTTGCGCAGGCCATCAGGCTCATCAGATTGACTTCGAGCACCTTGCGGAAACCCTCCATCTCGAATTCCCCACGGCGGTAAATCACCGCGCCCTGCGCCAGCACCAGTACGTCGAGCCGATCGAACGACGGCGTGAGGCTTTCGATCGCCTGCGGATCAGAGACATCGAGCTGCGCGTAGGCAAGGCCTTCGAGATGCGAGCCTTCCTCGGCGGAATAATCACTCGCCTGCGCGCGGGTGCCGTACACGGCAACGCGCGCGCCCTTGGCGCGGAAAGCCTGCGCGATGCCGTTGCCGATGCCGCTGGAGCCGCCGACCACCAATATCTGCTTGCCGCCGAAATCGAGCTCGTTCATCGCGCGTTCCTCTCTCGTGCTGTTTTCTTGATTGAGCATGATCCTTTGCGAAAAGCCAACCGGGAAACTTGCGTTAACGCGCTGCGCGCGCGGCGATATCGGATCACAGGTTTGACGTATCTGCGGATCGGTGCCAGCGTTGCTGATCGCACAACGCGCAAGAAATCACCGGGAGGTCCGTGATGTCCGAATACAAGCAGCTCAGCCGTTCGGTGAAGGGTCTCACCGTTCTCGTCACCGGTGCCGCCAGCGGCATGGGCCGCGCCACGGCGCGCGTGTTCGCCGACGAAGGCGCCAACGTCGCGGTCACCGACCTGACCGAAGAAGGCACGCAGGCGGTGGCGAAGGAAATCTCGGCGAGCGGCGGCTCGGCCAAGGCCTGGACGCTCGACGTCAGCGATCGCGACGCAATCACCAGAGTCGTCAACGATGTCGCCGCGCATTTCGGCGGGCTCGACATCATCGTCAATAATGCCGGCATCTCGGTGCGGATGCCGATCGACGATCCCGGCTACGAGGACGCCTGGGCCAAGGGCATCGCCGTGATGCTGACGGCACATCCGCGCATCATCCGCGCCGCACTGCCCTACCTGCGCAAGTCGCGTTCGCCGCGCATCGTCAACATCGCCTCAACAGAGGCTCTGGGTGCAACGGGCCTGCACAGCCCCTACTCCGCGGCCAAAGGCGGCGTCACCAGCCTGACCCGCTCACTCGCGGTGGAACTGGGGCGCGAAGGCATCACCGTGAACTGCATCTGCCCGGGCCCGATCCGCACTGGAATCACCGACCGCATCTCCGAGGAGCACAAGACGATCTACGCCAAGCGCCGCACCGCGCTGGCGCGTTACGGCGATCCCGAAGAGGTCGCGCACATGACGCTGAGCCTGTGCCTGCCGGCGGCATCGTTCCTGACCGGCGCCGTGATTCCGGTCGACGGCGGGTTGATGGCGCGGAATGCCTGACCCGCGCATCGCCGCGAAGCGTTGACAGGGCGCGCGTCGGGAGTAGCCTTCGCGTCAAACGAAGCGGGACAACCGCCCGCACGATACGGGGAGATGCGCCAATGACCGTCCTGATCCGGCAGCTTCACAAGCATTTCGTCGGCGAGGTCTCCGGCGTCGATCTGCGCAGGCCGCTGACGCAGCAGGAAGCCATCGACATCGAGGCCGGCATGGACAAATACGCCGTGCTCGTCTTCCACGGCCAGGACATATCAGACGAGCAGCAGATGGCGTTCGCGCTGAACTTCGGCGAGCGCGAATCCTCGCGCGGCGGCACGGTGACGAAGAAGGAAGACTACCGCCTCTCCTCCGGGCTCAACGATGTCGGAAATCTCGGCAAGGACGGCCAGCCGCTGCCGAAGGATCATCGCACCCATCTGTTCAATCTCGGCAACTGCCTGTGGCATTCCGACAGCTCGTTCCGGCCGATCCCGGCGAAATTCTCGCTGTTGTCGGCGCGCGTGGTGAACCCGAAGGGCGGCAACACCGAATTCGCCGACATGCGCGCCGCCTATGACGCGCTCGACGACGAGACCAAGGCCGAGATCGACGACATGATCTGCGAGCACTCGCTGATGTATTCGCGCGGCTCGCTCGGCTTCCTCGACTACACCGACGACGAGAAGCAGATGTTCAAGCCGGTGCTGCAGCGCCTGGTGCGCACCCATCCGGTGCACGGCCGCAAGTCGCTGTACCTGTCGTCGCATGCCGGCGCCATCAGGGGCATGAGCATGCCGGAGGCGCGGCTGTTGCTGCACGATCTCACCGAGCACGCCACGCAGGGCGAGTTCGTCTATGTGCACAAATGGACGGTGCATGACCTCGTGATGTGGGACAACCGCCAGACCGTGCACCGCGTGCGCCGCTACGACCAGTCGCAGCCCCGCGACATGCGCCGCGCGACGGTCGCCGGCACCCAGCCGACGGTCGCGCAGGAAGCGGCGGAGTAGCGGACGGCACCGCGGTCGTAGCCAAACCCACCACTGGCGTAGCCAAACCCACAACTGTCGTCCCGGGCGAGCGGAGCGCGACCCGGGACCCATAACCACAGGCCGCCGTTATTGCGCGAGGCCGTGGCCCCAGCGCGGCGTTACAACTGCATGCGGTGGTTATGGGTCCCTGCTTTCGCAGGGACGACATCGTGAATGTGGAAGAAACGTCGCTACGCCTGTGCCCGCTACGCGTGACCGGCGTCGTTCGACAGCATGCCGGCTTCGATGCCGATCTTGCGCAGGGCGCGCGCGTATTTCTCGTCGACGTCGGTGCCGAAGATCAGCTCCGGATCGGCATCGCAGTGCAGCCAGCCATTGTGCTGGATCTCGTTCTCGAGCTGGCCCGGCGCCCAGCCGGCATAGCCGAGCGCGAGGATCGCGTGCTTGGGGCCGGCGCCCTTGGCGATCGCCTTCAGGATATCGACGGTCGCGGTGAGCGAGATGCCGTCGTCGATGTTCAGCGTCGCATCCTGGATGTAGAAGTCGCTGGAATGCAGCACGAAGCCGCGGCCGGTATCGACCGGGCCACCCTTCATCACCTTCATCATCTCGGCATTCTCGGGCAGCATGATACGGTCCGACTTCTCGATGATGTCGAGCTGCACCAAGAGCCCGGGGAAATCGATGCTGCCGGCCGGGCGGTTGACGATGATGCCCATCGCACCCTCGGACGAATGGGCGCACATGTAGATCACCGAGCGCTCGAACCGCGGGTCGTTCATGACAGGCATCGCGATCAGCATCTGGCCATCGAGATAGCCATCTTCGGTCGCATGGGGACCGACGGCCGGGCTTCTGCCGGCGGCGGTCTTGCGAGTCTTGCCTGTTTTGCCTTCAGGGCGCATCCGCAAAGGCCTTTCCTGCTGATTTGGCATCCTGATATTGGGTGGCGGTTCTGTCAATCAACCATCGGCCGCGGTGCGGCGATGCATCACAAGCAATTCAATGGTTTGCACCGAAAGTTGCGGGTAAAGACGTCTCATGATCGTCACAGTTCCCCTGCGGGCCGCATTGGCTGTTGCCGCCTTGTTATCCGCCGCATTTGTGGCAACGGAGGTTCGCGCCGACGACGCCTCGCCGTGGCAGCAGGACACGCATTCCGCGGTGCGGCTGCTCGCGGGATCGCGCAGCGGCGCGGTGCTGCTCGGCGGCATCGCCTTCCAGTTGCAGGACGGCTGGAAAACCTACTGGCGGACGCCGGGCGATTCCGGCGTGCCGCCGCGGTTCGATTTCTCCAAGTCGGATAATGTCGATGCGGTCACGGTGATGTGGCCGGCACCGCGCCAGTTCGACGACGGCGCCGGCGGCACCTCGCTCGGCTACAAGCACCAGGTGGTGCTGCCGCTGCGCATCGTCGCGAAGAATCCCGACAAGCCGTTGGTGCTGCGCGCCGACATCAGCTACGCGGTGTGCGAGAAGCTCTGCGTGCCGGTGGAAGCAAAGGCAGAGCTCGCGTTCGCAAGCGTCGCCTCGACCGAAGATGCCGCGCTGTCGGAAGCGCTCAACGCGGTGCCGAAGCCCGCCAATATCGGCGATCCCACCCCGTTCACGATCCGCGACGTCAAGCGCGACGACAAGAACAACGTGCTGGTCGATGTCGCCGCGCCCGACAACAAGGACCTCAGCCTGTTCGTCGAGGGACCGACGCCCGACTGGGCGCTGCCGGTGCCCAAACTCGTCGAGCACGCGCCGCCGGGCGTGAAGCGCTTCTCGTTCGAGCTCGACGGGTTGCCGCCCGGCGCCAAGGCGGAAGGCGCCGCGCTGAAGCTGACGCTGGTCGGCGGCGACAAAAGCTACGAATTCAACATCAATTTGAACTGACGCCTTAGTGTCGTCCCGGCGAAAGCCGGGACCCATACGCCGCGGCGTCAGTTTGAGGCGCGCTGGGGACCAAGCAGCGCGTACCAACTGTTCCCTGTGGTTATGGATCCCGGCTTTCGCCGGGATGACGCAAGATGGGAACACCCCCTCACCCAACCCAATCTTAACGTTTCGTTGATAGATCGGGAGCCATTGCCGCCTTGCGGCGCTTTGGGAATTTTCCGCTTTGGCTGTGATGGAGACACGATCCGCAACCTCTGCCGCAACCTCTGCCGCAAGCTCTGCGCCATCGGGCCCGGTCGCACGCCTGCGCGGCCTTGTTGCGCGCCTGCTCGGCGGCACCAAGGAGGCATCGGTCACCAAGCGCCTCGCCGGCATGATCTTCGTCATCCGCGTCATCAGCGCCGCCATCGCCTATCTGGCGCAGATCCTGCTGGCGCGCTGGATGAGCGGCTCGGATTACGGCATCTATGTCTATGTCTGGACCTGGGTGCTGCTGCTCGGCAGCACCATGGATTTCGGCATCGCGCCGTCCTCGCAGAAGATCATTCCGGAATATCGCACGCGCGGCGACCTCGCCGCGCTGCGCGGCTTCCTCTCCGGCGGCCGCTGGGTGGTGCTTGCGGCGTCGAGCACGGTGGCGCTGCTGCTCGCCGGCGTGATCCACCTCGCCTCGCCCTGGATCGATCCGAATGCGGTGGTGCCGCTCTATATCGGCTGCCTGACCTTGCCGCCCTTCGTGGTCGCCAACACCCAGGACGGCATCTCGCGCGCGCATGACTGGATGCAGCTCGGCCTGATGCCGCAGTTCATCGTGCGGCAGGGGCTGATCATCGCGTTCACCGCCGGCGCGCTGGCGCTTGGCCTCAACCTCGGCGCGACGGCCGCGATGATCGCGAGCGCCGCGGCGGTGTACATCGCGGCGATCGGCCAGATGATCGTGCTGAACCGCCGCCTCAAAACCCATCTCGGGCCGGGCGAGAAGACCTACGACGTCAAGGGCTGGTTCGCGATCTCGCTGCCGATCATGCTGGTCGAGAGCTTCTATCTCCTGCTCGGCTACACCGACGTGCTGATGCTGCAACAATTCCGCTCCTCCGAGGAGGTCGGCATCTATTTCGCCGTGGTGAAGACGCTGGCGCTGGTGTCGTTCGTGCACTACGCGATGTCGGCGACGACGGCGCATCGTTTTGCCGAGTACAACGCGCTCGGCGACAAGGACCGGCTGTCGGCCTATGTCGCGCACGCCATCAGCTGGACGTTCTGGCCCTCGCTGCTTGCCACCATCGTCCTGCTCGCCTTCGGCAAGCCGCTGCTGTGGCTGTTCGGTCCGAAATTCGTCGACGGCTACAGCATCATGTTCGTCGCCGCGATCGGCCTCGTGGTGCGTTCGGCGATCGGACCGGTGGAGCGGCTGTTGAACATGCTCGGCCACCAGAGCATCTGCGCCACCGCCTACGCGGTGTCGTTCCTCATGAATGTCGGGCTCTGCATGACGCTGGTGCCGCGCTATGGCGGCATGGGCGCGGCCGCCTCGACCTCGCTGTCGCTGACCTTCGAGACCATCCTGCTGTTCTATGTGGTGCGCTCGCGGCTCGGACTGCACGTGCTGGCATTCGGGAAGCGGCGGCCGGATCCCGTCACCCCGTGAACGGTGCGGCAACGATCATCAGGATGCCGACGGTCGGAATATTCCACACGATCGAACGCGCTGAATTCAGGTCGGCCGCATAGAGGATTGCGTACCCAACACGTCCCCAGAAGTAGAAATGGGCACCCCACAGCGTGAGCCAGTCGTGGGTGCGCGTCACGGCAGCGAGCAGGACGGCGGCGGCGAAGAACGGGAAGGTCTCGAGATAGTTGCGAAGCGCCCGCTCGAGCCGTCCTGCGATTCCTGTGAGCGGCGCAACGTTCCCTTCCCGTGAGCTTGCCGTCCATCGATAGCCTCGTTGCCAGCTTTGCAGATGCGACACCACGACGATGTGCACGAAGCCGAGAACGACGCTTGCAGCGAGCAGGGCAAGTTCAGCGGTCATGAGCGGCGCTCCCCAGGCTCGGCAAGATCAGAGCCGGCCCCGATGCAATCCGGGCCGGCTCGTCGTAGCTGAAAGCACCAATACTCGCGGAGCGATTACTCCGCGGTCCAGCCGCCGTCGATCGAGAGATTGGCGCCGGTGATCTGCGCGGCATCGTCGCCGCACAGGAACAGCGCGAGTGCTGCGACCTGCTCCGAGGTGACGAACTCCTTGGTCGGCTGGGCGGCGAGCAGCACGTCCTTGATGACCTGCTCCTTGGTCATGTTGCGCGCCTTCATGGTCTCCGGAATCTGGTGCTCGACCAGCGGCGTCCAGACATAGCCCGGCGAGATGCAGTTGCAGGTGATCTTGAATTGCGCGAGCTCGAGCGCCGCGGTCTTGGTGAGGCCGGCGATGCCGTGCTTGGCTGAGACATAGGCCGACTTGAACGGCGAGGCGACCAGCGAGTGCGCGGAAGCCGTGTTGATGATACGGCCCCAGCCGCGCTTCTTCATGCCGGGCACCGCGGCACGGATGCCGTAGAACGCCGACGACAGATTGATCGCGATGATCGCTTCCCACTTCTCCGGCGGGAATTCCTCGATCGGCGACACGAACTGAATGCCGGCATTGTTGACGAGGATGTCGACCGAGCCGAAGGTCTTTTCGCCGAGCGCGATCATGTCGGCGATCTCGGCGGGCTTGGTCATGTCGGCCGGCGAATAGGCCGCCTTGACCTTGAAGTCGGTCTCGATGCCGGAACGCTCCTTCTCGATGTCGGCCGGCACGCCCATGCCGTTGAGGACGATGTTGGCGCCGGCGCCGGCGAAGGCGCGCGCATAAGCCAATCCGATGCCGCTGGTCGAGCCGGTCACAACGGCGGTCTTGCCTGTCAACGTACCCATTGTTCTTCGCTCCTATTTGCTTGCAGGGGACTTCGTTTCAGGGGGCGTGGGTTCGTCCCCCGTGAGATCGTAAGTCACCATGGTTTCGCCGGACTGTGGCCGTTCTAGCCATTCTTTGTGACGCATCGACAAATGCACGTCGCGGACGCCCGCGCCCCAGTGCTCGACCATCGCAACATGGGAGAAGTCGTAGTCCTTCGACGAGGACTCGTAATTCTTGCTCTTGTAGATCAGGTGAACCACCGTGACGGTGTTCTCCTTGGACGCCTTGCGCAGCAGTTCGACCGACGGATCGTTCTTCAGGTAGTCGGGCAGCTTGCCGATCAGGTCGCGCACCGCCATGCGGGCGTTGTGGATCTGCCTGTTCTTGTCGGTGTTCATCCGCGTCCGGCTGGAATAGCGGATGTCCTTTTCGCGCTCGGCGGCCTCCAGCAGCGTCTCGGGCAACGGCCCGCGCGCGCTGAACAGGTCGACCTGGAAGATCAGGAGATCGCGGCTGGTCTCCTCATCGAGCACGAAGTCGAGCGGCGTATTGGAGGCGATGCCGCCGTCCCAGTAATGCTCGCCCTCGATCACGACGGCGGGAAAGCCAGGCGGCAATGCGCCCGAGGCCATGATGTGCTCGGGGCCGATTGTCTTGCCGAGCTTCTTGAACTCGTAATTGTCGAAATAGCGGAAATTGCCCGAGGTGACGCCGACCGCGCCGACCGACAGCCGCGTCTTCAGATCGTTGATGCGATCGAAGTCGACCAGCCGCTCCAACGTCTTCTTCAGCGGCGCGGTGTCGTAATAGCTCAGCGATTGCGAGCTGCCGGGCGGCCACAACGGCGCCGGCGGAATCCGCGGCGTGAAGAAGCCGGGCACGCCGAAGGTCGCGATGATGGCTGCAGAGGTCTCGTTGAATAGCGAGCGGGCGCGCTCATGTTTCGAGACCGGATTCCAGGGCACCGGCGCCGACACCATCTCCCAGAATTCCTTCAGCCGCGGCACACGCTTGTCCGGCTCGTTGCCGGCGATGATCGCGGCATTGATGGCGCCGATCGAGATGCCGGCGATCCATTCCGGCTCGAAGCCCGCATGACAGAGCGCCTGAAAGGCCCCGGCCTGATAGGAGCCGAGCGCGCCGCCGCCCTGAAGAACCAGCACACGCTGGGCTTGCGCGGGCGTCGAGGCCGGCGCGGTCTCAGAAGTATCCATTCGTAACCGTTCGGTCAGAAATGACGTGAGCCGCACCGTGGCGGCTGTTCGCCGCGGCGTCAATCAGCGAGATCAAGGGGCTCTTTGTTTGAGCATGATCTTCCCGGAAAACCGCTTCACACTTTTCCGGATCATGCTCCAGATCACGCGGAATTTATCGAAATCAGGTTGCCGCCAAAATGAGCGTCCAGAACACCTTGTATTTGGTATTCGGAGCGTAAACGGCCGCGATGCCCATTTTTGTGACACCGCTCTTCAGCATATTGGCCTTGTGCGGCGGTGAATCCCGCCAGCCCGAAAAGGCTTCCGCCAGCGTGTGATAGCCGGCCGAGATGTTCTCGACCGCGACGCTCGCGGGATAGCCGCCCGCCTCGAGCCGCTTGCCGAGCGGGGCCTTCACGTCATGGTCCATCTTGTTGCGGGCCGCCATCGCCTGCGATTGCTGCTCGGCGAGCCTCGTCAGGTCCGGATCGACCACGACGGTACCGAGGCCATTGTTCTGCCGGTACTGCGAAAACATGATCGCGGCCGCCTGGCTGTCCAGCACGGCACCGGGCTGCGCCATGTTGAAATACATGGCCGGTTCTTCCGGGATTTTGGTGTCCGTGCCGCAGCCGGCAAGCACCAGAAGCCCGAACAGGGCGACCGTCGTCCGTTTCACAGGTGAAAACCCCCAAGGTTGGCGCGCCGTTGTTGCATACCAACCGTGGCTGAATGGTGAACAGGGGCTAACTTTTGGCCAGCAATAGCCACCGATCTCCGGATCCGTAGCCCGGATGGAGCGAAGCGCAATCCGGGAACGGTCGATCCGCGGAACGAAGTCCCGGATTTCGCTGCGCTTCATCCGGGCTACGAGGCTCGAGATTCCGGGTTCGGTCCTGCGGACCGCCCCGGAATGACAGGTGAGATTGTGGCCTAATAGCCCTACTCCTGCGCCGCAAAGATCCGGTAGCGGCGAGGCTGTAGCGAGACGATTTCGCCGGCCTGCAGCTCGCGGTCGCGGGGGGCATCGATCTCGATCACGGTCTTGCCGTCGCTCCCCGACAGGGCCACCTCGGCGCGCTGGATCGCACCGAACGACCGGACATGCCGGATGGCGCCTTCCAGGGCGCCGGTTCCGGCCGGACCGACCGCCATGTCATGGCGACGGACGAACAGCTTTGCCGCACCCGATGCGGCGCCGAGCGCCGGAATGTTCAGCGGACGGCCGTCGAGCCGCACCGCATCGCCGGCGACATCGACCGGCAGCACGATGGATTCGCCGATGAAGCCGTGCACGAAGGCGGTCGCCGGATTGTCGTAGACCTCGCCGGGCGAGCCGATCTGCTCGATCTTGCCCTTGTCCATCACCACCACCCGGTTGGCGACTTCGAGCGCCTCCTCCTGGTCGTGGGTGACGAAGATCGAGGTGACGTGGATCTCGTTGTGCAGCGAGCGCAGCCACTGCCGGAGCTCCTTGCGCACCTTGGCATCGAGCGCGCCGAACGGCTCGTCGAGCAACAGGATGCGCGGCTCGATCGCCAGCGCACGCGCCAGCGCGATGCGCTGACGCTGGCCGCCGGACAATTGGCTGGGATAGCGGTTGGCGAGCCAGTCGAGCTGCACCAGATCGAGCAAATTCTTGACGCGAGCGCGGATCGTCGCCTCGTCCTTGCGGATCGCGCGCGGCTGCACGCGGAGGCCGAAGGCGACGTTCTCGAACACCGTCATGTGGCGGAACAGCGCGTAGTGCTGGAACACGAAGCCGACCTGGCGCTCGCTGGCGCCGCGCGACAGCGCATTCTCGCCGTCGATCGCGACCTCGCCCGAGTCAGGCCAGTCGAGCCCTGCGATGATCCGCAACAACGTCGTCTTGCCGGACCCGGACGGACCGAGCAGCGCCAGGAGCTCGCCATCAGCGACCTTGAGATCGACATTGTCGAGCGCGGCAAAGCTGCCGAACCGCTTTACGATATTCTTGACTTCAATCGCCATCGGGCACCTCTGCCTCGTCGAGCCGCCGCTCGAGAACCGTCTTCGCCACCAGCGTGATCAACGCCAGCATCGCAAGCAGCGATGCGATCGCGAACGACGCGACGAACTGATATTCGTTGTAGAGAATCTCGACCAGCAGCGGCATCGTGTTGGTCTCGCCGCGGATATGGCCTGACACCACGGACACCGCGCCGAACTCGCCCATCGCGCGCGCGTTGCAGAGCAGGACGCCGTAGAGCAGGCCCCATTTGATATTGGGCAGCGTGACGCGGAAGAAGGTCTGCAGGCCGGAGGCGCCGAGCGAGATCGCCGCTTCCTCCTCCTGGGTGCCCTGCTCCTGCATCAGCGGGATCAGCGCGCGCGCCACGAACGGGAAGGTGACGAAGATCGTCGCCAGCGCGATGCCGGGCACCGCGAACAGGATGTGCACATTGTGCGCCTGCAGCCACGGCCCGAAGTAACCCTGCGCGCCGAACAGCAGCACGAAGACCAGGCCCGAGATCACCGGCGAGACCGAGAACGGCAGGTCGATCAGCGTGATCAGGAAGGTCTTGCCGGTGAATTCGAATTTCGAGATCGCCCAGGCCGCGACCACGCCGAATACGAGGTTGAGCGTGACCGAGATCGCGGCCACCAGCAGCGTCAGCTTGATCGCGGCGAGCGCCTCGGGCTCGGCCAGCGCCGCGAAATAGGCGACTATGCCCTTCGAGAACGCCGACGCGAACACGACGACCAGCGGAAGCACGACGAAGATGCTGAGGAAAGCGATCGCGAGCGCAATGATGACAAGGCGGATCGGTCCCGGCTCGGTGCGCGGGTTGCGTCGCGCGGTGCCCGGCTCCGCACGCCCGATCTCGAGCCGTGGCGCCGGCGCAGCAATGCTGACATCGGTCGCGGGCGCGTAGGTCCGCAGCTGCGTCGTCGAGGTCGCCAATCCCGTCTGCATCGACATCTCTGGGCCTCAATGCACGGGAATGCGGGCTTGCGCCCAGCGCTGCAGCCGGTTGATCAGGAAGATGATCAGGAACGAGGCCACCAGCATCACCACCGCGATCGCGGTGGCATCGGCGTAGCGGAATTCGGACAACCGGATCACGATCAACAGCGGCGCGATCTCGGAGACGTTGGGCAGATTTCCGGCGATGAAGATCACCGAACCGTATTCACCGATGGCGCGGGCGAAGGCGAGCGCAAAGCCGGTGAGCAGCGCCGGGATCAGGCTCGGCAGGATGACGCGAAACACCGTGTGCCAGCGGTTGGCGCCAAGGCTCGCCGCGGCCTCCTCGATCTCGGGATCGAGGTCGATCAGCACCGGCTGCACCGTGCGCACCACGAAGGGGATGCCGATGAAGATCATCGCGATGAAGATGCCGATCGGCGTGAACGCGACCTTGATGCCGAGTTCGGCGAGCGGCGCGCCGAGCCAGCCCTTTTGCGCGAACAGCTGCGTCAGCGCGACGCCGGCGACCGCGGTCGGCAAGGCAAAGGGAACATCGACGATGGCGTCGAACAGCCGCCGGCCCGGAAAGCGATAGCGCACCAACGCCCAGACGATGATGGTGCCCATCACCAGATTGACGCAGGCGGCCGCAAACGACAGCCCGAACGAGATCTTCAGCGCATTCAGCGTACGGCGACTGGTGACGATGCCCCAGAACTGATCGAGGCTGAGCTCGAACGTCTTGAGGAACAGCGCAGCCAGCGGAATCAGGATGATGATTGAGAGCCATGTCAGGGTCAGTCCCATGGTGAGACCGAACCCCGGCAGGGTACTGCGCCGTGCGACCGCTGTGCTCACAATCCCCCCTGTTGATCAGTTCTTGTAGATCTGATCGAAGATGCCGCCCTCGGCGAAGTGCTCCTTCTGCGCCTTGGTCCAACCACCGAAAACGTCGTCGATGGTGAAAAGTTCGACCTTGGCGAAGGATTTTTCGAACTCCCTGGCGATCTCGGGATCGCGCGGCCGGTAGGAGTTGCGCGCGGCGATCTCCTGGCCTTCCTTGCTGTACCAGTACTTCAGGTAGGCTTCGGCGACCGCGCGGGTGCCCTTCTTGTCGGCAACCTTGTCGACCACGGCAACCGGCGGCTCGGCGAGGATCGACTGCGGCGGCGCCACGATCTCGAACTTGTCCGCGCCGAATTCGCGCACCGCCAGGAAAGCTTCGTTCTCCCATGCCAGCAGCACATCGCCGACGCCGCGCTCGACGAAGGTCACGGTCGAGCCACGCGCGCCGGTGTCGAGCACCGGTACGTTCTGGTAGAGGTCGGCGACGAACTTCTTCGCCTTGTCGGCCGAACCAAATTTTTTCTGCGCGTAGCCCCAGGCGGCCAGATAGTTCCAGCGCGCGCCGCCCGAGGTCTTCGGGTTCGGCGTGATCACGGCGACGCCGGGTTTAATCAAATCGTCCCAATCCTTGATGCCATTTGGATTGCCCTTGCGCACCAGGAACACGATGGTCGAAGTGTAAGGCGAAGCGTTGAGCGGCAGCCGCTTCTGCCAATCCGCGGCAATGAGGCCCTTGCCGGCGATCGCGTCGATGTCATAGGCGAGCGCCAGCGTGACGATGTCGGCCTGCAATCCGTCGATCACCGAACGCGCCTGCGAGCCCGAGCCGCCGTGCGACTGCTTGATCTCGACGCTCTTGCCGGTATCCTTCTGATAGGCCGCAGCGAACGCCTTATTGAAATCGACATAGAGCTCGCGCGTCGGATCGTAGGACACGTTGAGCAGCGAATAGTCGGCCGCGAAGGCCGAACTCGCCCACAACAATCCCGCGACCAGCGGCAGCAAACGACGGATCATTTCAGTCTCCATTCAACCTGAGAATGTCAGGGAACACGTCAGACATAACTCACGGTGAAGTGGCTTTAAGTCAACGAAACCGGTTTTCTTTGTTTGCGGCCGTGCAGCGCGCCTGTGCTACGAAGGCGCCGCATTGCGAAGGCTTTGTCACGTCGCCAAATCGCGATTGAGCGTCATCGCGATCTAGCGCAGTACCCTACGACATCTTGGTTGTGTGGATGCCGCATTCCGTCTTGGTCCGGCCACGCCAGCGGCCGTCGCGTGCGTCCTCGCCGGAAGCAGCCCGGCTCGAGCAAGGCATACACCCGACCGACTGATATCCCGATGCGACAAGTGGATGCGGCGGCAGCTTGCCGAGGGCGTAGATCGCCTCGATCTCCTCGCGAGAGACATGGGCGAACGGATTGAATTTCAGCCTGATCCCGTCGTGCTCGACGACGGGGATGTCGGCACGGGCGTTGCCCTGGAAGCGCTTGCGGCCGTTGATCCAGCCGGCGAACGGTTTCAGCGCACGCGCCAGCGGCTCGACCTTGCGGATGCGGCAGCAGGCATCGGGATCGGTGAACCACAATTCGCGGTCCGGATCCCGCCGCGACAGCGCCTGCTCGTCCGGCTTGATCGAGCGCACATCGGTGAGACCGAGCGTCTTGATCAGCGTGTCGCGATAGGCCAGCGTCTCCTCGAACAGCCAGCCGGTGTCGAGGAAGACCACCGGGATCGCTGGATCGACATCCGCCATCACCTTGAGCAGAGCGGCGGACTCGGTGCCGAACGACGACACCAGCGCCAGCCTGTCGCGACCGACCGCCTTCAGCGCCGCCGCGATCACCTCGGCGGGCGATGCCGTGCGCAACGCGCGATCGAGCGCATCGGCCGCGGACAATGCGGCCGATGCCGCCGCGAGCTCTGGTGCAAGCATGCTCACTGGCCCGCGCTCTCCGAGTGGCGCAGCTGCATGCGGCGGTTGAGCGCGGTGACGCGACCGTCGCCGGTCGGCTGGTAGAACACCGAATAGCGCTTCACGGTCTGGGCGAATGCGTCGGCGTCGGCATCCTTCTTGACCTCGAAGGCGTCGAAGCCGGCGCGGGTCATGAACACGAACTGGTCGCGCAGGATCTGCCCGGTAGCGCGCAGCTCGCCGTCATAACCGTAGCGTTCGCGCAGCAGGCGGGCCTGGCTGTAGGCGCGGCCGTCGCGGAAGGTCGGAAACACCAGCGCGACCGAGGCCAGACGATCGAGATGCGGCACGAGATCATCGAGGTTGCGGTTGTTCGGCCAGATCACGCCCACCTTGCCGGCGCGGCGCAGCAGCGCCTCCGGATCGGCGAGAAAGCGCTCGGCCGTGACCAGCACCGCGCCGTCGCCCGGCAGTTCGGCGCCGTCGGCGACATGCACGAACAGATCGGTGGTCAGTCTTCCCTGCTTAACGAGTGGCATAGACCCGCTCCCTGATAGGCTCGACGCCCAGACGCTTCACCGTGTCGACGAACAATTCCTCGGGACGGTCGCGCAGCGCGAGATAGGCTTCGACAATGTCTTCGATCACGTCGGCGACTTCCGCATAAGGAACGGCCGGGCCGATCAAGGTGCCCAATTGCGCATTCTCGTCGGCGCGGCCGCCGATCGTGATCTGGTAGAATTCCTCACCGTTCTTCTCGACGCCGAGAATACCGATGTGGCCGACATGGTGATGGCCGCAGGCATTGATGCAGCCGGAGATGTTGATGTGGAGCCGGCCGATCAGGTCGGCGGTGTCGTGGTTGGCGAAGCGGCGCGTCAGCTCCTGCGCGATCGGGATCGAGCGCGCATTCGCCAGCGAGCAGTAATCCAGCCCCGGGCAGGCGATGATGTCGGTCACCAGATTGACGTTCGGCGTCGCGAGGCCGAGCCGGTCGAGCGCCTTGAACAAGGCCGGCAGGTCGCGCTTGGCGACGTGCGGCAGCGCCAGGTTCTGCTCGTGGCCGACGCGGATCTCGCCGAACGAATATTTGTCGGCGAGGTCGGCGACCGCGTCCATCTGCTCGGCGGTGGCGTCACCCGGAGGACCACCGACCGGCTTCAGCGACAGCGTCACGATCGAATAGCCCTGCACCTTGTGCGCCGACACCGAGTTCTTGCGCCAGCGCTCGAACAGCTTGTCATGCGCGGCCTGCTTCAGCTCGTCCGGCATGTGCGGCAGCTTTTCGTAAGCCGGGTAGGAGAAGCGCGAGCGGACCTCCTCGATGGCGGTGTGATCGAGCGTCAGCCCGACATCGCCCATCGCCTTCCACTCCTCGTCGACTTCCTTGGCGAACTTCTCGATACCGAGCTCGTGCACCAGGATCTTGATGCGCGCCTTGTAGATGTTGTCGCGGCGGCCGTACTGATTGTAGACGCGCAGGATCGCCTCGATGTAGCCCAGGATATCGCGGCCGGAGACGAACGGCTTGATGGTCTTGGCGATGAAGGGCGTGCGGCCGAGGCCGCCGCCGACCAACACCTCGAAGCCGGTCTCGCCATCAGCGTTCTTGTGCAGCCGCAGGCCGATGTCGTGGATCTTGATCGCGGCGCGATCGTGCTCGGCGGCGGTGATCGCGATCTTGAACTTGCGCGGCAGAAACGAGAATTCCGGATGCAGCGTGGTATGCTGGCGGATGATCTCCGACCAGATCCGTGGATCCTCGATCTCGCCGGGCGCGACGCCGGCCCACTGGTCCGAGGTGACGTTGCGCATGTTGTTGCCGGAGGTCTGCATCGCATGGATGCCGACCTCGGCGAGATCGGCCAGCGCGTCGGGCAGCTCGGCGAGCTTGATCCAGTTGAACTGGATGTTCTGCCGCGTGGTGAAATGGCCGTAGCCGCGATCGTAGCGACGCGCGACATGGGCGAGCCGGCGCAGCTGCTTCGACGACAGCGTGCCGTAGGGAATCGCGACGCGGAACATGTAGGCGTGCAGTTGCAAATACACGCCGTTCTGCAAGCGCAGGATCTTGAATTCGTCCTCGGTGAGCTCGCCGGAGAGGCGGCGCTTCACCTGGTCGCGGAATTCCGAAACACGCTCGTTGATCAGCGTGCGGTCGAGTTCGTCATAAGCATACATGTTCGATGAGCCTTACGCCGGCGCGCCTTACGCGGGGACCTGGAGATCGATGGTGACGCCCTTGGCGCGGATCTGTTCGCGGAGATTGCCGGGCTTGACGTTGCCGCCGTCCTTGAGCTCGACCGGCGCGATATAGGGGCCGACCGCGCCGACGTCGTCGGCGGTGGCCTCGGCCAGCAGCGCGCGGGCGTCGTCAGAGGTGCTGACGACGGCGGAGTCGGCGAGTTCGGTGGACCAGCCTTGCTTGGCGGTGCGGTAGACGACGGCGCCATCCCAGGTGCGGTTGGCGGTCACCACCGAGGGGCCCGTGATCCTGATTTTCTTCTGTTCAAGCGGAGAGGTCATTCGGCAGCTTTCAGCAGTTCGGAGAACATCTGGTTGGAGAAGAGTTGGGTGACGTTGGATTGGCTCCACGGCGCGGAATGCGCGACGACGTCGCCAATGATGAGGACGGCGGGACCGCCATCGACCTGTTTGACGAGCTCAGGCAGCCGCGCCAGCGTGCCGACCGCGGCCTTGGCGTCCTGCCGCGTCACGCGCGCGAACACGCCGACCGGCGTCTCCGGCGAGCGGCCCGCGGCCAGCATGCCTTCGCGGATCGCGGGCGCCGCGGTCATGCCCATGTAGACGACGACGGTCATCTTCTTGTCCGTCAGCACCGACCAGTCGACGACCTCGGCATCGCGCGCCTTGTGCGCGGTGAGGAAGGTGATGCGCAGCGCCTCGTGCCGGAAGGTCAGCGGCACTTCGAATTGCGCGGCCGCGCCGAGCCCGGCGGAGACGCCGGGAATAATGGAGTACGCGACGCCGGCCTCGCGCAGCGCTTCGATCTCCTCGCCGCCGCGGCCGAAGATGAAGGGATCGCCGCCCTTCAGCCGCACCGCGCGCTGGCCCGCCTGCCCGGCCTCGATCATCAGGCGGTTGATGGCGTCCTGGCCGATGCCGGGCTTGCCGACGCGGCGGCCGACCGGGATCCGCGCGGCATCGCGCCGGATGCGGTCGAGAATTTCAGGTGACACCAGTTCGTCATAGAACACGACGTCGGCATCCTGCAGCGCGCGCAGCGCCTTCACGGTGAGCAGATCCGGATCGCCGGGACCGGCGCCGACCAGCGTCACATGACCAATAGCTTTGCCTTCGATATCAGCGCCGGCGAAGGCGGCGGGATCGGTGATCGCCTTCAGCGCCCGCTCGGCCTCGTCATTGCGGCCGGCCAGCACCAGCGCGCCGATGGGGCCGTCGACGATACGCTCCCAGAAGCGGCGACGCAGCGGAAACTCTTCGATGCGCGCATGCATCGATTTGCGGAAGCGGCCGATGAAGCCGGCGAGATCGCCGATCCGCGCCGGTAGCACCGCCTCGATCTTCTCGCGAATGCGCCGCGCCACCACCGGCGACGTGCCGCCGGTGCCGACCGCGACCACGACATCGCCGCGATCGACGATCGCCGGCATGATGAAGGTGGAATGCACTAGGTCGTCCATCACATTGACGGGCAGGCCAATCGCCTTGGCGCGCACCGACATCGCTACTCCAATGTCGCCTGCGCCGGCGCAGAGCACGGCGATGACATCGGAGAGATCGGCTGCGAGCGGATCGCCTGCGGCGCGCTCGATGCGCGCGGCGTCCTCGGCTGCGATGCCGGCGAGTTCATGATCGCCGTCGGTCGCGTACCAGCGCACTGCGGCGCCGGCGGCTGCGAGCAGCCGCAACTTGGCGCGCACAAGCTCGCCCGCTCCGACGAGCAGCACCTTGCCGCTTTGCAGATCCAGAAACACTGGCAGATATCGCATCAGACACTCGCTTCCCCAATTTGGGGCTTGACTGAAATTATTTTCTATTTATCTCTCGATCAAGCCCAGCAAAGAGAAAATTATTTCTTCTCTATTGCAGCGCAACTTTAGAATTTTCAACTCCACAGGCCAAGGCCAAGAGATGCATCTTCTCGACAACGAATCCGTCGCTGCCGGAACGCGGTCCGCAGCCCTTGCACAAGCATCTTCCGTGCCGGGAATTCCGGCCGCTCAGCCGCCGTCGATGGACCATCTCGACGAGCTCGAGGCGCAGAGCATCTACATCCTGCGCGAGGCGTTCGCCCGGCTGAAGAAGCTCGCGCTGCTGTGGTCGCTCGGCAAGGATTCCAACGTGATGATCTGGCTGGCGCGCAAGGCGTTCTTTGGCCGCGTCCCGTTCCCGGCGCTGCATGTCGACACCGGCAAGAAGTTTCCGGAGATGTATGCGTTCCGCGACCGCTTCGGGAAGGAATGGGATCTCGACCTGCGCGTCGAGCCCTGCCCGCCGATCGACGCCGTCGACCCCACTCTGCCGCCGGCGCGCGTTCCGCCGCGCGCAAGACCGAGGGGCTCAAATGGGCGCTCAACAAATACGGCTTTGATGGATTGATCGCCGGCATCCGCCGCGACGAAGAGGCAACCCGCGCCAAGGAGCGCGTGTTCTCGCCGCGCGGCACCGAAGGCGGCTGGGACGTCCGCGACCAGCCGCCGGAATTCTGGGACCAGTTCAACGCCTCGCCGCCGCAGGGCGCGCATTTGCGCATTCATCCGATCCTGCATTGGACCGAGGCCGACATCTGGGCCTACACCAAGCGCGAGAACATTCCGATCATCCCGCTCTATCTCGCCAGGGACGGCAAGCGCTACCGCTCGCTGGGGGATCAGGACATCACCAACCCCGTCGCCTCGACTGCATCCAACATCGACGAGATCCTCGCCGAGCTCGACGCCACCAAGATCCCGGAGCGCGCCGGCCGTGCGCTCGACCACGAGACCGAGGATGCGTTCGAGCGGCTGCGTGTCGCCGGCTATCTCTGATCATCCCTCACAGCAACTGTTGGCTTCCCACTTCGTGCGAGCGTTCCGATGAACATGATCCTTCCCACTGCCTCGATCTCGGCAACGCCCAACGGCACGACGCGGCCGCAGGTGCGCATCGTCATCGTCGGCCATGTCGATCACGGCAAGTCGACGCTGGTCGGGCGCCTGTTGCATGAGACCGGCAGCCTGCCGGACGGCAAGCTGGAGATGCTGAAGGCGGTCAGCGCGCGGCGGGGCATGCCGTTCGAATGGTCGTTCCTGCTCGACGCGCTCCAGACCGAGCGCGACCAGGGCATCACCATCGACACCACCCAGATCCGTTTCCGCACCCGCTCGCGCGACGTCGTGCTGATCGACGCGCCCGGCCACGCAGAGTTTTTGCGCAACATGATCACCGGCGCCTCGCAGGCCGACGGCGCAGTGCTGATCATCGACGCGCTCGAAGGCGTGCGCGACCAGACCCGCCGTCACGGCTATCTGCTGCATCTGCTCGGCGTGAAGCAGGTCGCGATCGTCGTCAACAAGATGGACCGCGTCGATTTCAGCGCGGATCGCTTCAAGGAAATCAGCGACGAGATTTCGGCGCATCTGATCGGCCTCGGCGTGACGCCGACGGCGGTGATCCCGATTTCGGCGCGCGACGGCGACGGTGTTGCCGAGCGCACGCCGCGGATCGACTGGTACAAGGGACCGACCGTGGTCGAGGCGCTCGACGCGCTCGAGCCGGCCCGCCCGCTGGTCGAGCTGCCGCTGCGGCTGCCGGTGCAGGCGATCTACAAGTTCGACGACCGCCGCATCGTGGCGGGCCGCATCGAGTCCGGCAGCCTGAAGGCCGGCGACGAGATCGTCATCATGCCGACCGGCAAGATCGCGAAGATCAAGACGGTCGAGAGCTGGCCGGTGACGCCGCTGCACGGCCCGCACGGTGCCGGCCGCTCGGTCGGCATCACGCTCGACCGCGAGCTGTTCCTCGAGCGCGGCGACATCATCGGACACACCGGGCAGAGCCCGCGCGACACCCGCCGCATCCGCGCCCGGATCTTCTGGCTGCACGACAAGCCGCTGACCAAGGGCGAGCAGATCCTGATCCGGCTCGGCACCAAGGAAAGCCGCGCCACCGTGGTCGCGATCGAAAAGGCGGTCGATCCCGGCGCGCTGTCCAACGAAGAGAACACCGCGATCGCGCGCAACCATGTCGGCGAGATCGACATCTCGCTGGCGCAGCCGGTTGCGACCGATCCCTACACCGACAATCCGCGCACCGGCCGCCTTGTGATCGAGGTCAACGGCCGCATCGCCGGCGGCGGTCTCGTGCTGTCGGTCGACGCCGGCCGGCCTGCGGTGCCGGTGGATATCGTGCCGGTGGAATCAGCACTGCGGCCGGACGAGCGTTCGGCGCGCTACCACCACAATGGCGCGGTGATCTGGCTGACCGGCCTGCCAGGCTCCGGCAAGTCGACCTTGGCGCGGGCGCTGGAGCGGCGCCTGTTCGGCAACGGCGGCTCGCCGATCCTGCTCGATGGCGACACCTTCCGCGCCGGGCTGAACAGCGATCTCGGCTTCTCGCCGCAGGATCGCGCTGAAAACATCCGCCGCCTCGCCGAGGTCGCGACCCATCTGGCGCGTAACGGCCATATCGCCATCGTCGCGGCGGTGTCGCCGTCGGCCATCGACCGTGCGGCAGCACGCCGCATCGCCGACAGCGCGTTCCGCGAAGTCTATGTCGCGACGCCTGCCGAGGTCTGCGAGACCCGCGATCCCAAGGGCCACTATGCCAAGGCTCGCGCGGGCGCGCTGCAGGGCTTTACCGGCATCGGCAACGATTATCAGCCGCCGACCGGCAACGAGTTGACCGTCGACACCTCGAACCGCTCGGTCACTGAAGCCACCGACGAGATCGAGCGGATGCTGGCCACGACCGGCATCCTGTTCGACGAACTGACCGACCTCGCGGCGAATATCTAGAGAGTGAACTGGGTCGAACAGCAAGCGCGTCACGCTCCCTCGCCCCGTTCTTACGGGGAGAGGGTTGGGGTGAGGGGCCCTCGCCGCATATTCGGCAATAGCTGGGTTCGCGGAGGCTCCCCCTCACCCGGAACACATCTGACGATGTGTTCCGACCTCTCCCCGCAGGCGGGGCGAGGTGAAGCGAGGTCTGCTGCGCGAGGCGATCTAATCTCATCTCGCCCTAGAGAGACGCCTATTCCGCCGCGCGTTGGCTTCCAGACCCGTGCCGCACCATCCCCGGCGATCGCCCGGTGACGCGCTTGAACGCGCGGCTGAAGGCCGCCTGTGACGCATAGCCCAGCCGTTGCGCGATGATATCGATCGGCTGGCGTTCATGCTCGATCCACTGTGTCGCGAGGCGCATGCGGAGTTCGGCAAGATAGCGCAGGGGCGATTGCCCGGTCATCGACTGGAAGCGTTCGGCGAACAGCGAGCGCGAGCAGCCTGCCTCCGCCGCCAATTCGGCCACCGTCCAGTTGCGGCCGGGCGCGCGGTGCAGCGCGCCGATGGCGCGGCCGAGACGCGGATCACGCAGCGCTTCGAACCAACCGACGGCGTTGTCGCTACCGCA
Source organism: Bradyrhizobium oropedii (assembly GCF_020889685.1). GTDB lineage: Bacteria > Pseudomonadota > Alphaproteobacteria > Rhizobiales > Xanthobacteraceae > Bradyrhizobium > Bradyrhizobium oropedii. The sequence goes on from NZ_JACMYO010000081.1 coordinate 22,728, forward strand.
TTCGACCCAGCCACGCACGATCGACGCGGCGAGCACATCGGCGAGCCGCGCGGTGACGCCGACGGAGCCGGCTCGCGGCGTGCAGGTCTCCCGCTCCATCGCCTTCAGCATCGGTTCGATTTCCGGCTGGCGCACGAGCAACGTGTCTGCTCGCATCACCTCCGGCATCAGGGCAATGAGCGGACGCATGCCGCCAAGATCGAAATTCATGCAGGCGCTGAAGACCAGAACCGACTCGTCCTGCGGGCATCCCGCAGGACAGGCCGACGTCACATCGACATTGCCGCAGAGCGTCTCGGTCTCGAAACGGTCGACGTCACAACTCGGCTCGTCCGGAGCGGAGACGAGATCATGGGCGCCGCCGCGCGGCAGAAAAATCGCGTCACCGCATCCAAGCGAAAGCAGCGTCGCATCGGCGTAGCGCAGCAGCGCCGTGCCATGGGCGACGAAGTGGAATTGCGCGCGTCCGTATGGCGTTTCAAAGCGCAAACCGAACGGCGCCTTGGTCTGGAGCCGACGGTAGTGAACGCCCTCAAGCCTCATGCCGAGCAACAATTCGCTCACCAGATCGACGGCGGCGTCCGTCGGACCAGCGGCAGGCGATTTGGACGATCGATCAAACATTGGAGTGTTTATGGCATAGATTGTCCAAAACCTCCAGCCTATGTGTGCGGCAACGCAGCATAGAAATGGAAGTTTTGGTCGATGGATCAAGAAGTAGACCCTGCTCTGGCACACACCGATGTGGTTTCGCTGGTGCCGCGCGACGTCGCGCTAAAGTCGCTCCCCTCGGAAGAGCCCGCCTGGGGCGCGGTCGTCGCAATGATGCTGGGCGTCACCGCGCTTCTGACGGCGGAGTTCCTGCCATCCGGTTTGCTGACGCCGATGGCAAGGGATCTCGGCGTGAGTCCGGGCCTGGCCGGTCAGGCGGTGACGGCGACCTCGCTGGCCGGCCTGATCGGCGCATTGTTCACACCGAGACTGACACGCAGCTTCAACCGAAAGCCGGTGCTGCTGAGCTTTTCGATCCTGCTGGTGATCTCCAATCTGCTGGTGGCGCTGGCGCCGAACATCACGTTCCTGCTGGCAGCGCGCATCGTGCTTGGCCTCGCCATCGGCGGCTTCTGGGCGATGGCGGCAGCGACGACGATCAGGCTGGTGCCGCCGTCCCTCGTCCCGCGAGCCTTATCGATCGTGATGAGCGGCATTCCCGCCGCGATGATCATTGCCGTTCCGCTCGGCAGCTATCTGAGCGAAGTGGCGAGCTGGCGGTCCGTGTTCCTGCTGGCGACGGCGCTGGGCGCAGCGGTGTTCGTGATCCAGGCACTGGCTTTGCCGCGTTTGGCCTCAAAGGGCGAAGCCGGGCTCGGCACCCTGATCGACATCCTGACACGGCCGGGTATCGGCGCCGGCATCCTGGCGGCGACGTTGGTCTTCACCGGACACTTCGGCTATTTCGGCTACATCCGTCCATTCCTTGAAAGCGTGACCGGGCTTGGCGCCGCCGGCGTGGCGGCGACGTTGCTTGCTTTCGGTGTTGCCAACTACATCGGCTCCTTCGCGAGCGGAGTGATGGCTGAGCGCAGACTCAAGCTCACGCTGATCGCGATGCCCTTGGCGATCAGCGTGCTCGGTCTGTTGCTCTCGCTCCTTGGACAAGACGTCATCCCCGCCCTGGTGCTGGTCGCGCTCTGGGGATTCGCCTTCAGCGGTGTGCCGGTTGCGACGACGACCTGGATCACCCGCATGGTGCCCGATGAAACCGAGAGCGGGACCGGATTGACCGTGGCCTCGATCTTCCTCGGCATCACCATGGGCGCGGCCGGCGGCGGGCTTGTGCTCGATTTGATGGGCGCTACGGCGGTGTTTGTGGCCGGCGCTGTCCCCCTGGTGCTCGCCGCCTTGCTGATCGCCGCCAAGGTGCGGACCAGGGTGCCCTGACCTCCCCGCGTGAAGGTACAGGCAGGGGCCTTCTCAGAGCCGTGGCTTTAGGGCTAAAAGGGCCGTGAACGCGGCCCTTTGGCGCGTTTTTTGCTGATTTCTTTCGAAAACAGCGCCTAAACGCTCCATTTTTTGAGAAAGCCCATCATGACTCGTGTCGATGCCCATGGATTGAAGATCGCCCCTGTCCTGTTCGATTTCATCGCCAAGGAGGCGACGCCGAAAACCGGGATCGCGCCCGACGCGTTCTGGGCAGGACTTGCCGCCATCATCCAGAAGCTCGGCCCGAAGAACCGTGAGCTGCTCGCGGTCCGCGACGCGCTGCAGGCCAAGATCGACGACTGGCATCGCGCCAACAAGGGCAAGGCGTTTGACATCAACGCCTACACCGCGTTCCTCAAGGACATCGGCTATCTGCTGCCGGAGCCCGCGACCCACAAGGTCGAGACCGCTAATGTCGACGAGGAAATCGGCAAGATCTGCGGCCCGCAGCTCGTGGTGCCGCTCACCAACGCCCGCTACGCGCTGAACGCCGCCAACGCGCGCTGGGGCTCGCTGTACGACGCCTTCTACGGCACCGACGCGATCCCGCATGATCCGAGCGAAGGCGGCAAAGGCTACAACAAGGCCCGCGGCGACAAGGTGATCGCGAAGGCGAAGGCGTTCCTCGACGCCGCCGTGCCGCTCGCGACCGGAAGCCACACCGACGTGACGTCTTACGCCGTGATCGCGGGCCAGCTGTCGGTCAAGCTGAAGAGCGGCAATTCGACCGCGCTGAAGAACGGCGCCCAGTTCGCCGGCTATCTGGGCGATGCCGCCCAGCCCACCGCGATCCTGCTCGTCAACAACGGCATGCATGTCGAGGTCAAGATCGACCGCAGCAACGTCATCGGCAAGGACGATCCGGCCGGGGTCGCCGACATGATCCTGGAATCGGCGGTCTCCACCATTCTCGACATGGAAGACTCGGTCGCCGCCGTCGATGCCGAAGATAAGGTGCTGGTCTATCGCAACACGCTCGGCCTGATGAACGGCACGCTGTCGGCCGATTTCGACAAGGGCGGCAAGACGCTGACCCGTTCGCTCAATGCCGACCGCGTCTACAAGAAGCCCGACGGCAGCGAGCTGAAGCTGCACGGCCGCAGCCTGCTCCTGATGCGCAATGTCGGCCACCACATGTTCACCGACGCCGTGCTCGACGCCAAGGGCGAGGAAATCCCGGAAGGCCTTCTGGACGCCGCCGTCGCCGGCCTGCTCGCGATCCACGACATCAAGGGCAATTCCAAGGTCAAGAACAGCCGCACCGGCTCGGCCTATATCGTCAAGCCGAAGATGCACGGTCCCGACGAGGTGACGCTGACCTGCGACCTGTTCGCCGAGGTCGAGAAGATGCTCTCTCTGCCGGAGAACACGCTGAAGGTCGGCATCATGGACGAGGAGCGCCGCACCACGGTCAACCTCAAGGCCTGCATCCAGCGCGCCTCCAAGCGCATCATGTTCATCAACACCGGCTTCCTCGACCGCACCGGCGACGAGATCCACACCTCGATGGAAGCGGGTCCGATGATCCGCAAGAACGACATGAAGGCCCAGCCGTGGATCAAGGCCTATGAGGACTGGAACGTCGACAACGGCCTGATCGACGGCCTGCCCGGCCATGCCCAGATCGGCAAGGGCATGTGGGCCGCGCCCGACAAGATGGCGGACATGCTGGCGCAGAAGATCGGCCATCCGCAGGCCGGCGCCACCACCGCCTGGGTGCCGTCGCCGACCGCAGCGACGCTGCACGCGCTGCACTATCACCAGGTCAACGTAACAGCCCGCCAGCAGGAGCTCACCAAGGGTGGCCCGCGCGCAAAGCTCTCCGACATCCTCACCATTCCGGTGTCGCAGTCGAACTGGGCGCCCGACGACGTCAAGCAGGAGATCGACAACAACTGCCAGGGCATCCTCGGCTACGTCGTGCGCTGGATCGACCAGGGCGTCGGCTGCTCCAAGGTGCCCGACATCCACGATGTCGGCCTGATGGAAGACCGCGCCACCTTGCGCATCTCGAGCCAGCATCTGGCGAACTGGCTGCATCAGGGCGTCATCACCAGGGATCAGGTGATGGAATCGCTGAAGCGCATGGCTGTCGTCGTCGACAAGCAGAACGCCGGCGACAGCCTCTACAAGCCGATGGCGCCGTCGTTCGACGGCGTCGCCTTCAAGGCGGCCTGCGACCTCGTGTTCGAGGGACGTACGCAGCCGAACGGCTACACCGAATACATCCTCACCGCGCGCCGCCGCGAGGCCAAGGCCGCGGGCTGATCCGCGATCGCAATGACCAAGCAAAAGCCCCGGCGACGAGCCGGGGCTTTTTTATTGGAAATGCACTGCTGCATCCACGTCATTGCGAGGAGCGAAGCGACGAAGCAATCCATTGCCCCACTCACGCGGTGAGATGGATTGCTTCGCTTCGCTCGCAATGACGCCGCTAGAACACCGCCAGATATTTCAGCAGCGAGACGATGCCGATGATGATGACGACGACGCGTGCGATCTGCTTGGCGCGGCCGTCGAGCGGCAGCATGTTGATGAGATAAAGAACGAGAATAATGACAAGGAAAGTGACGAGTACGCCGACGAGCATGCGGAGCCCCCTGATAACATCGGTGAATGTGCTGTTCGCATGTTGCTAACGTGCGAGCGGGAGGCCGGTTCCAGAATACGGAACCGAAATGGCCTGCCTTGCGTGAGCGACGCTACTCGCGCGCCAGCACCGGCGCGCGCTGATACTTCGCGCGGATGCGATCCGGCGCCGGTGTGAAATTGAGAGATGCACCACGCCGATCCGGACGACTGACCGACATCAGCCCATCCTTGCCGGCGACAATGTCGCCCTTGCGCAAGGTCGGGTCGTCCTCGATCTTCACCGCGGCGAGCCCGACGGGATCCCTGCCGTTGCAGGTGCAGCCGGAGACGAGTTCGTCGCGATAGCGGAACGCGTTCGGCAGCTCGGAATACGGCCTGCCGTCGTCGGTCGCGGCGTTGTCGATATTGCCGCCATAGACCACTTCGGTCGCACTCGCCGGGCAGAAGCTGTTGCAGCTCTCCGCCTTGCTCTGATTGCCGGTCGCAGCCAGCGGGAAATAGCGGCCGTCGCAGGTGCGCACGCAATAGGCCTGGCCGCCGTCATAGCGCGCGCGACGCTCGGCCCGCGGCATGACCTGTGCCGGGCCGTCGTCGAACGGCATGCGGATCACCGGCGCGCGGCCCTGCATGAAGCCGCCGAACAGTTGCTGGAAGAAATCCTGGGCTTGCGCCGCGGGCGCAAGGGACAGGCCGACCAATGCCGCCGTCCCGAACGCCCACCGCCTCACGTGCCGCTTTGCCATTACCGACCCTCAGTACGACGCATTCCTCAGTACAACGTGGAAGTCGCAGGGATGTTCATCGCCTGACGGCCGGAAGGCAGCGTCATGACCGCGGGACGCGGCTGCACCGGAGCAGGCCGGACCGAGATCTGCGTCGTCGCCGGGCCGAGCTCACGCGCGGCGAGGTGCGGCGCGTTCTTCGGCAGCACCACGACCCTGGTGCCGACATCGACCCGGCTGAACAGGTCGGAAACGTCTTCATCGGTCAGGCGGATGCAGCCCGACGACACGAACTTGCCGATCGTTGTGGGATCGTTGGTGCCGTGGATGCGGTATTCGCTGGAGCCGAGATACATCGCGCGCGCGCCGAGCGGATTGCCCGGGCCGCCGGCCATGAATCGCGGCAGATAGGGCTGGCGCTTGATCATCTCGGCCGGCGGATGCCAATCCGGCCACTCCGCCTTGCGGCTGATCGTCTGCGTCCCCGCCCAGGTGAAGCCCTCGCGGCCGACGCCGACGCCGTAGCGGATCGCCCGGCCGCCGCCGAGCACGTAATACAGCGCGGTGTTGCCGGTATCGATGATGATGGTGCCGGGTGCCTCTGACGTGTTGAGCGCGACGGTCGTCCGGCGCAGCCGCTCCGGCAGCGCGCCGTCCTCGGTGGCCTCAGTCGAGGGATCGGTCATCACCTGGTCGGACGGGAAAGCGCCCGGCTGGGTCGACGCATAGCCGAGCGCAGAAGATCTGGCTTGGGCGTGAGCCGAATTGGTGACGATGAATGGCGTCACCAACAGGACGCCGGCGAAGGCAACGGTGCGGGCAAGAGTCCGGGCATGGGTGCGCGCGGCGCGCGACGCAAGCCGGCGGCTGGAGAGAGAGTGATTTGTCATGTGCTGCCCCTGGACGGGATGCGCATCGTGGTGATGCGACGCCAGACCAACGCGCGTGACCGCCGGAGAGTTCCGGTGCGAATCGTCGCGAAGCCGCGATTGTCAACCCGTCACGTGTCACGAACCCGCGATGGAACCATTGCGGGGCCAGCCCGTTGTCACGCGCTATTTGACGCGCGGGACGGTTTCGCTGCGCGAAATTCATTTGTTGTCCTCGTGCGGGAGGAGTCTGGTGCGCGCTTTTCCGAGTGAAATTCTGCTTGGCAATGCGCCCGAAGGCACGCCCGTCCCCGACAGCAAGGCCGAAACGCCGCCGGTCATCAGCCGTGCCGAGGTCATCGCCTTTGCGCTGGTTGCGCTGCTGGTCATTGTCATCGTCGCCGTGCTCTATCTGGCCCGCGCCTTCTTTCTCCCGATCGCCATGGCTTTCATTGTCGGCACCATGCTGTCGCCGGCGGCGAGCCTGCTCGAGCGCTACCGGATTCCGCGCGCGCTCGGCGCCGTGCTGATCGTGATCGCGGTCGGCGCCGCGGTTACCTTCATGGTCGGGCTGATCGCTTCGCCGGCCATGGAATGGAGCTCGCGGCTGCCAGAGCTCGGTGCGATCCTGAGGGATAAGCTGCACGTGTTCGACCGGCCGCTCGCCCTGTGGCAGGAGCTGCAGAGCATGGTCGGCGGCTCCGGCACGCTGGCCACTTTCCAGCTGCCGAAATTCGAATGGGTGCAGCCGACGCTGGAATTCCTGTCACCGACCTTCGCCGAATTCCTGCTGTTCATCGTGACCCTGATCCTGTTCATCGCGAGCTGGAAGGATCTGCGCCGCGCGCTGGTGATGACCTTCAGCGAGCGCGAGGCGCGGCTACGCACGCTGCGCATTCTCAACGAGCTCGAAACCCATCTCGGCAATTATCTGCTGACGGTGACGATGATCAATGTCGGCGTCGGCATCGTCACCGGCGCGATCTGCGCGGCGACGGGCATGCCCAATCCGGCGGGGCTCGGCGCGCTCGCGGCGACGCTTAACTTCATTCCGATCATCGGCCCGGTCGCGATGTTCGTCGTGCTGGTCGCGATCGGCATCATCTCTTCGCCGACCATCGGCGCAGGGCTGATTGCGCCGGCCTGCTTTGCGGTCGTGACCTTCATGGAAGGACATTTCGTGACGCCGACGATCGTCGGCCGCCGGCTGTCGCTGAACGCGCTCGCCGTCTTTCTCGCGCTTGCATTCTGGACCTGGCTGTGGGGCCCGATGGGCGCTTTCCTGTCGTCGCCGCTCTTGATCGTCGGATTGATCGTGAAGGAGCATTTGATGCCGGACAATTCGCCGCAACTACCCTAGGGCTAACCTCGGTTTCGCATCTGGAACCTTGCTTGGTGCGAAGCGTTTTCTCTGAACACACACGTCCTCCGGGAGCCTTCGATGTCGAGCACGGACAGCGCATTTGGGATCAAGAACATGACGGACAAAGCGACCTACGAACGCCTCGAAAAGGATGTCATCGCCGTGAAGAACGATATCGCAGCCCTGACCGAACAGATCACCGACGCGCTCAACTCGTTTGCGAGCAACGCAGGCAAGCAGGCGCGCCGCCACTACAAGGATGCGCGTGCCAACGCGGAATCGACCTTCGACGACGTGTCGGAGCGTGGCAGCGCGATGATGGGCGCGGCGCAGGAGGCGGCGTCCTCGATCGAGGAATCGCTGGAAGAGGTGATCACGCAGCGGCCGCTGGCGACCGTCGGCCTTGCGCTCGGTCTCGGCTTCCTGATCGGCCTCACCTGGCGCCGCTAGGCAACCAATCCATCTCTGAGATCATGGTGGCGATCATGCGCAAACCACCGTTCTGGACCAGATGGCAGCGCTGGCGCGCCGCCGCCTCGTTTGTCGATGCGCTGTTCAAGGCAAGAATCAAAACAAGATTCAAAGCAAGGCTGGTCAATGCTTCAGCGGCTGATCGATGACGTCAAGGAGTCCACCGGCAGCGCGCTGCGGCTGACATCGCTTGCGGCCGCTGCCGCGATCGCGCTGTTCATCACCATCGCCTTCCTGTGCGCGGCCGCCTTCGTCTATGTGCTGCAGCACTACGGACCAGTAGAAGCGTGCCTGTCGGGCGCCGGCGTTTTCCTCATCGTCACGCTGATCGCGATCGCCGTTTACACCGCGCGCAAGCGCGAGATGCGCCGCCGCGCCGAGAAGGCGGCCAAGGCCGCGAAGTCTGCCGCGGCATCGATGTTCGCCGACCCCGCCTTGATCGCCACCGGCCTGCAGATCGTCCGCGCCGTCGGCGTGAAGCGGCTGATCCCGATCCTCGTGGTCGGCGGCCTCGCATTCGGCCTGATGGCAAGCCGCGGTGCAGCCAGCAGCGGCGAGGCGGAAGAAGAGTAACGTCCTCCACCGTCATTCCGGGGCTCGCGAAGCGAGAGCCGGGAATCCATTGGGCCACGGATCTCGCGGCTAAATGGATTCCGGGCTCGCGCCAAGAGGCGCGCCCCGGAATGACGGTGAGATAACTGACGTTCTCAGGTCACGCAGCGGCCGGGCTGCAGCAGCTTGGCCACTTCAGTCAGGACACTGACCACGGGCTCGCAGGCCACCTTGCGGGTCTCACCGGGCCGGACCCGAGCCGGCGCTGTGGGGTGGTTGCGCGCCTCTTCCCGCGCCACGGGGACGCGGACCAGAACCGACGTCTCGGGAAGCCGATCGAGTTTCAGCGCCACGGTCCGGCTCGGCAGGCCGCTCGATGGAACCGCGGCACGATCGGTCTTGGCGGCGCGATTGACGGCGCTCTCCGGCGCCAATGCGATGGTGACCTGCTGGCCGCCAATCAGATCGTGACCGGATGCCAACTGGACGGCGCCAAGCGTCAGTCCGACCGCCAACGCAGCGAAAATTCCCTTTTGAATCTTTGACATGGTGATGTCCCTCGCCCCATGGAAATTCGCTTAACAATCCCTTGGCGATCACGGACACAACGCGAACGAAACCTGTGGGGTTCTCGCGTCCGACCATCACTTAACCGTGTACGAAAAATTTTGATTCGCGCGGAACGAGTCAGGGGGTCAGCGAGTCATTGGAAGAGCCGGTTATTCCCCCTGCCCCATTGACCGGCGACGTAGGGCGCGACCGTGGTGATGCCGGTCGCGCCCTGCTCTTTTTCGGCTGCCCTGCAGACGATGCGTCACGCACCCGTCGCATTGGACGTCAGGCATCGGTGGAGCGGTCCCCTCGCCAAGCGGGAGGACCTCTTGTTTCAGGCATCGTCGCTCGATCGCATGTCCTGAGATCGAACAACCGTCACGTCACGGCATGACGGGCAACGACCGACATGAAACTTGATTCCAGTCGTCTGGTCGTCGACGAGCATCAGTTCGCTCAGGGGCTCGCCGCATTTGCAAGTGACGGTTTTCTTATCGGCAAAATACATCTGACGTCCTCCATAAGCCTGGAGATTTCATCGCGTCATTGGCGCAAGCTCGATTGCGCCGCGCTCGCCCCTTCGGTTTCCGATCCTTCTCGCTCTGTCAGATCCGGGCAATCCGGACGATGGGTGGCTCTCGGCACTTACTTTGAAGCGGATTGCTTCCGTGATTCCGCGGCTTCGCGCGCCTGCCGCTCGGCCTTGAGGCGACGGAAGTTGTCGTAGAACGCCTTCTCGTGGGCGAGGTGCTCCTTCATCGCCTGCGACGCATCCTGCTGACGCTGCTCGGTACGGACCTTGCGCTGCTGGGGAGTAAGATTCATACGACCTCCAACTAAGCTCTTGAATCAACGCTGGATTCAACGCACGAAGCTGGAAAAGGTTGCACCCCTATTTGCGCAGGCTGGCCCAGACACCGCCGAGGATCAGCAGGCCGCCGATCATGTGGATCAGCTTCGGCGGCTCGCCGAGGATGATCCAGGACAGCAGCGCGCTCGCGATCGGCGCGACATAGAGCACCAGAGACGTCCGCACCGAACCGAACCGTCCGCCGAGCCAGGCGAAGCCGGCATAGGCCATCAGGCCGGGCACGAGGCCGGCGAAGACATAGGCCTCGAACGCCCTGGCGTTGAAAACCGCAGCCGGCGTGGCCCACATCTCCTGGAGCGCTGGCGGCAGCGAGCACAGCGCGCCGGCCGCCGAGAACAGGCTGACGCGGGCCAGCAGCGAAGCGCGCGGCGCGACGCGCGATTGCACCAGCGTGTAGCCGGACCAGCCGAGCATCGCGCACACCACCAGCAGATCGCCCCAGGCCGCGCTCGACTGCGTCAGCGTTTCCAGATGGCCGCCGGAGACGATCAGCAGCGCACCGGCGAGCGCCAGCGCGGTCCCGAGCCACTGCAGCGGACCGATATGCTCGATGCCGAGCGCCGCCGAGATCAGCAGCACCATGATCGGCGACAGCGCGAAGATCAGCGCGATATGGATCGCGGTGGTGGTGATACCGGCGATGTAGACCGGGCCGCCGCACAGAAACATGCCGAGGAAGCCCGCGGCGAGGATCGGCCAGAAATTCTGCGCCAGCGGGATTTTGCCGTCGCGGATCGCCGCGATCGCAAACGGTGTCAGGCCGATGGCGATGATGCTCCAGCGGAAGAAGGCCAGTGAGAACGGCGGCACCGAGCCGGCAAGGCCGCGCGCCAGCACCTGGTTGGAGGCCTGCCCGACCGCGACCAGGATGAAGCCGGTCAGCGCGACCGCGTCCTCCCAGCCCGTGGCCGGACGCCCGACCGGCGCCTTCGGCTGCTCCGCATCCATGACACCGCCCCCTCAGCCGGTGCGCAGCGGCGTGCGCTACTGCTCCGCCGCCTCCCGCTCCATGTCGCGGCCGGACATGTCCTCGCCCTGCATGTTGGCGTATTCGCGCGCCATCTCGCGCATCAGGAATTTGGCGGGCACGTCGTGATAGGTGCCGTGGTCGTTGACATACTGCATGTAGGCACGCCCTTCGCCGTCGAAGGGATGCAGCAGCGCATCCGAATGGCCGTCGAAATCGAGCGGCTTGACGCCGAGCTTGGCGCACAGCGTGTCGTTGAAGGTGGGCGTCGCCTTGCGCCAGGCGCCGTCGACGAACACTTCGGTGAATCCGTGCCAGGTGAACAGATCCGAGCCCATGCTCTGGCGCAGCTTCTCGGTGGTGAGGTGGTTGCGGACGTCGGCGAAGCCGACGCGGGCCGGAATGCCGTGCACCCGGCAGGCCGCGGCATAGAGCGCCGCCTTGCCGACGCAGTAGCCGTTGCCGGCGGCGAGCACGCTGGAGGCCCGGTAGCTCTCAGGCGAGCGCATGCTGACATAGGGGTTGTAGCGGATGCCGTCGCGCACCGCGGTGTAGAGCCGGCTCGCTTTGTCGCGCGCGCTGGCGGCGGCCGGGACCGCGGCGCGGGCGAATGCCTCGACGGCGGGATGATCGCTGTCGACATAGTCGCCGGGGTCGGTGTAGAGGCGGCTGATCGTCTCGGGGAGTTGCTCGGTCATGGCGCGAGCTTAGCAAGCAACGGGATCAGATCAATGCAGCTCGTACAGCCCTTGCTGCAGCCCTGCCCCGCCAGGTTTGGGTTTTGACGCGTTTTCTTGACGCGAATCGGTGCCCACTTCGCTTGAAAACGCTCTAGCA
>NZ_JACMYO010000082.1 GCF_020889685.1 Bradyrhizobium oropedii
CGGCGAGACCGGCTGACGTCCCGGGCACGCGCGATGATGCCGTCGACGATCGCCCCAAGGCGGCTCTTGTCGGGGGCGGCGAGGTAGCTCGCCGCCAGCTCGTCGACATATTGCGGGCCGTAATCGGCCAGCACCTTGGCGAGCTGGGCGAGATCGGGGTCGCTTTCGACCAGCCGGCGCCACGTCTCCCGGTCGTAGGGCGCGTCCGTTTTCTTGTCGGGCCAAGCCACCCGGCGAGGCTGATGCTGGGGCCCTGTATCCTGGCCCGGGTCGAGGGTCGGCGGCTGCAGCCCGGCGCTGAGGCGCGGAGGGGTAAATCCGGAGGTGCCATCCGTCTGGCGGCGCCGCCGCTCGGCGACCTGGAGCGAGATCAGGCCGATGCCCATCAGCAGGAAGCCGAGTGCGGCCCACGAAATCGTGGCGCACAGCAGTCCGCCGATCAGCAGCAATACCCAGCCAGTCAGTCGCACGATCCACCTTTCCCCATGCCCGATCGGAGCTCCCGACGCAGGCCTAGCAGGTAAGATGGGCTATCTTATGCCGACTTTCGGAAAAACAGCTAGCTATGTGCCTCTCGTCAACACCTTAACACCGCCGAACGCGGTGACCTGACCGCGGCGCAGCATCACGATCTGGGTGGCGAGCTGGCGCAGCTCGGCCGCGTCGTGGCTGACATAGACCATGGGGACGCCGGCCTCGTCGCGCAGCCGGACCAGATAGGGCAGGATCTCGAGCTTGCGGCTTTCGTCGAGCGCGCCCAGCGGCTCGTCCAACAGCAACAGCCGAGGCTTGGACAGCAGTGCCCGGCCGAGCGCGACGCGCTGGCGCTCGCCGCCGGAGAGCTTTCCCGGGCGGCGGTCGAGCAGGGCGCCGATGTCGAGCAGGTCGACGACGCGCTTGTGCTGCGCGGGATCCTCAGTGAGGCCGTTCATGCGGCGGCCGTAATCGAGGTTCTGCCTGATATCGAGATGCGGAAACAGCCGCGCGTCCTGGAAGACGTAGCCGATGCGGCGGCGCCAGGTCGGGACGTGAACGCCGGCCGCGGTATCGTCCACCGTCTCGCCGTCGATCACGATGGTCCCGCGATCCGGACGCACCAGTCCCGCGATGGTGTTGATCAGCGACGTCTTGCCGGAGCCGGACGCACCGAACAGGCCGGTGACACGGCCCTCGCTGGTGAATGCCGCCGCGAGCGCGAACTCTCCGAGTTGCTTGGTGATGTCGACGCGCAGCATCGCTATTGCCCGTGCAGGCGCGCGGTGGCGCGGCGCGCGAACACTTCCGCGGCGATCAGCGCGCCGACCGCCAGCACGACCGAGATGATCACGAGCCGCGCCGCGGCGGTGTCGCCGTCGGGCGTCTGGATCAGCGAATAGATCGCCGATGAAATCGTCTGGGTCTCGCCGGGAATGTTGGAGACGAAGGTGATGGTCGCGCCGAATTCGCCGATCGCCTTGGCAAAGCCGAGCACCATGCCGGCCAGCACGCCGGGCAGCGCCAGCGGCAGCGTCACCGTCGCAAACACCCGCCAGGGCGCGGCGCCGAGCGTTTCGGCCGCCTGCTCGAGGCGGCGGTCGACCGCTTCGATCGAGAGCCGGATCGGGCGCACCAGCAGCGGAAACGACATCACGCCGCAAGCGAGTGCGGCACCAGTCCAGCGGAATGCGAACACGATGCCGAGATGATCGGCCAGCCAGCCGCCGACCAGCCCGCGCTTGCCGAAGGTCAGCAGCAGCAGATAGCCGGTGACGACAGGCGGCAGCACCAGCGGCAGATGCACGGCGGCATCCAGCAGCGACTTGCCCCAGAAATCGCGCCGCGCCAGCAGCCAGGCGAGCGCGATCCCGAACGGGGTCGCCACCAGCGTTGCGATGACGGCGACCCGCAGCGACAGCAGGATCGCCGTCCATTCGGTCGGCGAGATCTCGAACACTAGCGTCTGTTCCCGAAGTTCGTATGCAAGTGCGGCTCCTCAGTTACGAACTTCGGGAACAGACACGAGTAAGAGTCAATATGCCAGTGCCGCTGATCGATTTGACGTCCCTCATGGTGAGTGCGGCAGTCACTGGAGGAACGTCAAATCGGCGGCGCTGGGCTTAGGTCGTCGGTCTGATCAGGAACTTGAAGCCGTACTTCTCGAGGATCGTCCTCGCCGCCGACGAACGCAGGAAGGCGAGATACTCGGCGGTCTCGGGCTTCGCGGTCGTCGTCGCCGCAACCGGATAGATGATCGCCGGATGGGTGTCGGCCGGGAAGGTGCCGACGATCTTGACGCCCGGCTCGACCTTGGCGTCGGTCGAATAGACGATGCCGAGCACGGCTTCGCCGCGTGCCACCAGTGTCAGCGCCGCGCGCACGCTCTCGGCCATCGCGAATTTCGGCTCCGCCGCCTGCCAGGCACCGAGCTTCTCGAGCGCGGCCTTGGCGTATTTGCCGACCGGCACCGCTTTGACGTCGCCGGTTGCGATCTTGCCGTCACCGGCGAGCTTGGCGAGATCGAAGCCCTGTCCGATGTTGACGCTGTCGATCTTGGAATCCTTCGGCGCGATCAGCACGATCGAATTGCCGAGCAGGTTCACCCGCGTCGGCTTATTGATGTTCTTCTGCTTGATCGCATAGTCCATCCAGTCGGTGTCGGCGGAGACGAACACGTCGGCCGGCGCGCCCTGCTCGATCTGCTTTGCCAATGCCGAGCTCGCGGCATAGCTGGCGCTGATCTTGATGCCGGTCTTGGCGGTATAGGCCGCGTCGATCTCATCGAGCGCGTTCTTCATCGAGGCCGCGGCGAACACGGTGAGCGTCTTGTCCTCGGCTCGTGCCGGCGAATGGATCGCGCCGAGCAAAATGACGAAGGCGGTGAAAAGTCCGGCAAGTCTCGAAATTGAAAGTCGTGACATGGAAAGCGCTCCGTGCGCGTTCGCGCGCGAACGGCACGCGCAAATCAGGCGTTGGTGGGGTCTGGGTGCGACGGACGGAAGCGCTGCTCCGCGGGTCCCCGAAGGACTTACGGTCCTCAGGGATATCGCACTGAAACATAGCAGGCTGGGACTTACTTGTCTAAAGGCCGTCCTATTGATCGGACGGCTGGATCGCGATCGACAGCGAATTGTCTCCGGCGCCGGTCACCTGCAGCACGAACGGGCTGGCGGCGAGGTCAAATTTCATGGTCTTGCGGATGCCGTCGCAATCGGTCGCGCCGCTGAACGCCTTCGGCTTCAGGAAATGCCCGTCCTGCACCACATCGACCCAGGCGCCGGCCGAGAGGCTGACGGTATAGAGCCCGGCCTTCGGTGCGGCCTTGAAGCTGGTGAAGCCGGCGAAGGAGCCGTCCTTCGGCGCGCGCTCCGGCGGCGAGGGCAATTTGGCATCGGCCGGGGCCACTAGCGCCAGCGTGATGGCGGTCGACGGCAATGCGGTCTGCTCGCTGCCCGAGGCGAGCTTGGCGCGATCGGGCGCAGTGAGTGCGGCGCGTGCGCGGTCGATCGACCATTTGAACTTGTCGCAGCCGCTCGGTTCTTCCGCCGCGAAAGCGGGAACCGAGACTAGCAGGAGCGATGCGGCGAGGAGCGATTTGCGCATGACTGATCCAATGCAATTGTGACGGATGAAATAGATCAGAGGCCCCGATCCATCGCTCGAACGCGCTTACGGCGCGACGACGCGAGATCATAACGCAGTTCAAGCCGGCCGGCATAGCCGCCTGACAAAGATGTTATTGCATGGATGCTACTGCTTGGCGTCGGGTGCGTTGAGCACCGTCCTGCAGGGGGCTGGCAGCTGCGCCAGCGTCATCGGCGGGCGCGGCTTCGGCGGCTTCGCCGGAGGCTTCGGATGCAGCACCGAATCCTTGAACCAGAACGCGAGATCGGAAGGCTTGCAGCCTTCGCCCTCCGCTTGCTGCTTCTGTCCCTCGCATGCGGGGCTGCCGGACGGACAGCGCATCCGGATGTGGAAGTGATAGTCGTGGCCCCACCACGGCCGGATCTTTGACAGCCAGCTGCGGTCGCCCTTGGCCTCGCGGCACAGCGCCTTCTTGATCGCCGGATTGACGAAGATGCGCTGCACCGCCGGCTCCCGCGCGGCGTCGCGGATCACAAGCACATGACCGGGCGTGAAGACGCGCGGATCGATATCGAGCCGGTCATCGCGCACCATCATCACCGCCGACATCTCCTCGCGATCCTCGCGCGACAGTTTGCGATCGGGCATCGGCGTCAGCCAGATGTCGGCGTCGAGCCCGATCTGGTGGCTGGTGTGACCGGACAGCGCGGGGCCGCCGCGCGGTTGGCCGATATCGCCGACCAGGATGCCGGGCCAGCCGGCGTCCTTGTGCGCGTTGGCAGCAAGCCGCTTCAACATCGTGATCATGGCGGGGTGACCCCAGTAGCGATTGCGCGACAGGCGCATCACCTGCCAGGTGGCGCCGTCGAACGGCATCTGCGCGGCGCCGGCGAGGCAGCCCTTGGTGTAGCCGCCGATCGATTGCGTCGGCATCGCCGCCGGCAGCACCTTGCGCGCGAACAACTGCTTCGCCCCGATCGTCGGATCGTTAGGGTTGGCGAGCGGCGGCAATGGTTGCGGATTGAGCGAGCCCTTGTCCTGCGCCCGCGCGGAGATGGTGCAGGCGGCGAGGACGGAGATCATCAGGAGCGGGATCAGACGCAGGCGGGATGTCATTCGGATCACTCTGTCAGCGCAAGGCTAGCATGGATTCGGAGCGGGCGGACCGCGCCTTCATCCCATTCGCTTGATCGCCCACAGGGCGGATCGAGATGACCCGCGGTTTCCGGGCTGCCATGTGATCCACGCCACTTTACAGGCGCGCGTTGCAGGCGACATCATGCGCACAATAATTTCAGGGTAGGCATTATTATGACGAGCGTATGTTGCGTACGGCTGGCGTTTGCCGCCGCGATTGCGGCGTCGACATTGGCGCTGTCTCCGGCGCGAGCCGACATCGTGGTTCACATCGATAAATCATCCCAGCGCATGGCGGTCAGCGTCGACGGCGCGAGACGCTACAATTGGCCGGTGTCGACCGGCCGGCGCGGCTATGGCACGCCGAGTGGAGTGTTCCGTCCGCAGATGCTGGCGCGCCGCTGGTACTCGAAGAAGTACTACAACTCGCCGATGCCCTACGCGATCTTCTTCCATGGCGGCTTTGCCATCCATGGCACCTATGAACTCACCCGTCTCGGCGGCCCGGCCTCGCATGGTTGCGTACGGCTCAATCCCTCGCACGCAGCACAGCTCTATAGGCTGGTCGAGCGCAACGGCCGCGGCGGCACGCGGATCGAGATCACCAACTAGCTGCAAGACGAGGTGAAGCCGGTCGCGCCTTAACCCCGCGATAACCCTGTCACACGCTGGCCAACATTGATGCGCTGGAGGCGCTTTCGGCGCGTCCAATGTGCAGTCGCGCGCCGATTTACCCTTCCTTCACCACGCTCCGGCGCTTCCATGCTGCAAATCTGCGCTGTGTGCCGCCTGCGGATGGCAGGCCACTGATGTTCGGCGTGGACGCGCCTGCAAAGCAGGCATGCCGCGATGTCTCAAACAGCGCAGCTATTCGCCAAGAGATACCAATTTTTCAGAGACTTATCGCAGATATATCGCCGAACTGGAATGCGCGTGGGGCGTGCGACACCGATGATGCGGCCAAAGAAGATCAAGAAACCGAAGCAGGCCAAACTGTCCCGTCCTCGGGGCCGGCGGCCCAAGCCGATGCCGAAAGTATCCAGCCGTTCGCGCCGCCCCGGCGTCGAGATCGGCGAACTGGTGCGCCAGCGCGCGCAGGCCGAGGCCGCGATCGCCGAGGCCCGCAAGTCGAATGCGCGGCTGCGTGAGGCGATCGACATTCTCCCGCAAGGCATTGTGTTCCTGGACCCGGAAGGTCGTTACACCCTCTGGAACAGGAAATACTCGGAAATCTACAAGCGCAGCTCCGATCTGTTCGAGCACGGTGCGCGCCTGGAAGACACCATCCGCATCGGCGTCGCGCGCGGCGATTATCCCGAGGCCGCCGGCCGTGAGGAGGAATGGATCGCCGAGCGGCTCAAGAAGATGTACCAGCCGGGCGAGCGGCACGAGCAGGTGCTGGCCGACGGCCGCGTGGTGCTGATCGAGGAGCGGCTGACCTCGGATGGCGGCATCGTCGGCCTGCGCGTCGACATCACCGAGCTGAAGCAGCGCGAGGCGTCGTTCCGCCTGCTGTTCGACGGCAATCCGGTGCCGATGATCCTGTGCGCGCTCGACGGCGAAAAGATCCTCGCGGTCAACGACGCCGCGATCGCGCATTATGGTTATGTCCGTGCCGAATTCGAGCGGATGACGATCAGGAGCTTGCAGGCGTTCGATGCCGAGCTGCCCTGGGCCGCCGGCCGCAGCAGCGACGAGCAGGCGGCGCGGACCTGGAAGCATGTGCGCGCGGACGGCACGCTGATCGATCTTGCGATCTATTCGCGCCAGCTGATGCATGGCGACCAGCCGGCGATGCTGCTCGCGCTGATGGACATCACCGAGCGCAAGCGCGCCGAGGCGCGGCTGGCCTTCATGGCCCAGCACGACAGCCTGACCGGCCTGCCGAACCGCAACCTGCTGCGCCAGCAGATGGACGAGATGCTGCAACACACCCGCCGCTCGACCGACAAAGTCGCGGTGCTGATGCTCGGGCTCGACAATTTCAAGGCGGTCAACGACACACTCGGCCACGGCATCGGCGACAAGCTGCTGCGCGGGGTCGCCAAGCGGCTGCGCTCGACGCTGCGCGAGGAAGATGCGCTGGCCCGCCTCAACTCCGATGAATTCACCATCGTGCAGGGCGGCGTGATGCGGCCCGAGGACGCGGTGCTGCTGGCGCGGCGGATCCTCGATGCGATCGGCGAGCCCTATCTGCTCGAAGGACATTCGGTGGTGATCGGCGCCAGCATCGGGATTGCGATGTCGCCCGGCGACGGCGAGGATTCGGAAAAGCTGCTGAAGAGCGCCGACATGGCCTTGTCGCGCGCCAAGAGCGAATTCCGCGGCACCTTCTCCTTCTTCGAGGCGGAGATGGACGCGCGCGCGCAGAGCCGCCGCAAGATCGAGATCGATCTGCGCGATGCGATCCAGAACGAAGGCCTGCGGCCCTATTACCAACCGCTGGTCGATCTTGCGACCGGACGCATCACCGGTCTCGAGGCGCTGGTGCGCTGGCCGCATCCGGAGCGCGGCATGATCTCGCCGGGCGAGTTTATTCCGGTTGCCGAAGAGACCGGCCTGATCAATCCGCTGGGTTCACTGATGCTGCGTCGTGCCTGCATGGATGCGGCGCAATGGCCTGACGATGTGCGCGTCGCGGTCAACCTGTCGCCGCTGCAATTCCGGACCGGCAATCTGCTGGCGCTGGTCACCGACGCGCTGCGGCAATCCGGCCTGCCGGCGCGGCGGCTCGAACTCGAAATCACCGAGACGCTGCTGCTCGAGAAGAGCAGCCAGGTGCTGGCGACGCTGCATGCGCTGCGCGCGCTCGGGGTGCGGATGTCGATGGACGATTTCGGCACCGGCTATTCGAGCCTCAGCTATCTGCGCAGCTTCCCGTTCGACAAGATCAAGATCGACCAGTCCTTCGTGCGCGACCTCGACGCGAATCCGGACGCGCAGGCGATTGTGCGTTCGATCGTCAGCCTCGGCATGGGGCTTGGCGTCACCATCACCGCGGAGGGCGTGGAAACCGAGGCGGAGTTGAGCTGCCTGCGCGCCGAAGGCTGCCACGAGGGCCAGGGTTTCCTGTTCAGCCGCGCCCGCCCGAACGCCGAGGTCATCAGCCTGCTGAAGGCGCAGCGCGTCGCGACGGCGCTGGTGGCGTAGCCTGGATCGCTGCCAGAGCGTCATTGCGAGCGCAGCGAAGCAATCCATCTATCCCCACACGCGGTGAGATGGATTGCTTCGTCGCTTCGCTCCTCGCAATGACGATGACGTTACGCCCTGCTGCCTGTCGTCCGCTTGTTCAGGTGATAGGTCAGCGCCAGCCCAATGCAATGGCGCAACGCGGGCTCCGGCAGTTTGCCGGCGACATCGAGCAGGATCGCGCGATTGCCGCTGTAGCTGAGCTCGGGATAGAGCTCGCGGAAGGTCTCGACCAGATTGGTCTGGCAATGGAAGTAAACCGCGACCTGGTCGGCGGCCGGCTTCACCTGATCGATCCGGACCGTGCTGCCGCTGCCGGTCTGCGGCGTGAGGTAGCTCGGCTGGCCCCATTTCAGCGTCTCTTCCAGCGCGCCGACGCCCTTCGTCGTCTTCGCGGTCTCGAAGATCAATCGCCGCAGCGCCAGCAGCTTCGCCTTGACGGGGGCAGGGTACGCGTCGAACAGCGCTTCTGCGGCTTTCGCCCGCGGGCGTGTCGCCTTGCTGGTCGAGGTTGCCGGCTTGCGCATGGAAGGCTCCGCGAGGAGGACGTGTAACGTCTGTCTAGCACAGCGCCCCGAAGGTCATATAGAGCGCCGCCGGTCAGGCTGCGCGCAGTCCGGCTAGGAACGTGTCGACGCTGTGCGACAGCGCGGAGGCGTGATCGCCGAGCTGGCCGGAGGTATCCAGCACATTGCCGGTGAGGGCGCGGGACTGGCCGGCGGCCTCGCTCGCGCCGGCGATGTTGGCGGAGACTTCGCCGGTCCCGGAGGACGCCTGCTGCACGCTGCGGGCAATCTCCCGCGTCGCCGAGTCCTGCTGCTCGACGGCGGCCGCGATTGCGGTGGCGATCGCCGAGATCTCGCGGATGGTGCCGCTGATGTCGCCGATGGCGCTGACGCAATTGCCGGTGGCGGACTGGATCGCGCCGACCTGGCCGGCGATCTCCTCGGTCGCCTTCGCGGTCTGGCTCGCCAGGTCCTTCACCTCGGCGGCGACCACGGCAAAGCCGCGGCCGGCGTCGCCGGCGCGCGCCGCTTCGATGGTGGCGTTGAGCGCCAGCAGGTTGGTCTGGCTGGCGATCGCGCTGATCAGGCGCAGCACGTCGCCGATCTTCTCGGCTGACGCGGCAAGGCTCGTCACCATCTCGGTGGTTTCCATCGCCTTGGCCACGGCGCCGTCGGCGACGCGGCTGGAATGGGTGACCTGGCGGCCGATCTCGGTGATCGAGGACGCCAGCTCTTCGGTTGCGGCGGCGACTGCGTTGACGCTGGCCGATGCTTCCTCCGACGCGGCGGCCGCCGCCGAGGTTCGTTCCGAGGTGCCGTTGACGCTGGTCGTGATCTCGTTGGCGACACGCTGCATCGCGCCCGACGACTGCGCGACGGCGGCGACCATGCCCTTGACGTCGGCTTCGAAACGGTCGGCCATCTGCTGCTGCAACGCCTGCTTGTCGGACGCCGCCTTGACCTTGTCGGCTTCCTGCGCGTCGCGCAGCGAGGTGGTTTCGATCATGCCGCGGCGGAACACGTCGACCGCCTTCGCCATGGTGCCGAGCTCGTCGCGGCGCTCGCTGCCGGGAATGGTGACGCTGGTGTCGCCGCTGGACAGGCGGTTCATCACGGCGGTGATTGCGGTGAGCGGTCGCGACAGGCCGCGGCCGAGCAGGAACGCAAGCAATACGGCTGCGGCCAGGATCGCGACCACGCCGAGGATCAGATTGCGCTGCGCACTCGCGGCAGCTGCTGCATAGTCGCTGGTGTCCTTGACGATCTCGAGCACGGCGACCGGTTCGCCGGCATAGTTCTTGATCTGGCCGAGATAGAGTTCCACAGCATGGCCGTCGAGCGTCGCATCGCGCAGCAGGGCTGCCCCGTTCATCACGGCCTTGAGCTCGTCCGGGGTCGCGACCACGGTGTCGCCGAAGGTGGACGACAGCCGCTTGAAGCTCTTGCCGTCGAAGGAATGCACGGCAAGGTCGATGCCGAAGCGCTTCTTGGCGCGGTCGACGAATTCCTTGCCGAAGGCGACGCCGATGTCGACATTGCCCAGCGTCTTGCCGTCATGCACGACCGGGGTCATGCCGAAGATCGAAAGCGCCTCGCGGGCGGGCTCGACGCCGACGATCGGTTTGCCGGCCTTGATCGATTCCACCACGGTGATGCGCCGTGTGGAGGCGTCGTCGCCGAAGATTTTCGGGGTGTGGATCCGGTAGAAGCTCGTCGCCGGGGCCTGCCAGAACGAAATCAGCGGAATGCCCTGCGCCTTGATCGACGCCCAGGGGGCGGCGAGCAGCTTGCCGAGGCCGTCGCGGTCGCCTTTGGCGATCGCGTCCTCGACCGGCGGCAGGGCGGCGATGACGGCCGAGACCGCGAGCGCCGTGCGGCCCTCGTAGTCGATCGCCGCAATCACGCTGTCATATTGCAGCTTGAGCTGCTGATCGAGCGCGAGCCGGGTCAGCGCGCGCTGCTGGCTGATCGAGAAACCGCCGAGGATGGCGCAGGCGACTGCAACGGTCAGTGAAATCGCCAGGATCAGGCGAGCGGCAATCGATCGAAGCGTGAACATGGGACCGTCGGAACTCCAGGCATTAGCGCCGGCCGCAAAGTCCCAGAAAAAGCTTAACAACCGGATGTTGCGCCGCCGAAATTCGTGCCGCAGCCCTGGCCGCCGGTGCCTACTTTCGTACCATGCGCCACAACGCGATGAGATCGGGTTGAATCAGACTGCGCCCAGATGTCCGCTTCCGGTGAATACGCGGACATCGCTCAAAGAACGGCGCGCAAGCCGGGTGTTCGCTGAGCGACGAAACCGACGAGGAGAAAGCTGAACACAACCCCGCCTATGCCGGCCACCGCGAATTTGATGCCGACGGAAGCGGGCCAGTCATGCAGGAAACGCGTCACCGCGATCAAGATCGGAGCGTGCAGGACATAAACGCCAAACGCATTGCGCGTCAGGAATGACGCCAAGGCACCTTGGCTATTGAAGCGCTCCCGGTAGAGCGTGATCGCCCCCAGCGTCAGCGCAAGACAGGTGAATGAGCGCCAGGCGTCCATGCCGGCAGCCTGCCAGTGCCAACCGCCGCGATAGGCGGAGACGCCGCCGCTCATGGCGCCGCCCGTTGCGATCAGGACGATCCACAGCGCACTGCCGGCTGCAAGGCCTGCCCACAGCCAACGCCTTCCGACGCGCCATGGAATCTGGCGCAACCAATCGGCTCTCCACGCCGCGATTCCGGCAGCATACATGAACGGGTATTGCGGAAAGTCGTGCACATCGATGTTGAGAACGGTCGTGGCGTCCGGAAAGGCAGCGCCCACCGCAAAGGTCACGATGGCGATCAGGATCGCATAGCCCAACACGACCCCGGTAGACGGGGGTTGCCGCGGGACGAGCCGGACCGGGCGCACCTGGCACAGCGCGGCATAGATGGCCGAGAACAGGAGAAGCACAAGGCAGAACCAGAGGGGACCCGACTCGTCGAGAAGATCCCCCGAGCGGAGGTGCAGCCACCAGTCCTGCATGAATGTGCGCGGCGGGTTCGACTGCCACGACCCTGCGACGAAATACTCGGTCAGCGGACCGATCACCGTCATATACAGCAGCAGCGGCAGGCCGAGCCGCCGCACTCGCTCGCGCATGAAAGCGCCGGCGCCCTTGCGTGCGATGGCGCCGGCAGCAAAGAAGCCGGCTATGCCGAACAGCAATCCCATCGCAACCGCGTGCTGAAAGGATTGATAGGCGGCAAACCCGAACTTCGCTCCGAGGCCCAGTTCGGGATGCTCACGGTAGTACCAACTGCCGAAGGGCGAGTAGGTCACGGCCGCGTGCATGATGACGACCAGGCTGATCGCCGACCAGCGCAGGTTGTCGATATAGAAAAGGCGATAGCCTGGCTTCGCGATGGGCATGATGCCGTCCTCCTGGTCGCGCCAGGATCAGGCCTCATATCGATGTGGCGGTCTTGTCGAAATTCGCGTCCGCCCTGGCCGAATCCGGCGAGGGATGGCCGATTGCGAAATCGGCCAGTGCCCGACGACGGAACTCAGTGGGCGTTTCGCCGGCTTGAGCCTTGAAGGCACGGTTGAACGGACCGATCGATCCCCAACCGGCGTCAAGGGCGATGGTCAGCACCGGGACACGCGCTTGCGCAGGGTCAGACAACGCCGCCCGCGCCTCTTTCATCCTGTACTGGTTGACAAATTCGGTGAAGTTCCGGTGGCCGAGCCGCTGGTTGATCAGCCGCCGGAGGCGGTAGGCGGGCGCTCCCAACTGCTCGGCCAGTCGATCCACCGAAAGGTCCATGTCGCGGTAGGCGCGCTCGTGCTCCATCGCCTGCCGCAGCCGCTCTGCCAGTTGGCGCTCCACCGGGCTCATCTCCGCTGTCACCGGCATCGCCAGCGTCGTTGGCGCGGAGGGGGCTGGTTGGAGTGCCGGCTCAGGCACAAGCGCGCGCAGACGGATCAGAACCGCGACCACGGACAGGCCGAGCACGGCCGAGAGTTCGGGCAGCCAGCGGACGCCGGCGGCGTCCAGCACCGTCGTGCCAAGGATGACGAGGCCAATACCGCAGGCGAACACGATCCTTACGCGCCGGCGCCCCTCGACCAGGTCTGCCTTGCGCCCGGCAAGCACCCGAGCGGTCTCGAAGATCACCAGGATCAGCGTCGCGGCATGCGTCGCGTTCCAGGCCACGGCCGAGCCGGACAAGGTGGCCGCGGCTGCGAGCGGCAGCATGGCAGCGAAGCCGGCCCACCGCCAGCGCGTCGGCGGGTTGCTGTCGGCAAAGGCTGTCTCGGCCCAGGCGACAAACACGCCTGCGATCGAATTGCTGAGGATCCGCAGCGGAACGATCCACCAGGCGAGCATTTCGTGTATTTCGGGCGCCGTTTCGATCAGGAACGCGATCACGCAGAGATCGAAGAGCAGTGTGACGCGACCTATCGGCGATCGGAGCGTGCCGGGAAATCCGATGATCGCAAGCATGCCGAGGAGCGCCAATGCGCCACCGCGAAGCCCGGTTTCAAGCAGCATGGTGAACCTCCCGACCATGTCCTGACTCGAACGATGGGCGCTTGCAAGCCAAGAAGCGCTCTTCGGCGGCAGGGTCTGGCCCGAATGGAAGCAAGACATCCCACGATCAGTGGGCTCAACGTGTCCGCCTGAGCCGCGGAGCTGGCTCTCTAGCTTGCAGCCAGCGGTTTCTTGCCGCGTCCGAGTGCAAATTGACCGACCGGGCTCTCGACATGAAATTCGAGCTCGGTGATTTTCGCAAAAAGATCGATGTTGGTCGTGCCGATGGCGCAGCCGCCAAGGCCCATATCAGTCGCCGCCAGATAGAACGTCTGGATCATGGTGCCGACATCCTTCAGGATCAGCGAATATGCGATTGAGCTGTATTTCCAGGACACCCGCCCAAAACGCGCGGCGATCGTGATCAGGACCTGCGGCGGGCCGGGCGCGTCCATGGCAAACTCGGCCGCCGTCGAGAGCGCCTGGAGCTGGTGGGCGGAAGCGCCGATCGCCACCAGTGCGTGACCACCCGCATCGTAATGGTAAAATCCGCGCGCAAGCCCCTCGCAGTTCGAGACGGCCAGGTACAATTCCAGCTCGTAAGCGCTGCCCGCCGATGGATAGGGCCTTGCGCTGTAGGTGACTTCAGGGCCGTCGTCAAAACTCGCTCCGCTCTTCCATTCCGATAGCACGCGGGCGGTGGTCTCGAGAAACTGTGCGAGTTCGGCGAGCGTGACCGGGTGCTGGTCGTCGAAGTCTCGTATTGAATGGCGTTCACGCAACAGCTTCGCGAAGGGCGAGATCGGCTCCCGCGTGGAGAATTTGTGGAGGGTGATCTTCTCGCCTGGCCAACGCGGACGTATCGCAGGCAGCGGTGGAACGACGCCCGCATAGGTGAACGCACCGCCAACCGGATCGGCATGTCGGCCCTCCGTGCTCCGCGTGTGAAACACGAGATCGTGGAAATCCCAGAGAACGAGGTTGCCGTCGCCTTCATTCTCCCGAAGGCCGTCGCCGTCTTTCGCATTGAGCTTGATCAGCATCTGGCTGTCGAGCAGCAGTCCGAGCAGATCGAGGTTCAAGGAGGTCGCGTGGCGACGAAGCTTGCTGATCTGCTGGGGCTGCGACAGGGCCACAAGGGTGGCGGCGATGGCGGGATCGCAAATCCGAAACAGTGCCCCGGCGCGCGGCGATTCCAGCACCATCTCGTTGCCGCGCCGGCGCAGATAGGCGAAGCGCGACAACACGATGGTATCACCGTTCCCCAGCTTTGCGCGCTGCGGCCAGTATTCGGCGACCTGCGGCTCGATGATCACGAGGTCCCGCTCCTCGCGCGGAAAGGATAGGCGGTATTCGAGAAGCCCGTGCCGCGCCAGTCGCTGCACCAGGGCATGAACCTGCCTCGCGAGGGCACTTTTGCCGGCAAAGGAGGCGAGCGGCAGGCCGGAGGTGAGGTGTCCCGCACGGTCGATCGCCGCCGCGCTGAATTGTCCCAGATTGACCGTATAGCGGCCGAGGGCAGCGGCGATGCTTCCGTCCGCCTGCATATGAAGGGAAAAACGACCGTTCAATCGGGCGGCGATGACTGGTGCGATCTTCTTGGTCGGCATTTTCCGGAGAACGCGCACGGAAGCCGACCTTCAGGTGTGTGGAAGAAACGGAGTGAGTTCGCTTTCCAGTCGCGAGCGATCCAATAATCCAAGCTTCACCGGAACATCGTAAAGCCGGCCGGGCGCGAAGCGGCGATAGAAATGCCGCAAGCCCGGAACGAGCACTCTGACGACGGGGACTTCGACGTCGGGCCGCGTCTGGTCGAGCACGAGGAAATCATGTCCCGCGCCGGTGGCAATCTCGATGCAGGCATTGACCTGGTCGCTCGTATTATCGTGAACCTTGAGGCTCGGTGCCGGCGGGACGATCGGATTGTCGCTGGGGATCAGAAAGGGATAGTCGTCAAGTCGCAGCGGCGTAACACCGTCAAGCGTCGGCTTCTCGCCGCTTCCGCCGCCCATCATGCCGATCGACATGAACTGGGTCAGCTCCGTGAGGGAACGCAGCAGGGCTATGCGGCGATCGAAATGCGAGCCGGAGCCGAACTCGATATTTTCGTGTCCGTTCTGCATCCAGTGCGTGATCGCCACGTAAGAGGGAATGCCGAGATCGCTGGTGATGTCGAGCACCCAAAGCCGGCGCCCCGCATCGGCAAACTGGGTTTGCAGATCCCGCACATAGGAATCGTCGAATTGCGTGAGGTCGACTTCGGCACGTTGCAGCCGATTGTACCACCAGATGGCGTAGGCATCGCGTTCGACCAGTTCGAGGAAGCCTTGAACGATGGCTTCCTCACGGGTGTTGCCGGCCG
Organism: Bradyrhizobium oropedii; assembly: GCF_020889685.1. Taxonomy (GTDB): domain Bacteria; phylum Pseudomonadota; class Alphaproteobacteria; order Rhizobiales; family Xanthobacteraceae; genus Bradyrhizobium; species Bradyrhizobium oropedii. The sequence goes on from NZ_JACMYO010000082.1 coordinate 15,263, forward strand.
CACATCCGTTGGAATCCGTGTGGAAGCCGCCATAGAAAAAGTACAGCAGGCCGGTCGGAAGATATTTGAAACGCTTGTCGCGCAACGACCAGACCGGCGACCACTCGGTTTTTGTCGAGGGATCGAACGGCTCGGGAACCGGGTGTGAATCGTCCGGCTGCGGGGCATGCCTGTTCTGAAACTGCGTGTCGCTGAAAAGCTGGACGTCGTTGGGAAGAAGAGCGTCACCGGGAGCGAAATCGGTAAAGCGGCGCTTCGTCCTGATCTCGTCGCCCTGGAAAATGCCCGAATAGCGCTCGATCGCCTCCATCAGCGCGCTGGCCTCGCCCTGTTCGGCCGTGGAACCCTTGCCGAAGCTGCCGCCGCTCAGTCCGGATCTGAGCTGGTCAACGTTCCAGGCCGGCGCGGAGAAGTTGTGGTAGGCGAAGAAATTCGTATTCATCGGCAGATCGGCCTCGATCCGCTCGAGCCGCGAAACGACGCCGGTCAGCGGACTTACGTGTTTGCGGAACCGCGCTACGGTGGTTCGCGATGTCACGGTGCGGTATCCGCCGCTGGTGACGATGAGCTTTCTGCCCTCGGCAATCTCGATCGAGGTTGCCGCCCGGCGCGGGCTCTGCAGCTTCTTGCTGCCGCAAGTGGGACATTGCGGGCGTTTCGCGACATAGTGCTTGGCAACGACGGCACCAGTCAGGTCGAAGCTTGCGATGTGATCGCGCAGGTCGGTGCGAAAACCCGAGGCAATCGCCTTCGTGATCTCTACGGCAGCGAAGTGAACCGCGGTCTGTCCAACGGAGTCGTGGACCAGCGGCGATACGGCGACGGTTTGCGCCGGTCCGCGGTCGAGAAATCCCTTGATCTCCCGATTGCGTATCATGCGATCGAACAGGCAGGTCCAGCAGGCGCTCTCGCCCGGCTTGAACACAGGTCCCACCAACGGAATCACGCCGGACGGCTGCACCAGGAGCCACGGTGTCCCATCGGCGACGCGCTCCGCGTTCAGTTCGGCGAGCCGTCGATCAAGATAGTCGTTCACCAGCGTGATGATGAGCCTGGGCGACCGCTTGGTGATCTGAACGCCAAGCTTGCTCAAGGCCGTGCTCAGTTCCCTGCCGCCTTTGACATCGATCGATTCCACCCGCACAGGGCAATTGCGGAGATTCTGCTCCGCGACCTCGGGAGGCAGGCCGAGGCTCGCCCAATATCCATCAACGGCGCCCGCGAATGCGTGCGGTGCTCCGCTAACGACGTAACGGCGCTCCAACAGCCGCTTGATCGCTTCCTCGATCTTGTCGGCGGGAAAACTCCTTGAAAGCTGGCGAACGATCTCTGGCGCAGCCCTTCCGTTTTTTCCGATCGCCGTAGCTACAGCACAATACAGATCGCCGTGCAGGAAGAACTTGCGATTCTCGGAATAAAGACAGACCACATTGGGAGGAATGACATAGGCGGTGAAGTTCGGCGCGAAGCGCAAAACGCCCTTGCGGGTCTGCCTCGCAGCGCGGCTCTTGCGATTGACTGTCATCGGGTCAGCACGCTGATCCTGTTCCCGTCACTGCCGGTTGCCGGCGCACGGCAAACCACTGCCCCGCCCAACTTGTGCGCCGAGCTCGACCACTGGCATTCTTCGAATAAGTTGGATCACACTCGCCCGCCATCGGCAAGCTGACCGGCCAGGCGCGGCGAACGTTGTAAAGCAAGAAAAAAATCGGCCGGGTCGCTCGCGGGCCCGGCCAATGAAATCGCGACGTGTCGATACAGAGTCAGGGCGCGCTGCTTCCTAGCACCAGCGGCAGCGGCCCCACGATGCACAGCACCCTGCGCATGTCACCCATGGCACGCCTACCCCTATCCAACCAACGCCGCAGCCGCCACATCCACCGCAACCGACGCCGCAGCGGCAACCTCTGCACGCTCTGCATCCGCCGCAGCCTCTGCAGCCTCCGCAACCTCTGGCACCTCCGCAGCCATGACAACCGCCGCATCCCCGCGCGAGCAGCACACCGCTCGCGACGCTTCCATGGTCGAGCAGATTGAGATGGAAGGTAGCGAGGCTGACGTCGGCGAGTTCTTCCTCGCTGAGTGCGGTCACCTGGCCGGGCGCGAAGTTCGGCCTGTGTTGAATGTCGCCGGTTGGCACGACTGAAGCCGATGCACTTCCCGCCAGCGAAAAAGTCAGACCGGCTACTCCCAGCGCCGGCACCGCGGCTTTGGTCATTCGCTTCTTCTTCGAAGCTTGCTTCGCCCGCTGCATGGCCGCATCCTCCAAAGTTGGAAGAACGAACTCCGTAGGCCGTGATCCTACGTCGAGCGAACAAGGCAGGCAAGATTTACGGAGTCACGAAATGTAATGAGGCTGGATTGCATTCATCTTCATGAACAATATCGCCGAAATTTAATCGATGGCGCCGAGCATCTACGCCCGTGAGCGGATTGCGACGAGGGGCGGTTTGATGCAGTGCGGCAATTGCCGGTCCGCGTGAACAGGGAAATCAGCTTGGTCGATCAGCCTGGACGCTTCGCCTGGTATGAACTGCTGACGACGGACGTGCGGGCAGCAGGCGCCTTCTATGGCAAGGTCGTTGGCTGGGCGACGAAAGATGCGTCGACGCCGGAGCTGGCCTACACGGTGCTTACTGCAGCCGACACTCCGGTGGTCGGGCTCATGGAGCTCCCCGAAGAGGGGCTGCGATTGGGCGCAACGCCGAGATGGGTCGGCTACGTCGCCGTCGATGACACGGATGCGAAGGCCGCGCAGATCCGCCGTCTTGGCGGCGCCGTCCTGGTATCGCCGACCGACAGCAATATCGGCCGAATTTCAGTGGTCGCCGATCCGCAGGGAGCGACGTTTGCGCTGGTCACCGGACCGACATATGGCCAACGGCAACCCGGCGGGTTGGACGAGCCCGGGCGCGTGGGCTGGCATGAGTTGCTGGCTGAAGACCGGAACAAGATCTTTGCGTTTTACGGCAAGCTTCTTGGCTGGCAGAAGGCCCATGCTGAAGCCGATCCGGCAGACGTGTATGAATTGTTTTCGGCGGCCGGGCAGACGATCGGCGGCATGCTCACCAAGCTTCCGAGCGTATCGCAGCCCAGCTGGCTCTATTACTTCAACGTCGACGACATCGGCGCGGCCGCGAGGCGCGTTAATGCTGGCGGAGGCCGGATCCTCCAGGGTCCGATCGAGTTACCCGATGGTTGCTGGATCGTTCGATGTGTCGATCCGCAAGGCGCCCTCTTTGCGTTGCAGGGGGCTTGGGATCAGACGCGCACCGAACGCCCCTCCACCTCGGAAGTCGGTTGGTCTGCCAGGTGGGGTGGCATTGCTTCAAAGGGCAGGGTGGTGCTTCACAAGACGAAGCGCTAGGACGAAGCGTTTGCTGTTTGCCGCCTGAAGGCGGGACAGGCGGGATGGACACGCGCCAATACCGCCTTTGAAGTAGATATCTGATCGGCCAGGTTGAGGCCATCGATGCAGATCCGCCTCGCGGCATCGTTGTCGCGGCGAGGCATGCTTCAATCGTCGGAGGAGGCGGACTTCGTCAGCTTCTGACCCGAAGGCGACATTGCATCACTTCGCAATCACGCGCGCGCAGGGAGCGAGGTCCCATTCTCATAGGCTCGGGTACGTGCAATGATGGTGAATTGCCCTGAAAACGAGATGTTCCGAATTATCCCTTCGGACGAATGGGCAGTTGGCGAGAGAATTGCGAGGGAATCGACCATGCGCATGAAGAAAATCGTTTTCACGGCCATTGCAGCTTTTGGCCTCGTCGTTGTTTGTAGCGCGTCGCAAGCGCAGCAGGCGGATAAGGTATACCGAGTTGGCATGCTCTCCAACTGGGGGCCGGGTCCGGTCTTCGACGCACTTAAAGGCGAGCTTGCGCGGCTCGGCTATGTCGAGGGCAAGAATATCATTTTCGAAGCTCGCTTTCCTGAAGGGCAGCTCGATCGCCTACCAGGATTTGCTGTCGAACTCGTCAATCTGGGCGTCGATGTGATCGCCACCTACGGCGGGCCATCGACGAATGCCGCCTGGAAAGCCAGCAAGACGGTTCCGATTGTGGCCGCTATCGTCGCCGATCCGGTGGCTGTTGGCTTCGCTGCCACGCTGGAGCGCCCAGGTGGGAATATCACCGGAATCACCAGCGACGACCCATCACTGGGCAGTCGGCAATTAGAGATACTCAAGCAGTTGATTCCGAACCTCGCGCGTGTCGCAATCCTGAGCGATTCAGATATTCCAGGCGCCGACGCCAGCGGTTTGGCTCCTGTTGAGCGCAATAAAGTAGCCGCAGCCCGGGCTGCAGGCGTCACTCCACAAGTGCTGAAAGTACACGGTCCAACGCCAGATCTTGACGCGGCATTCAAGGCCATGGCCAGCGAGGGAGCCGAAGCGCTGATAGTTCTGGAGGTGCCCGTTACAATCCCCGTGCGCAAGCGAATCGCGGAATTGGCAGCGGCGCATCGCATGCCGGCGATTTTTTGGGGGGGCGCGTCGGACGCGGGGGGCCTCATCACATACGGCACAAGCTTCACCGATACCTTTGCCGGCGTGCCGAGTGTAGTCGATAAGATCCTCAAAGGCGCCAAGCCGGCAGATGTACCCTTCGAACTCATCACGCGTCGCGAATTTGTAGTCAACCTCAAGACTGCGCAAGCCCTCGGCTTGACAATTCCAGTCGACCTTTTGAAGCGCGCCGACCACGTCATCGAGTAACGGCTCGCAGGTAGCACGATGTCGCCTTCTGGCCCAAAACCGACATGCGGTGATCACCCGGCGATGTCCGGTGTTGGGGGGGCAAAGCCGACATGGCGGATGCATGAGCACCTGCCCTGGTTCGATCTGATTTCATCGCACCTTAGCGCGTCGTCGGCGGCGCCGCGAGATTGCCCGCCAGGATCGCCTTGCCGGCGTCCTCATACTGGGTGTCGCGGGCCTGGATCTGCTGGGCGATCGCATGCATGTCGCGAAACCGTCGCTCGAACGGATTCTTGGCGAAGACCGCCGTTGCGCCAGACATGTGATAGGCGATGTCGACCACGGCGGCCGACTGGTGGATGGTCCAGGTCGAGGCGATGCGGATCGCGATCCGGTGCGCCTCGCTGATCGCTTCACCGCGGGCGAGATCGCTCCAGACCTCGTGGGCCGTCGCATACAGATAGGCGCGGGCGGCGCGCAGGCTTGCCTCGGTGCGGCCGATCTGGCCCTGCACCGCGTTGTTGTCGCGCATCGCCTTGAGGCCCTGCGGGGTCTTAGCCCGAGCAAGCTCGGTCGCCGCATCCAGCATGGCGCGGGCGACGCCGAGCGCGGTGGCGGCAAAGCCCATGCTGAACACCATGTTGGTGGAGAGCTTGTAGAGCGGTCCTCCCTCGCGGCAGGCGGCGGGATCGTCACGCAGCGCGGCGAATTTTTCCGGGATGAAGAGATTGTCGACCGAATAGGAATCGGTGCCGGTGCCCTTCAGGCCGATCACGTCCCAGACGTCGTACATCGTCGCTTGCGACATCGGGAACAGGATGGTGCGGATCTCCGGCGCGCCGTCGGCCTTCTTGCGCGGCGAACCGTCGGCTTCGACGACGCGGACATGGGCGCCGAGCCAACTCGCCTGCCGCGAGCCCGAGGCGAAATCCCAGCGCGCACTGGCGCGGTAGCCGCCGGGCTCGGCACGGACCTCATGGGCGATCGCGCCCCAGGCCAGGATGCCGGGCGCGGTGTTGAAGATCTCGTTGGCGGCATCGGGGTCGAGATAGGCCGCGGTCATGGCGCAGACGCTGCACTGGCCGAGACACCAGGCGGTCGATGCATCGGCCTTGGCGATCTCCTCCTGCATCTGCATGAACGATTCCAGCGTTGCCTCGGCGCCGCCGAAACGCTTCGGCAGCAGCGCGCGGTACAGCCCGTTCTCGACGAGAGCCGAGGTGACGGCCGGCGTCAGCCGCCGCGTCCGTTCGATCTCGTCGGCTTCAGCAATGATCAACGGCGCCAGCGCGCGCGCCCGCTCGACAAGGTCTACTCCCTGCGGCTTGTTCATGCGTTTCCTCGGCCCCTTCTGACATTCTTGTTGGGGGCGCGCGCGATGGTGACCCATCCGGCAGAAGAGGGCAAGGCGGGGCGGCGCCGACGCAGATCAGCTATCCGTCATCGACGCGCGCGAGCGCGACGAATGCATCCCGGTTCAGGCGGTGGCACGGCCGAGATCGAGCGACGGCTGGCGCTTGGTCGAGAAACTCAGCGCCACAGCGACCGCGCCAAGGCCGATCGCGAACGACCCGGCGTGCAGCCACGTATAGCCGTGGAAGGTGTCGAACACGTAGCCGCCGGCCCACGGCCCGAGCGCCATGCCGAGGCTCGCAAAGGCCGACACCGCGCCGAACACCGTGCCCATGATGCGCGCGCCGAAGAACTCGCGCACCAGCACGGCATAGAGCGGCATCACGCCGCCATAGGCGAGGCCGAACACGACAGACAGCGCGTAGAACTCGCCGAGCTGCGCCACGGCCAGATATGTCGCGATCGACAGCGCCTGCACCAGCAGGCCGCCCACGAGGACCGGCTTGGCGCCGAGCCGGTCGGCGAGCACGCCGAGCAGCAGGCGGCCGCCGAGCCCGGAGAAGCCGGCGAGGCTGTAGACGGTGACCGCGGTGAGCGGCGCGATGCCGCAGACCATCGCATAGGACACCATGTGGAAGATCGGTCCCGAATGCGCGGCGCAGCAGGCGAAATGCGCCAGTGCGAGCGTGATGAACTGCGGCGTGCGCAGCGCCTGCGCCACGGTCCATTCCATTTGCGGCGCGCTCGCGGTGGTCGCATTCGCGACCTCGGTTCCCTTCGGCGCCGGGCGCACCAGGAACGATGCGGGGATCAGCAGCACCCACGCGGCGATGCCGATGACGAACATCGCGAAGCGCCAGTCATAGGCCGTGATCAGCCAGCTTGCGGATGGTGCGACCGTCAGCGGCGACACGCCCATGCCGGCCGACACCAGGGCGACGGCGAGGCTGCGATGCTTGTCGATCCAGGCGCTCGCGAGCGCCATCATCGGCGCATAGAAGCTGCCGGCGGCGATTCCGATCAGCACGCCGAAGCACAGCTGGAATTGCCACAGGCTCTGCGCGTAGCTTGCCGTCACGAGGCCCAGCCCGAGCAGAACGCTGCCGGCCAGCACCACGATGCGGGTGCCGAAGCGATCGGACAGCGCGCCCCAGGCGAACGCCGCAAAACCCATGCAGAGGAAATCCAGCGTCGCCGCGGCCGAGATGCCGGCGCGCGACCAGCCCATCGCATCCGAGATCGGTTGCAGGAACACCGCGAGCGACAGCATGGTGCCGAAGCCGACGCAGGTCATCAGCGCGCCCGCGCCGACGACGACCCAACCATAATCGAAGCGAGCGGCCTTGCTCATGCATTTCCCCGGCGCTGTCGTTTTTTGTGGTGCGCGTGGGAAGGATGGTGGCCTATCCCAGGTCCAGAGGCAATATGACGGGCAACATGCCTCTCATTCCGGGATCAGCGGATCGTGCGTTGCATGCGCAAGATGTCGCAGCGCCTCGCGGCTAGCCGCAATTCCAGGCCCGGCCGATCGGCGTCCAGCTCCAGCACGGGCCGTAGCTGCCGCCATTGTAGCGCCCCCCGCCATGGAATCCGGGACGGCCGAAGTAATGCCAGTCCCCGCCATACCAATATTCCGGCGAAAAGTCCGGGTACCCACGGGCGGCGCCGCGCGGGCCGAGCACCGGAATGGTCTCGTTCGGCGGCTGCCGGTAGCCGGGCAGGAAGCCATAACCATGCCAGCGAGTGCTGCCGTGGCGCTTTTTCGACGAGGCGGCCGAGCTCAGGTCCGGCTGCAGCAGAGCGAGGATGACGACAAGGAGGGACAGGATGCGCAACATGACCGGAGTCTAGTAGGGTCGCCGTGCGATGGCGATTCAAATCCTGGTGCGTTTTGTTGCTGAGACAGGAATGGACATCATGCGCGCCTGCGGCAGCGCGTCGACTATCCACTTCCGGCTACTTTGCATGGGGTTGTTTTCGAGATTTTCGGTTAAGGCGCGACTGGCGTCGCCTCAGCTATCCACCTTGAGCGCGGCGATGAAGGCTTCCTGCGGAATGTCGACCTTGCCGAACTGCCGCATCTTCTTCTTGCCTTCCTTCTGCTTCTCCAGAAGCTTGCGCTTGCGCGTGATGTCGCCGCCGTAGCACTTCGCGGTGACGTCCTTGCGCAGCGCGCGGACGGTCTCGCGCGCGATCACCTTGCCGCCGATCGCCGCCTGGATCGGGATCTGGAACATGTGCGGCGGGATCAGCTCCTTCATCTTCTCGACCATGGCGCGGCCGCGGCCTTCGGCGCGGGTCCGGTGCACCAGCATCGACAGCGCGTCGACCGGCTCGTTGTTGACCAGGATCTGCATTTTGACGAGATCGGCCACTTTGTAGTCGGTCAAATGATAATCGAACGAGGCGTAGCCCTTGGAGACCGACTTCAGGCGATCGTAGAAGTCGAACACCACCTCGTTGAGCGGCAGGTCGTATTTCACCATCGCGCGGGAGCCGACATAAGTCAGCTCCTTCTGTGAACCGCGGCGGTCCTGGCACAGCTTCAAGACGCTGCCGAGATATTCGTCGGGCGTCAGGATCGTCGCCTCGATCCACGGCTCCTCGATCTCGGCGATCTTGACCACGTCGGGCATGTCGACCGGATTGTGGATCGAAATCTCCTGACCGTCGGTCAGATGCATCTTGTAGATCACGCTCGGCGCGGTCGCGATCAGATTGAGGTCGAACTCGCGCGACAACCGCTCCTGGATGATCTCCAGATGCAGCAGCCCGAGGAAGCCGCAACGGAAGCCGAAGCCGAGCGCGGCCGAGGTCTCCATCTCGTAGGAGAAGCTGGCGTCGTTGAGGCGCAGCTTGCCCATCGCGCCGCGCAGCGTCTCGAAGTCGTTGGCGTCGGCTGGAAACAGGCCGCAGAACACCACCGGAATGGCCGGCTTGAAGCCCGGCAGCATCTCGCTGATCGGCTTGCGGTCGTCGGTGATGGTGTCGCCGACGCGGGTGTCGGCGACTTCCTTGATCGCCGCGGTGATGAAGCCGATCTCGCCGGGACCGAGTTCCTCGACCTGCTCCATCTTCGGCGTGAAGAAGCCGACGCGCTCGACGTCATAGGCCGCGCCCGTGCCCATCATGCGGATGCGCTGGTTTTTCTGCATGGTGCCGTCGACCACGCGGATCAGAACGACCACGCCGAGATAGACGTCGTACCAGCTATCGACCAGCAACGCCTTCAAGGTCGCGTCGCGGTCGCCCTTCGGCGGCGGCAGGCGGGTCACGATGGCTTCCAGCACATCGGGGACGCCGATGCCGGTCTTGGCCGAGATCATCACGGCGTCGGAGGCGTCGATGCCGATCACATCCTCGATCTGCTGCTTGACCTTGTCGGGTTCCGCGGCGGGCAGGTCGACCTTGTTCAGGACCGGCACGATCTCGAGATTGTTGTCGAGCGCCTGGTAGACATTGGCGAGCGTCTGCGCTTCGACGCCCTGGCTGGCGTCGACCACCAGCAGCGCACCCTCGCACGCCGCCAGCGACCGCGACACCTCGTAGGCGAAGTCGACGTGGCCGGGCGTGTCCATCAGGTTGAAGATGTAGTCCTTGCCGTCCTTGGCGCGGTAGTTCAGCCGGACGGTCTGTGCCTTGATGGTGATGCCGCGCTCGCGCTCGATATCCATCGAATCGAGCACCTGCTCCTTGCCCGCCATTTCGCGATCCGACAGGCCGCCCGTCATCTGGATCAGGCGGTCGGCAAGGGTCGATTTGCCATGGTCGATATGGGCGACGATGGAGAAGTTGCGGATGTTCGAAATCGGGGCAGTTGTCATGGGCGCGGGATAGCATCCGCACCCCCGCGCGGGCAACCATATTGCGGTATTTTGCAGGGGTGTGACGGCGAATCACGGGGCTGTTTCCTTTAGGGCTGCAATGATCGATTTCCGGGCATGTTTCTGCTAGGTCTTTCGGCCCAAAACCGTGGATCTGACGATGCGCTGGACCCTTCTCGCCGCCGGATTGCTGGCTATGTTGTTCGCGGCGCCCGCGGCCGCCGACAAGCGTGTGGCGCTGGTCGTCGGCAATTCCACCTATCAGAACGTGTCGCGGCTGCAGAACCCGAAGAGCGATGCGCAGCTCGTGGCCGAGACGTTGCAGCGGCTGGGCTTTGCGCTGGTCGGCGGGCAGGCCCAGGTCGATCTGGACAAGGCCGGCTTCGATAGCGCGATCCAGCGCTTCGGCAGCCAGCTGATGGGTGCGGACGTCGCGCTGTTCTACTACGCCGGCCACGGCATCCAGGTGCGCGGAACGAATTATCTGGTGCCGGTGTCGGCCAATCCGACACGCGAGGCCGATGTCGATTTTCAGATGGTCGATGTCGGCCTGGTGCTGCGGCAGATGGAAGGCGCGGGCACGCGGCTCAACATCGTCATCCTGGACGCCTGCCGGAACAATCCGTTCGGCGGCCGCGGGTTGCGCGCCGCCGACGGTGGTCTCGCCCAGATCCGCGCGCCGGAGGGCACGCTGCTGTCCTACGCGACCCAGCCGGGCAACGTCGCGCTCGATGGCGATGACGGCCACAGTCCCTATACGCGCGCGCTGGTCGACACCATGCAGAAGCCCGGGCTCGACGTGCTGCAGGCCTTCAATCAGGTCGGCCTCGTCGTCAAACGCGCGACCGGCAGCGCGCAGCAGCCCTGGGTCTCGACCTCGCCGATCGACGGCTCGTTCTATTTTGCCGGCAACGCGCCTGCGCAGGTCGCAACCGCCGATCCGCCGGCAACGGTGATCCCGCCGCAGCAAAGCCCGCCGCCGCCGAGCCCGCCTTCACAGAGTCTGCCTCCATCGGCGCCGCCGCTGGTGCGCACGCAATCGGACTTCATCATCCCGGATTCCGACAGCCGCCTGCTGTCGGAGAGCGATCTCCGCGCGCTGAGCAAGGACGAGCTGCGGATCGCCCGCAATGAAATCTTCGCGCGGCGCGGCCGCTACTTCAACGCGCCGGACCTGACCGCACGGTTCAGCAGGTTTGCGTGGTATGTGCCCCGTTCGTGGGACCCGCCGCTCAACGCGGTCGAGAGCGCCAATATCGCGCTGATCGATCGCTTCGAAGCCGGCAGCGCTGCGCCAGCCGGTTTCATCTTCCCGGATTCCGACCGGCGCCTGCTGACGCCGGCCGATCTGCGGCGGCTGTCGTGGGACGAGTTGCGGATCGCGCGCAACGAGATCTTCGCCCGCAGGGGGCGCTATTTCGATTCCGCCGATCTCAAGGCGTATTTTTCGCGCTTCCCCTGGTATGCGCCGAACAGCTGGAATCCGCGGCTGAACGCGATCGAAGAGGCCAATGTCGCGCTGATCGATCAGCTCGGAAAGCGCTGAATGGCCGCGCGATGGACGGCCTGTCTTGCTGCCTTGCTGGCGCTGCTGCCGCCGCTTGCGCACGCTCAGAGCAAAAGCGAACTGCTTGACCGCCTGGTGCGCGCCTATCCCGATGCGCTGTCCGCCCACGACGACACCACGATCACCTGGCGCGACGGCACGGTGATGCCGGTCGACGACGGCGTCTCCGGCAAGTCGTTCGATCAGATGCTGCGCAACGCATCGATCCTCGATCAGATGCGGCAGCCCTATCCGTCCGGGCCATCGGCGCCGCCGACGCAGAACGTCGATCCAGGCCGCTTCCGCAACGAGGCGTTCTTCAAGAAGATGTACGGCGACTGCAATACGGCCGAGGTCAGGCGGAACCTGGTGACGATCACCTGGCTGCCGCGGTCCTGGGGCAAGCCGGTTCAGGTCACGCGGGTCAACGGCGTCGCCGAGCGGCTCAAGCAGGTCTCCGCCGAGATCGAGGCGCTCGATCCGGCGTTGCGCGCCGCCGCGTTTCCGATCGCGGGTGTGCTGTCTTGTCGCGCCGTCGCCGATACCGGGCGGATGAGCATGCACGGCTATGCCGCCGCGATCGACCTCAACCTGAAGGTTTCCGATTACTGGCTGTGGGCGCGCAAGGGGGAAGGCAAGGGGGAAAGCAAGGGTAAAACCATCCCCTACAAGAACCGAATGCCGCGGGAGATCGTCGACATCTTCGAGCGCCACGGATTCATCTGGGGCGGCAAGTGGTATCACTACGATACCATGCATTTCGAATACCGGCCCGAGCTTCTCGAACAGTGAATCGGCCGGCTTGAGGCATTCTCACGCCAAGCTGATTTTACTGGCCACAAAAACGCGCTAAAGCGCGGTGAAATGCTGGTGAGCACTTACTCATCGCACCTCCACTTCCATTCGGCGTGATCCCTTCGGAAAACCACTTTCCACTTTTCCGGGGCATGCCTCAGGCACAGGCCATGTCGACCGCGTCCACACTCCCCGCCGCCCGGCGCACCACCCGCAGACTGACGATCCGGCGGATCGCCGCCTGGATTGCCTCGCGCGCCACCGATCCCAAGACCGGGCTGTGGTTCGTGATCGGTTTCGCGCTGGTCCACGCGGTGCTGTGGACGATGATCCTGGTCAAGCTCAAGGCCGCGCAGGACGTCCATATGGATGTCGCCGAGGCCTATGCCTGGGGTCAGCGCTTCCTGCTCGGCTATGGCAAGCATCCGCCGCTGTCGGGCTGGATCGCCGGGGTCTGGTTCAGGATTTTCCCTGTCACCAACTGGTCGACCTATGCGCTCGCGATGGCCACCGTCAGCTTCGCGCTTGTCGTGTGCTGGCTGATCGCGCTGCGTGTCGTCGATCGCCGCCGCGCGTTCTTCATGGTGGTGATGCTCGCGCTCTACCCGATCTTCAATTTCAAGGGTTTCAAATACAACGCCGACCTCGCGCAGCTGGTGCCGCTGCCGCTGCTGGTGCTGGCCTATCTGAACGCGTTCGAGAAGCGCAGCTTCAAATCGGGTCTCTGGCTCGGCTTTGCCGGCATGCTGGCGCTGATGACCAAATATTGGGTGGTGACGATGATCGGCGCCATCGGGCTGGCCGCGCTGATCCATCCGCAGCGGACGCAATTCCTGCGCTCGCCGGCGCCGTGGGTTGCGATCGGCACCATGCTCGTGGCGATGATTCCGCATCTGGTCTGGCTGGAAGAGGTGAACTTCGTCCCGTTCACCTATGCCGGCGACGTCTACGCATTGTCGAGCCGCGCGCTCAATGTGCAGCTCGTCATCGGTTATATCGTGCACAACGTTGGGCTGCTCGCGATTCCGACCGCGCTCGGCCTCGTGGCGCTGCTGCTGGGATCGGTGCCGTGGCGACCGTCGGACGTGCTGGCGCGGATCTGGTCGCGCGGCCCCAATCCCGGCGTCAAGCTTCCGCAGGCGCTCAACGTCTGGATCATCCAGTCGATCGTCGCGATCGGACCGCCGCTCGGCGCACTGGCGTTCACCGTCTATATCAAGACCGATTGGGGCATTCCGCTGTTCTTCCTGGTGCCGCTGGCGCTGGTTGCGATCCCGTCGCTTCGCTTCCCGCGCATGGCGCTGTTCTCGATCACGGCAGTCTGGTTCGTGGCGACGATGGTTACGCTGATTGCCGCGCCCAGCATCGCCACGCAGGAGATCGCCTCCAACCGTATCGGCGGCTCGACCTACGCCGCGCGCTCCGAGCTCGCGCGCGAGCTCACCGAGACCTGGCAGAACAAATTCCATTCGCGCTGGGCCGTGGTCGTCGCACGTTCCGACATCGGTGAGCCGATGACGTTCTACAGTCCGGATCATCCGGCCTCGCTGGTGCCGGGCGAAGCGTGGTCGTCGGGGCTGACGTCGCTCGAGGAAGCCAGGCGCCTCGGCTTCATCGGCGTCTGCGACACCACCGATCCGGTGTTCCTGCAACCATGCGAGGCGTGGATGGCCGAGAATGCCAAGAATGCCGAGCCGCTGGTGATGAACACCACGCGCTTCTTCAACGGCCATCCCGGTCCGTCGACGGTGTGGAAGGTCTATCTGGTGCCGCCGGCGAAGTAGTTGTCGCTGGAGGTGCGAGCGGAGCGAGCCTCGAAGGATGAATCGGCCACCGCCTGGGCCGTGCATCCTTCGAGACGCGCTTCGCGCTCCTCAGGATGACGGTGATAGGCTTTCGCTCAGCGTAACGGGGCGAGCCGCCGCTACGTGCCTTCCTCGTTGAACTTGCTGGCGACGAGTTCGGCGATGGCGTCGAGCGCTTGCTCCGCTTCGGCGCCCTTCGCGGAGACCACGACCGTGGTGCCGGGCCCTGCGGCGAGCATCATCAATCCCATGATCGAGGTGCCGCCGACGGTCTCACCGCCGCGCGTGACCCAGATCTCGGCGTTGAAGCGCTCGACCAGCTGGACGAATTTGGCCGACGCCCGCGCATGCAGGCCGCGCTTGTTGACGATCAGGAGTTCGCGCGAGATGGCGCCCGCTGGCACGCCCGGGCCGACATGGTTTTCGCCCGGGGCCTCGTCGCTCATTTGCCGGCGAGAACGCGGCTGGCGATGGTGACGTATTTGCGGCCGGCTTCCTGCGCCATTGCGATCGCGTCGGGCAGCGAACGCTCCTCGCGAACCTTGGCAAGCTTGACCAGCATGGGAAGATTGATGCCTGCGAGCACTTCCACCTTGGGACGGCTCATGCAGGAGATCGCAAGGTTGGACGGCGTGCCGCCGAACATGTCGGTGAGGATCGCAACGCCGTCGCCGCTATCGACGCGATTCACCGCTTCGATGATGTCGCTTCGACAGAGATCGGAATCATCCTCGGCCCCGATCGTAATCGCTTCAATTTGTTTCTGCGGACCCATGACGTGTTCGAGCGCAGCTCGGAACTCGTCGGCAAGGCGCCCATGGGTCACCAGCACTAGACCAATCATCGGAAACTCCTCGCGGGCGCCCTTTGGTGCACCGCACGAACGCGCCACTTTGACCATCCAGAGGCCCCGCGCAAGGGGGCATCTTGGCTAGTCTCCCGGTTCCTGGCGGTAGAGAGGGGAGGCTGCGCCGGCAAAATCCGGCGCGATAGTGGATGTGATATGGTTACCAATTCCCTTCCCACAATTGGCCGCAAGATTACGGGATCATGAACTTTCAGGTTGTCGTCAGCGCAGCGACAACCAGCGGCAGGGGTTGGAAGCCGACCGGCACGCCAATTCGCGGTAATATAATGCCATTAAGGCGAGTCCTGAGCGCCTCGGGCGGCGGCAGCCGCTCGGCATCGTCGGCGGCGAGGTCGACGATCAGCCCGACCACGGCCTCGCTTGCGAACGGGCAATGGCGGATTCCGAGGGCGCGGATCTCGATCAAACCGGCCAATTGCGGTGCCGGGCGAACCCACAATTGTTCGCCGGCTGTGTCGAGATGGACACGGTCATCCCCCACCAAAATGGCCGGCGGGAGTGCTCCGGAGCGTCCGGCGAGAATCAGATCGAAGGCGAGGCGCGACTTGCCGGAGCCCGACGGGCCGCGGATCAGCACCGCACGCTCGCCGACCAGAACGGCGGATGCGTGCACGCTTGAATTGTCGCTCATAGTGTTGGCAGCCTGACCACGAAACGTGCGCCGGCCACGATGGGCTTGCCGTCTTCGTCCGCAGGGCCCGGACGGTTCTCCGCCCAGATGCGCCCGCCATGCGCTTCGATGATCTGCTTGGAGATCGAAAGCCCAAGGCCGGAGTTCTGGCCGAAGCCCTGGTGCGGCCGGTCGGTGTAGAAGCGCTCGAAGATCCGCTCCAGTGCGTCCTCGCCGATCCCGGGCCCGTCATCGTCGACCACGATCTCGACCTCGCCGCGGGTGCGGCGGCAGACGATGCGCACCTTGTCGCCCGGCTTGGAGAACGATTGCGCGTTCGACAGCAGGTTCGAGATCACCTGGCCGAGCCGGGAATCATGGCCGGGCACCGACAGCGAATCGGTCGGTCCGCGGCCCTCGAAGCGGGCTTCGACGGCGACGTCGTGGCCGAGCCGCGTCTCGTTGGCGACGCTGGTCAGCGTCGTCAGCAGCCGGCGCAGATCGACCGGCGCCATGTCCTGACGCTGCATCTCGGCATCGAGCCGGCTCGCGTCTGATATGTCGGAGATCAGGCGGTCGAGCCGCCTGACGTCATGCTCGATCACGGCGAGCAGTCGCCCGCGACTATTCTCGTTGCGCGCCAACGGCAGCGTCTCGACCGCCGAGCGTAGCGAGGTCAGCGGGTTCTTCAGCTCGTGGGCCACATCGGCGGCGAACATCTCGATCGCCTCGATGCGGCTGTAGAGCGCGTTGGTCATGTCGCGCAGCGCGCCGGAGAGATGGCCGATCTCGTCGCGGCGCCCGGTGAAGTCGGGAATCTCGACGCGGGTCTGGATACGGTGACGGACGCGCTCGGCGCCGTCGGCAAGCCGCCGCACTGGACCCGCGATCGTGCTCGCCAGCAACAGCGACAGCATGATCATGACGGCGGAGGCGACCCCGCCGATCTTGAGGATGGCGAGGCGCTCGGACATCACCAGCTGGTCGATGTCGTCGCCCTGGGTGGTCAGCATCAATGCGCCGCGCACGGCGCGGAAATGCTGCACGGGAACGGCAACCGACACGATGATCGCGCCGCGGTCGGTGACGCGCACCGCGCTGCCCTTCATGCCATCGAGCGATTGCGCGACTTCTGAATAGCCCTTGCCGCCTTCGGGGCCGAGCTCGCGGTAGATCGGCAGGTCGCCGCGGTTGAGCCAGGTCTTGATGGTGGCCTTGCTCTTCTCATAGAGCGACGGCTTTTCCGACGGCGGCGGCAGCTCCATGCGCAGCACGTCGCCGCGCGCGAACAGATTGCGGCTGTCGAGGATCAGGCCGCCATCGCGGTCGAAGATGCGGGCCCGCGTCTTGGTCGGCGCGATCAGGCGGCGCAGGATCGGCGCGAGACGCTCGGGATTGATCGAGAAGTCCGCCGATTCATCCGGCTGGCCAAAACTCTCGCCGGGCTTCAGGTCGAGCAGCCGGTCGGGATCGATGGTGACGGTATTGCCTTCGACGGTCGCAGACGCCGCGATCGCCTCCGAGATGATCTCGGCATAGACCAGGAGGCTCTGGGTGCGCGCCTCGATCAGGCCGGCACGGAATTGCGAGAGATAGAGGATGCTCGCGACGAGGGCGACGAGGCCGGCGAGGTTGAGCGAGACGATGCGGCGCGTCAGGCTCGAGAACGACAGCGCGAAGAAGAACTGACCGGCGCGGCGCAGCCAGCCGAGCGGACGGCGCCAGCCCCTGTCCTGCACGGCGTCGTCGGCCACGGCCTCTTGATCGAGGAGCTGCGAGGCGTCCTCGGTGTTCTGGCCTTGCTCGAGCTGCGTTCGATCAAGCACTGGCAAAGCTGCCGGTTGGTATGGATGTCGTCCCGCGAAGCAGATGTTTGCCCGAGCTTACCCCAGCCGTGCGGAGCCTGTCAGTCAACAAGCCGCCCGGGAGGCGCAGATCAGGCTTCCTTGAAGCGATAGCCGACGCCGTACAGCGTCTCGATCATCTCGAAGTCGTCGTCGACCACCTTGAACTTCTTGCGCAGCCGCTTGATGTGGCTGTCGATGGTGCGGTCGTCGACATAGACCTGGTCGTCATAGGCTGCGTCCATCAGCGCGTTGCGGCTCTTCACGACGCCGGGGCGGGTGGCGAGCGCCTGCAGGATCAGGAATTCGGTCACGGTGAGCGTCACCGGCTCGTTCTTCCAGGTGCAGGTGTGGCGCTCCGGATCCATCCGCAGCAGGCCGCGGTCGAGCGCGCGGGCGTCTGGCTCCTTCGGTGCGGCGGCCGGGTCCTTCGGCTGACCGCGACGGAGCACGGCCTTGACGCGTTCGACCAGCAGGCGCTGCGAGAACGGCTTGCGGATGAAATCGTCGGCGCCCATTTTCAGGCCGAACAATTCGTCGATCTCCTCATCCTTCGAGGTGAGGAAGATCACCGGCAGGTCGGACTTCTGGCGCAGCCGGCGCAGCGTTTCCATGCCGTCCATGCGCGGCATCTTGATATCGAGGATCGCAAGATCGGGCGGCGACGTGCGAAACCCATCCAGCGCCGACGCACCGTCCGTGTAGGTCATGATGCGATAGCCTTCGGCTTCGAGCGCGATCGAGACCGACGTGAGAATGTTGCGGTCGTCGTCGACCAAGGCGATTGTGGGCATGAGCTGCTTTCACAATGAGAGTGGCTTAAACGGCGGGCACTCAGGCGACTCGCCGTTAGAAATGGGCTTCGAGCGCGGTCAACGAGCAATGCAAGCTGGGCTGAAGTGTGACCGAGTTCCGCAAATAACGCTCTGCGACCCATGCGATGGACCCCCATATAGCACCCTGAGACCGTGAGAAAAGGCCCTTTTTCAAAGGGAACCGGCCCGATTCGCCCCAAAATGACCCCGATAGGCCCATGCAACCGACCGCCGACTTCGATCCTGCCCGTCTTGCCCACTCGCTGCTCCGCCGCAGCCGCCAGGGCGCGCTTGCAACCCTGATGGCCGGCACCGGCGATCCCTATTGCTCGCTGGTCAACCTGGCGAGCCATCCCGACGGCGCGCCGATCCTGCTGATTTCCCGGCTGGCGCTGCACACCAAGAACATCCTTGCCGACAACAGGGTGTCGCTGATGCTGGACGAGCGCGCCGAGGGCGATCCGCTGGAAGGCGCCCGGATCATGCTGGCCGGCCGGGCGGAGGAGGCCACGGAGGCCGAGCAGGAGCTCGTCCAAAGGCGCTATCTCTGTGCCCATCCTTCGGCGGAAGCCTTTGTAGAATTTAAGGATTTTTCGTTCTTCGTGATCCGGCCGAGCGGCGCCCATCTGGTCGCCGGGTTCGGCCGTATCGTCGACCTCAGGCCCGTGCAAGTCCTGACTGATCTCGGCGGCGCCGACGCGCTGCTGGAGGCCGAGGCGGGCGCGGTGGCGCATATGAACGAGGATCACCGCGAGGCCATGAACCTCTACGCCACGCGCCTGCTCGGCGCGCCAAGCGCCGACTGGCTCTGCACCGGCTGCGACCCCGACGGCATGGACATGCAGGCCGGCCGCAACACGCTGCGGCTCGATTTCCCCGAACGGGTCACCAACGGCACCGAGCTGCGCAAGATGCTGGTGCGGCTCGCCGGCGAGGCGCGCGCCAAGGGATAGCGGAGCGATCGGCTCGCTCCGAAC
>NZ_JACMYO010000083.1 GCF_020889685.1 Bradyrhizobium oropedii
GTGCGAGTGATGCGTGGAGTTGGCAGGCAACCTCCGGCCAGCCCATGCGCCGACTTTTCTGGCTACGCCGTCTCAGACAACGCAGCCAGATCCGACGCACTTCGCGGTAGAAGCCGTTGAGCGCTGGATAATTGTGCGGCCTGCCATAATAGCCATAGTGGCCGCGCAGCACGGCGGCGAGCCACTCGTGCTGCGTGGCCAGTGGCGCGTGCATGAGCCGCCAAGTCAGTTGGCGGGCTCGTCGTCAAGCATCGACGCTTTGCGGCGGCCTTTGCGCAGGCTCTCGCCCCCTAGGGTAAGCCTGTGGGCATTGTGCACGAGGCAGTCGCGGATGGCGTCGGCCATAGTTGGATCGTCGAACACGTCAGAGTACCCCTATTCTTGAGCGGGTCGTGTCTCACGTCACGATCACTGACCCGCATCATTTTCTTTTTGGGCACCGGCTTAAGGTGCTGAAGGAGCGGTCGGGGCGCGCTCCCGCCTATGTTGTCGTCGCGCTGCCGGACGGCCGGCGGCGGGGCGGTTCGGATCGCGTCGACGGACCTTGCCGAGACGATCACTTCCCGCCCGAACGCAGCCGATCTGCCGCGCATCAGTGCACGTACGCTGATCCCATTGATATAACATATGAGCGCGAGTCTGAGCCTTCTCGACGAGAAGGTGATTCGCGATGACCCACCGACCGCTTCCAGGTCGCGTTGCGTATCGACCCCTGAAATCTATCCCATTCTCCTTTGCCAGCTCTGAGTAGATCAAGCCGGACCTGTCAGCCAGATAGACACGTTCACATACTGCGAGGCTTGGCTGTCGATAAGCTGACGCGTCTCGGAACTGATTCACAATGAGCCGATGGAAACCCCTTCGAAGGCCGCAGCGCCACCGGTCCGCTGAAGAAAAGCTGCCGCCGATCAGGAGGCGAGTCAGTGTCGCGGCATGGTGATGATTGCCAATTAGAGTTTCGAGCTGGGCAAGCCGATCCCAATGGCACGCGGCAAAACGAAGCGCACGGCTCGCGACGTCCACCCCACGGTCGAGAAGGGCAAGACAGTAGCAGCTGGATCGAATATCCCGAATATCCATGTGCTGCAGCAACAAACCATCCGGATGGATGATGTCATGTTCCCTGGCGCCACGGCCTGGACTGACTTCAATCTGTTAGGGAGAGTAACGCGCTCAGCATGTCGCGCCAGGCGTTGTTCCCAGCCTGACGCGTGGCGCGTAGGCCCTACCGGGCTGCCGCGATGATGCGGCGTCTCGACCGGTTTCATCTGGAGTATCCCTTCGCCGGTTCGCGTATGTTGCGAGGCCTGCTGGCTTTGCCAAGGGTGCAAGATCGGCCGCCGGCATGTCAAGACGCTGATGAAGCGGATGGGGATAGAAGCGCTCTATCGCCGTCCGCGCACGACGAAGCCAGAGCCCGGCCACAAGAGTTATCCGTATCTGTTGCGCGGCATGGCGATCACGCGGCCGAACCAGGTCTGGGCGATGGATATCACCTACATCCCCATTGCACGCGGTTTTGTTTACCTCGCCGTCGTGCTCGATTGGACGATCCGCCGGGTGCTGTCATGGCGGCTGTCGATCACGATGGAGGCGGCCTTCTGCGTGGCTCGGTAAGTCGAATTGGTGTGCGCCCTCGATGGACTAGAAAAATATCAGCGTAGATACCAACAGATTGAGCGCGTGTCCCGTTTGGGGCGTGTGTGTGACACTTGTCGGGTAATGAATGTATGACAGCCCGAGGCTTGCATATATCCCCGGAGCGAGATGCGCGGTGTATGTTCCCGTAATTGCAGTTGTATCGCGATGCGCAAGCTGCCCCTTAGCCGAGGCAGCATCCACTGCAAACCTGCTCCAGGCGGTGTTGGTGGCGACAACAGCCATCAGATCACTGGCGCGACTATCAAAAGGTCCCTTCGCATACAGCCGAAGCTCGTAATACCGGCTGATCCGGTTTAGGTCAGGCCGAGCTCCCATGACGGAGAATCCGCCATAGAGGCCGCGAGACGGCGCCCCCTCAACGTCACTCTGCCAGAGCTGCCTGTCAGCAGCGATGTAATGAAAGTTATTCCCGCTCTCCCTTTGTTGATCCGGATCTGCCAAATTCTTGTAGTGGCTGCTGTTGAAACCAATACCCGCCCGTAGCCACGTGTCGGGTAAGCCGGGAGCCGCCTTGCTCTTGTAGCCAAGTTCATCAACGAAAAGAATCCCTGCATTGGCCGTGCTCCAGTTCAGGCCGGTTGGATTCTCGGTTATCTCGGCATAAGGACCATCTGGACTGATGGAGCGCTGCACGGAGACTTTGTTGTACAAGTGATCATCAAAATTGAACTTCAGGTTGGCGGCGGGCGTCGGCGCGGCGTTAGTGCTCATGCCTGCTTGGAACAAGGCAAACATGTTTGATCCTGAAATTCCTCCGAACAATGTGCCGGTGAACTCATTCGCATTTCTCAGGTACCCAAGTTTGAGTTCGAATTTCCTGTCGAAGAAGGTTTGATAGTAGGCGAGTGTATTCAACCCCACTCGATCCGGTCCCGGGCGCTTCCATGTCCAGTATTGCTGCTCGGCTCCCACGACAATCTGGCCATCGGGAATGCCAAATCGGCTGAGATCGTAGGTGACGGTCATGAAGTTCGCCGTAGCAAACGTCGGATTCTGCCCCATATAGAGCTGGTTGGCGAGGCTGCTTCTGGCCGCATTCGGCAGCTGGTTGTTTGCAAAGGTGTTGAGCGTCCAGCCGATATAGCCGATGCCGACGTCTGCCAGGGCGGATCTAACGCCGTGTTTGTCCTGATCAATCGTATCGGCGGGGCCGGGTATGTTGAGCCAGATCCCTTTTTCTCGGAAAATATCGAAGGGTGCGAAGGGGTCGATCCTTTTTTGCGTTTGCGTCTGGGCAACCCGATCGGAGCTCCCGCGCTTTATGGGAGGCAGGTTGGGAGCTGATGCTAGCGCCGAGGCACGAAGTCGAATTGGCTGATTGACCATGCCGATCCGGAGCTTTCTGGCCATGCCGGGGGCTTTTGGAGTTCTTCTCTTGGTGGCTTGGTCCGCAGCTTTGCTCTTGGGATCATCGTCAGCAGTTTGCGCCAAAACAGGGGGGCCGACCAAACAGGCCGCGAGAGAAAGTGCGACGGCAAGTCGCCGTTGGGTCTCTCTTGATCGCAAGCTGCACGCAAGTGCCGCCGTAGCCGAAGATGTCCGAGGCGTCGTCGCCGCAACAAAGGAATTACGCACAGTGTACTTCGCGTCCTTATTTGCGAGCCATGAATGGATTGAAAACCGGGCTCAACGGTCCAGAACGGACTTCCCAAGGCTTGGCGTCTGAGGACAAGGGGACGAGGCCTCACGGGCAGGAGGTTCGTCTATTCCAGCGAAATCCGCGTAACTTGCGAACCTCGTCACCCCTGGACGCGAGCATGATCTGGTCTGCACCTTGCTTGTGCATCAGGCCGGATTTGCCGACAGTGAGCAGCGCCTGCTGGCTGGGCGAGAACCGCTGGCAGCGAACGCGGCGGAGCCTCAGCTGTCCTGGCCGCCAAGACTTTGCGAACTATGACCTTGCTCCACTATGGAGCAGAGGATTGCAGTGATGCCTAGCATCTTGGTCGAAGATGCTTTTCTCAACGAAATGGCAGCCACCGGAATGCAAAGCCAACCAAGCCGGGGCCGTGGTTTCATGAAGCTGTCTTGGCATTGTGGTCAGCGTGGGATTAAACGATTGACGGCCGCGATTTCCGGAGAGCCTTGGAACCTGTGCGCGCAGAGATCGCTTCACAACGTCCGTGATGGTGGCCCAGAAGACCGGAGGGATCACAGGTTTCGAGCTGCTTTGGTGGCTGTGGGCGAGCAGTTGCTTCCGTCCATTCCATTGGCACGGCCAAATCTGTGGTGCATTCCAAGTTCCTAGGCCTGTGTGGCGTTTGTGGGCGACGCTTGCCATGTGTTCGTTGTCCCGATCAACCTGCCAGAACTGGTAGTTGGTCATGTCCAACACTTGCCCCTCCAATGGCATGGTTGCTCGAGCGCTCGCGCCAGTGAACAATGGCAGAGGTGCCAAGGCCGGCGACGGCAACCACTGGTCGCTACTGCTCGTTGATCGCCGCAATCGGGACAACGTAGCTGCCTATCACTACGACTCCTCTGGGAAATCTAACGTCGCTAGCGCAGAACAACTCGCGGAACGCCTTGGCGCCAACCTTCAGTCCGCCCGCATGGCCCAACAGCGGAACGGTTGTGATTGCGGCGTCTTTGTGGTGGACGGCACACGGACGCTGGCGAGGCGATTGGCGGAACGAGAGCGGCCTGATGACGAGCCGCTTCACCTTGACAACCTCGTCGCCGATCGACGGGCACTCTCCAGGATCGACTGAGCGGTCGTGCGCATTCGCGACGCCCAACTCGCTGATGCGTTTGGGCTGATGGAGCTGGCTGGCGCGCCTCTTGCCGGCACCAGAACCTTGGCCGGGTGCCAGGACGTGTGAACGACTGGGGCGGCTCGCACACGACCCCTTCCTGCACCGGATCGTGGTAGTCGGGCTGTGATCGACCAGCCAATCGGACGCTTCGACACCGAGCGACGGACTTAAAAGCGAACCTCTCCGCGCTGCCGGTCTGTCTGAGCGGTGGATCGACACGTGCCTGCAAATCCATCAAGAACATCGTTCTGATGTGGACCCAGCGTGGGTACTGCAGGTGGTAGGATGGAGGAATCGCGCCCCGCCTCCGGCCGCGGACTTTAGCCTCCTTTAAACCGGGGCCGCAGAATGATGTTCGCGCCGAAGGGATTGTTGGGGGTCACTTCCCTCATCCATGGCCCCAACACCGCCATATAGGGCTGACCATGAATAATCAGATTTGTCGGCTGCTGAAATGACTGCGGCAGCATGCCTCTTCTATTCAGTGCGCCAATCAGAACGTCGGGGCGGGTTGGAGGCCGTGATTGAAGCCCAAGGCGACGACATGTCCGAAATCATACGCCGGCGCCCAAGCCGGTATCGCGGCTACCGGATGAGATGAGTGTTGCGGTTGCCCCAACTCGCAGGAAGCCCGGCTGTCGTGAGAATCATTACGCACTTCGCCGCGTAAGGCCGTATCAAAATTCGAACTTCCGTCGGGGTCTGGCAGAGGCGACGTTGGTGGTTCCAACGGCGTACCTGGCACGACGAGCAGTCGTTCGAGCGACTCCTGGAATGAGTTGAGCTGCGGATCACTTTCCCAGGAGATCTGCGTTGGCCCATCGACTTCCATCTCCTGCTCCAACAGCGCCAGCTGCGTCCGCAGCTCCAAGCCGTCATCGCTAATCGCTGCCGCCGCGGGAGCCGCCTGCAGCAAGATGTGCTGCGGGGCGATGTCCCCTGCGATCGACGGTGGCCCGTCGACTTCCATCTCCTGCTCCAGCAGTTCCAACAGATCTAAATTGTCGCTGATGGCTGGAGACCCCCGTAGCGAGTCGTACTTCCAAAGCAGCTTCAACCCTACGCCCACTGAGGGGATATTCCTGCCGCGCCTGTACCTCTGGCCATCGTCCCGCAGCGTTTGGTCGTTGAGGCGGCTTTTGGCATGCGTCTGGAGCCACACACTGAACGCGCGAAGAGCGCTACCGACTCTGGTGACATAACTCGGCGTTGCGAAACCCGGCCATGGAGTTCCTCTCGCAATGTTCGCTCTGGCCGCCTCGACTGCTCTTTGGATGAGAGCCGCATCTTCGGGATAGGCAGCCAGCCGCGGTGCCAAAATTTCCGGGGCCCTGGCCCTCAACAGGAAGTTCCGGAGATGAGTCAGCGCACTGATGATTTTTCTGCCACCACCTTCAAACTGTAAAGCGCGGCATCTTCGTCCAGCGAGCGGTCGTGAGGCCGAAGAATAATGCCCGGCTTGTTTTCATCGTGGAGCCAGCAAGAAAAGCCGCGAATCCAGCTCGCAATGGAGATTGCCGTGCGCTGCTTAAGTCGACGCTCGGCAGGTCCGCTGGCAGTCGCAGACCTCTTAAAGTCATTGAGGACGCCATTGAGGCGTTCCCGATCGTCGGGATGGGTGCTGCATCGGGGCCTGCGGCGGTAGCTGCTGTTCTCACCAGTGCAGGTGAAGGTTCGCGAACGTTGTGTTCGCTGTCAGCACCGGATCTGACATCTGGGTCGGTCACGGACGGCTCAGACGGTGATCGATGACCCGACCGGGGCTCGGAACCGGAACGCGCTTCATGTCCTTCGCCGCTTGGTGCGCCACGATCCACGCCAACTGAAGACGCACCCAAATCCCGCGGTTCAGAGCGAATCTGCTCCCGGGCAGAGCTGCTCGCTCGGTGAGCCCCGAGGGCCGAAGAACTCGCTTCAACAGCAGGCTCGTCCGTTCCCTCAGTCCTATTGACACTGCATTGGGAGGCACTTGACGTCCCAGCTTCACCATCGCTCATCATTCGCTCCGATATCGGCGAGAACGCGCCTGCGCCATCACCGAATACTCCTGCATTTCCAGCCGGAAGTGCGCCTTAAAGTCGCCTACCTCATAAGACGTTTCTACGACGAAACCTCGACCTGACGCGTTGAATCCTGTCTCATCTTCTTTCAAAGTGTCGCGAGGGTGAGGGCCTGCGTGCCGCGGCTTGCCTGAGCCTAAGGCCCTTCAGGCCAATGACCGAGCCGACCCAGGAGTCCATCACCAACGCCTCTGGTGTCCGATTTGCAACGTGCTGTCGGGGCTAGGACGCTTCCGACTGAGAAAAATCGCTTTTGCAAATCAAACGATTGCAATTGGCATAAGGCTTGAAAGAGGAGCGTCATCGAGCAGCGCCTGAGCAAGGAGGGGGAGTGGTAGCTTACAAGAGTGTCGCCTCTCGGCCTATCGTATGCTGCGGGTGTTGCGATTGTCGAGACGGGCGGTCGCGTATGGTTCTGTCGCAGTGGTTGACTATCGGATGACGGTTCAAGATGACATCGACGCGGGTACGCGCCACGGCGCGGCGCGTGTGCCGGGCCCCGTCCCCGCCGGCACGAATGTTCGCGATGAGGCCGAATTTGAGCAGCTCGAAACCGAGGTCCGGCGCATGGATGTTGACGGACCAACTGCGGTTGATTGGAGCAATGTCAGTACGCTGTCCCTCCATATCCTGGCGAACCGGTCGAAAGACATTCTGGTTGCCTGTTGGGCCACCTATGGTCTGTTTCGGACCGGAGGATACCAGGGCCTTGCCGTCGGCTTAGGCGTTTTGCGCGGCATGGTGGCCGCGCATTGGGAGGGTCTCTTTCCGCCGATCGAGCGGGAACGAGCGCGGGTCGGAGCGATCGATTGGCTCGCGGGTCGCATTGCACCAGAGCTAGCCGCGAATGTGCCAATCGAAACCGACGATCCGGCAGTGCTCGCCGCCTATGAGGAGCTTACCGATCTCGATCGCCAGCTGCGCGACAAGCTGGTCAATGAGCAAGCCTCTTTGGGCGAGTTGTTGAGGGCGCTGCGACCGCACTACGAAGAAGCCAAGCGCGCAATCGCCGTGCCCACGGAACGTGCGGCGGAGGCGGCCCCAGCTGTCGAGCAGGCCGGCGTTGCCCCGGCGGAATCCACTTCGCCGGTTGAGGTTGCTCAACCGGCAGCACCGGAGGCAGCACGATCGGCTGGCGCCGATGGCGACTGGGCCAGCTTGATCGACCACTTGCCTGATATGCTGAGGCTAGCCGCGGCCGCCCGGCGCGTCGCATCCCCCACAGACCCGAAGGTTTATCTGCTCAATCGTGTCGGCTCCTGGATGCGCTTTGACGCCCTGCCGCCGGATACGGGCGGCCGCACAGCGATATTTGCGCCTGCGGACGATATCGCAGCGTTGGAAGCCAAAATAGCGGCCGGTCAGCACGCCGATGTCTTGAATTTGGCTGAAGAGATCGTCTGGATGTCACCGTTCTGGCTCGACGTTCACCGGCATGCCGCGAAAGCACTGGAGCAAATGGGGCCGCTCTTTGAGCCGGCGGCCGCGGCAGTGCGCGCAAGCGTAGCCCTGCTGGTCACACGCTATCCGCGGATCTTGACGTTTCAGTTCAATGACGGCCGGGCGTTCGCGGATGAGGAAACGCGTGCTTGGGCCGCCGTCGGTGGTGCGGACGTGTCGCCGGGCCGTGATCCTGCCGACGAAGCCATTGTTGAGGCACATAAGCTGATTGACGATGGGCGGCCTCAGGCTGCCCTCGAGAAGCTGTCACGTGCGCTGGATGGCGCGCGCGGAGAACGAGCGCGGTTCGTGCGCCAGCTTGCTCAAGCACGTTTCTGCATCGAAACCGGCTTCGTTACGACTGCCATCCCGCTGCTCGAGCACATGGAAGAGGTGGTCGCTGAGCGCAACCTCGAAAGCTGGGAGCCTGAGCTTGCGCTCGACGTCGCCGAATTGCGCTTTCGCGCAATCACACATTCTGACTCGCGGCAGATGCTTGACGAGCCGCGCCGTCGCGCCGCGCTCGAACAAATCCGAACGCGGGTCGCGGTCATCGACATCGCACGCGCGAGCACGCTCGTTCGCTAGCTGACCTTGTCAGGGACAAAGTCTTAACAGGAGCTGATATGGCACAGGAAAGCTCGGTCGCTCCAAAGGAGCGCATCAATATCCGCTTCAAACCGGCAACCGGCAACCTGAAGGAGGATGTCGAGCTGCCGCTCAAATTATTGGTTTTGGGCGACTTCACCGGAAAGACCGATGACCACCCGATTGAGCAGCGCGAGCTCGTCAATATCGACAAGGACAATTTTAACGAGGTTGTCAAAAGCCACGCACTGAATCTCGATATCTCCGCTGAGAATAGGCTCGACGACCAGCCCGAGGCCGGCAAGCTGTCAGTGTCGCTGACGTTTGAGAGCCTGAAGGACTTCGAACCCGAACGTGTCGCACAGCAAATTCCCGAATTGCGCGCCTTGACTGAACTGCGCGCGGCGCTGATCGCCCTGAAGAGTCCGCTCGGGAACGTGCCGAGCTTTCGCAAGGCCATCCAGAATTTGCTCGAAGACCACGGCGCGCGGCCGCGGCTCTTGAGCGAGCTCACCGGCAAGAGCGAGTGAGCGGATCAACGGCTGCCGTGAGGAGGGATGGCGCTATGACCGACACAAGTGCGCAGCAACCGGCCGAACTCGGCACAGGGGCCATTGAGCTTTCGCTGCTGGATCAGGTCCTTCTTGAGACCAGGATGAGCCCGCGCGACGAGGGTTACGACCTTGCTCGCCGGGGCGTTGCAGCTTTCCTCGCCGAGCTCATGGAACCAGGCCGCGCCGATGCGCAGGTCAACAACGCGCTCGTCGATCAGATGATCGCGGAGATCGATCGCAAAATCTCGGCTCAGCTCGACGAGGTGCTGCACACGGACCAGTTCCAACGGCTCGAGTCGGCCTGGCGCGGGCTCAAGTTCATGGTCGACCGCACCGATTTCCGTCAGAACATCAAGATAGAAATCCTCAGCGTCAGCAAGGATGAACTGCTCACCGACTTCGAGGACAGCCCGGAGATCGTCAAGTCCGGGCTGTACAAGCACGTCTACACCGCAGAATATGGGCAGTTCGGCGGCCAGCCCGTCGCGGCCATGATATCGGCCTACGAGTTTGGCAGTGGCAGCCAGGATGTTAAGCTGATGCGGTACATGAGCGCGGTGGCCGCCATCTCGCATGCACCAGTCATCGCTTCTGCTGCACCCGACATGTTCGGCGTCGAACGTCATGAGGAGATCGCAGGTCTGAAGGACCTGCAATCGGTGTTCGAGGGACCAAAATACGCCAAGTGGATATCGTTCCGCGAAAGCGAGGACGCGCGCTATTTCGGCCTGACGCTGCCGCGCTTCTTGCTGCGGTTGCCCTATGGTCCAGAGACCGTTCCGGTGAAGACTTTTAATTACCAGGAGGCCTCAGACGGCGAAACCGACAATTACCTCTGGGGCAACGCTGCTTTCGCGTTTGCGACGCGCTTAACCGAAAGCTTCGCCAAGTATCGCTGGTGCCCGAACATCATCGGCCCCCAGTCTGGCGGCGCGGTTGAGGACCTCAATCTGCATACCTATGAGGCAATGGGACAATTGCAGACCAAGGTGCCGACTGAGGTGCTCATCTCGGACCGGCGCGAGTTCGAACTAGCCGAGCAGGGCTTCATCGCGCTGACCATGCGCAAGGGGGCTGACAATGCCGCTTTCTTCTCGGCTAATTCCGTGCAGAAGCCGAAATATTTCGGGACCACCCAGGAAGGCAAGGCGGCCGAACTCAACTACAAGCTGGGCAGCCAGCTGCCCTATATGTTCATCATCAATCGTTTCGCGCACTACATCAAAGTGCTGCAACGCGAGAACATCGGCTCCTGGAAGAGCAGCCAAGAGCTGCAAGGCGAGCTGAACAACTGGATCCGCCAGTATGTCGCCGATCAGGAGAATCCGTCGGCAGAGGTGCGCTCGCGGCGGCCTTTGCGAAAGGCGGAGATCATCGTCGAGGACGTCGAAGGTGAACCGGGCTGGTATCGCGTCGGCATCGCCGTCGTTCCACATTTGAAGTACATGGGCGCGGATTTTGCTTTGACGCTCAAGGGTAAGCTCGACAAGCAATAGTGGTGGTAGTCGATGTTCGACCGCAGCCTTATGGAGCGCTTGGAGGACGGAGCCGCGACCCGCCGGGTGTCGTTCGACCGTTTCCGGGCAAGCGTTCTGGAAAACTTACGTCGGGTTCTGAACTCGCGCCAGGGCTGCTGCGAAACACGGCCGGACCTCGGCATGCCCGACCTTAACGAGGCGGTCGGGCAGGGAGCCGACGCAGTGCGCGCGCTCGCCCACTCGCTCAAGCAGCAGATCGAGACATTTGAGCCGCGTTTAAGGAATGTGTCGATCCGCTTTCATGCCGATCCCGAAAATCCGCTGCAGCTGAGCTTCCACGTCAATGCGACGGTTGATTATAAAGCTCAAATGGAGCCAATTTCCTTCGATGCGATCTTCGAGAGGCACGTTCGGGTGAGGGGCTGAAGGAGGTGGCCGTCAATCCCTATTACGAGGACGAGCTGTCCTATTTGCGCGAGCTCGGCGCTGACTTCGCGTTGGCCAATCCGAAGCTTGCGCCCTTTCTCGGGCAGGATGCCACCGATCCCGACGTCGAGCGGCTGCTCGAAGGCTTCGCCTTCCTTGTCGCGCGGCTGCGCCAAAAGCTCGACGACGAATTTCCCGAATTCGTCCACGGCCTGTTGCGGATGGTATGGCCGCAATATCTTCAAGCCCTGCCGCCCATCACGACCCTGTCTTTTGCCTTGAAATCATCGGCGAGCGCCGCGAGCCTGAACCTGCCGGCCGGGACCAGCGTCCGCTCGCGGCCGATCGACGGAACGAACTGCACGTTCGTCACCTGCTACGCAATCGAGGTGCTGCCGCTGGAGATCAATGACGTTCAGCTGGAGAACCGGACGAGTGCGGCCCGGCTAATCCTGCGTATCAAAGCAACCGGCCAGCAAAACCTGTCATGTCTTAAGAATGGTCGGCTTCGCCTCTTCTTCTCGACCGAGCGGGAGCCGCAAGTGGGGCGCTGCCTATTGGCCTGGCTGTGCCGTCACGCCTCGGCGGGAACTGTTACCGTGGCGGATCGACAGGTGGCCGCAATCGGCTCAGCGCAGATCGCGCCAGTCGGCTTCAATGATGACGAGGCGGTTCTGCCTTGGCCGCGCAACGCCTTCGCAGGATTCCGGATCATTCAGGAGTATCTCTGTTATCCTTCGAAATTTCTCTACGTCGATTTGTCTGGTCTCGAGCCGCTCGCAGCCCACACGGAGACTGAGTGCAGGCTCACCTTCGAGTTTCGGCGCCCGTTCCCTGCCCAGTTGCGCGTCGGCAAAGGACAGATTTGCTTGAACTGCACGCCGGCAATCAATGTCTTCAGCCACGAGGCCTCGCCAATTCGGCTGAATCGGACCAAGACCGAATACCGCGTACTTGCCTCGGGAGGGCCGAACTTTTCCATCCGGTCCGTCGATGGTGTGACCGGCTATGTGCAAGGCCGTCCCGAACGCATCGAGTTCGAGCCATTCGACCTGTTGCGCCACGATCTGCCGGGCGCGGAGCGCAACCGCGCCTACTTTCGCGAGCGTATCCGGCCTGCGGTGGTCGGCCGGGGCGTCGATCACTACGTGACTTTCGTTGACCGGCTCGACATCGGCCAACATCCGCCGATCGACGTCGTATCCCTGCTATTGACCTGCTCCAACGGACCCATTGCCGACCGGTTGCCTGTCGGTAGCGTGGATCTGCCGACCTCTGACACGCCTCGCTCCGTCACCTTCTCTAATATCACAGCGGTCGTTACAGAAGTGCCGCCACCGGTCAATGATGGTTTATTGCGGCGGTTGACGGCCAATCTGGCGCGCAATTACGGCGTCATGGCCAACATAGGTACATTGCGGACCGTCCTTGCCAGCTACGAGTTCCGTGCAGTCTATGACGTTCAGGCGCGTCGCCGCCTGGAGTTGTTGCTCGAAGGCCTCGATCAGTTCGCGACCACGGACACCGATCACGTGGTGCGTGGCGCCCCGGTCCGAATGCGAAATATCGAATTGGCCGTGATCGACAGCAAGATCGGTGGTGAGAGCGAATTGTTCCTGTTTGGATCGGTGCTCGACGCCTTCTTCGCGACGTTTGCCGGCGTCAATATGCTGCATCGGTTTTCGGTTCGCGGCACGGAAAGCAACGCACACTACCTATGGCCAGCGAGAAGCGGATCGATCACGGCACTCTGACGGCGCCCGACGAACGCGATGAGCTTTCGGCATTCGGGTTCTTCTCGCTCGTTGCGCATCTCGAGCGGCGCTTCAGCGACGCTCCCCCGATCGGATCCACCGACGATCCCGCGCGGGAGGCCGTGCGCTTCCGTGCGGCGCCGACGCTTGGCTTTCCTGCCGAAGAGATCGCGGGAATCAGACAGGCCAAGGCCGCCGGCGAGCGTGTGGAGGTCAACGTCAACTTCCTCGGGCTGCATGGTCCCTCCTCGCCGCTGCCGCCCTTCTACGCCGAACGGGTCATGCATGCAGACGGCATGGGATCGCTCGGCGATTTTTTTGATTTTTTTAATCACCGTCTGATCAGCCTACTGCTGCGGATCTGGCGGTACTACCGTCACCATTTGCGGTTCGAGGAGGGCGCAACCGACGCGATCTCGGTGCTGATTGGCACGCTCTTTGGACTCGTGCCCGGGGAAGACACCGCAAACGAACGGGAATGGCGGGCGCGGCTGCTGCCGCATGCCGGCGTCCTTGCCTTGTGCGGCCGGTCCGCCAAGCTTGTGGCCGGCTTGATTTCCAGCCATCTCCACATTTCAGCCCGGGTCGAGGAATTCATCTGGCGCGAGATCGACATTCCACAGCAGGCGCAGTGGCGCCTTGGCCGGCCTGGTCTTGAGCTCGGCGTTGATACCCTTGCCGGTGAAACCATGCCGGACATCGTAGGCAAATTTCGGCTTTGCCTCGGCCCGCTCAACCAGCAGCAGTTTCGGTCACTGCTGCCCGGTTGCGAGAGCCATGCCATCCTTTGCCGTCTCATTAGCGTTATTCTGCGCGAGCCCTTGGCATGGGATCTCCAGCTAGAATTAGCGCTCGGGCAGACACCGGAATGGACTCTGGGCGAAGGAGAATTAGGCTGGACGACGTGGATCGATCCGCCCAAGGAAACCGGAAGCCTTGTTCTATTGTAATCGTTTTCGAGTTGTTCGCGTGTGGTGAAGATCACCCGCGATGACGGGACACCGGACTATCATGGCGCGTCACGGATCACGGGCCCCGAGTCGCGGTCAACCTGGTTAGACGTTGCCATAGCGTACCGGCTGCGGTCCAATGGCTTCCATGACCGAGAGGCTGCTATGCCAGCGCACCGAGTCGACTCCTCACGACCGCTAGCACGCCCTCACCTGCATGCGCCTCTTGGATGCGGATGCAGAGAGCGCGGACCGGCGCGAGGTCGCGAAGATCATGTTACGCATCCATCCGAGCCACGAGCCGGTGCGCGCCGGGACCAAGAGAGCCATCTCGTTCGCGCCAAGTGTGTGCGTAGACATGGCCACCGGCGGTTGGAGCTAAAGCCGTTCGGCACGCTATTTGCCCAGCTCGCTGGTAAATTTGGGAGAGCTGTAGGGTGCTAAACGTAGTGCTGGATGTCCCGCTTGTCGGCCAACAACATGGCTATGACGGCCAATTGAATATGCGACGAGACTATGCCGGAAATGTTCAACCGCATGGGAAATACAATTGTTGGTATGCTTGCGCTTGTATGCTGTCGTACTGCTTTCGCCCAGGGCCTCGGCTGGGTCTACCTTCCGCTTGGCGGGCTGACGTAGGCATCAACGGCTACCAGTTTGACTGGTTGGCGCGCATCGAAGGATTAGAGAGGCTCAAGCAGCCAGATGACGGATTTACACGTGATTTTATTGCAGAAACGTTGGTCGGACGAGGGCCAATCTGGGCTGCGCTGCGTTTGCCGTCAATCTCCGGGAACGAAACACTATGGCACGGGCATATAATAGTGTTGACTGGTCTGATAGAAGACATGTTGTGCTACAATGATCCGTCTTACCCAGCGCGTGGAGTGATCTACTTCTATAATCTTTTGTTCGACGACCTTTTCGTCAAGAATCGCGATTGGCTGTGAACACCCCCTCTGGACCGCAAGGCCCTCCGCTGCGAACGTCCGAGCGAAGACACCTCCTCCTGCTTTCGTATCCGATTGGCGACATGTAAGTCCAGAAGCCGCCGCCGAGAAAGAGGACGAGAACGCAGACCTCGTGAAGCAGAAGCCGACCGGGCTCTACACTCGCACCGCATCTGCATTCTTTTTGGATGGCGACAAACTAAATCTGCCCGCGGAAAAGAAGGTCTCCTATGTCGATGCCGTCGATGTCGAACTCCAATGTGCGAGCTCCGGGGCAGAATTCGGTGCCGCATCGCGTCTGCAATAACTTGCCGGGGACACCAGACTTCTGCCCGCTCGTTTCAAGACGCAAGCACTGCCGGGTCGTCGAATACACTGCCTGCCGCAAGCGGCGACGCATCTCTGGGGCGGCCCAAGTCGACGCCATATTGGCTCGACAAGCTGCCGCTGTTCGTTTGGTCAAGGATAGCTAGACAACAGTGGGCCGGTGTAGTCAAAAAAGTCGTCTGAGGGTTCACCTTGTCCGGTGTCTGACGACTGCACGAGCCTCTGTCAGTTTGAGAACAACGGCGTCATTCGCCGGACCAAAAATTCTTAATGTTCAATCAGTGGCTTAGGTTGGAGGTGCCGTTGGCACGACCGTTGCTATCGAAATCTGGCAACATTAATTGGCGGAGTGCACGTAGATGCGTAAGACGACCGATGCGCTCCTTTGCTTGAGTTCGCATGCCTTGTTTCTGAGAGAGAAAGCCCGCGCGGTCTCCGATGCAGCTGAGCGAACGAAGAGACCATCCTTTTCGCCTTGCGCAACCGGCGCATGAGACAATCGATCGGCCCAGCAACAATGCTGTTCAGTCGAAAGCAATGCTGCCGCCACGGCAATTTCAATGGGACGCTCGGATGACCACTTGTGCCGGCGAGCAAGCCTGAAGGTGCGGGATGCATCTGACACTCGGAGTCCTCGGAGAGAACGCCGAGCCCTTGGGCCGCTACGCAAGGCAGGCGTTTGGACCTGAAGGGGGCTCCATCGGTCGCGGGCGCGGTTGCTACTGGCGGCTTCCAGATCCAACCAACACGCTGTCAGGACACCACGCGTTGATTGCATTCAATGGCATCGGTTTCACGATCACCGATACAAGCACCAATGGTGTCTACATCAACACGGTGGACGCCCCGCTGGGACGCGGCAATACCACGCCGCTAGCTGATGGCGATACGCTATATTTGGCGAATTACGTCCTCTCGGTCATGATCGAGGACGATCCTGTCGAGGAACGTCAACGGCTAGGCTTGACGGGGTCGAAAGCGGTGTGTGTCGGCCGTACGACGCCGAGGTTGCCGTCTCCTACACTCACCCAAGAGCCCGCAACTGCAACCGTTCCGACTGCCGCACCGTCGGTAAGCGATGCGCACCTTCCTCCCGATTTCTCAGTGGTGACTGGGCCGCGCCCGATCTTCTATTCAGCGGCACAATGCGAGCCGCAGGCACCTCATCCGCCATCCTTGCCCGGAGACAAGCCGCTCAGCAGCGACATCGAGGCTGTGGATCCGACACTAGCGGATCTTCCTCGGCGACCGTCGAGCGCTGCCACGACCCAGAGGCCGTCCTCGCACGCGCCTTCGGCAAATGTCGGATCAATTCCGTTGTCATCGGTCGACACGCCATTTATCGAGCCATCCAAACCGCTGCCCTCTGCCCCCTCCAATGGCAGGAGTGTACTGTCGAATGGCCATCCTGCGCCCATCATCCCTGAGGATCTCGATCTTGGCGATCTGTTGCCGGGACCGGTCTCGCGCCGCATGCCATCGGTGTCGTCGCAGCGAGCTAAAGCGCGCCTCAATGAGCCGAACGAAGCGCTCCGGATCGCGCCTAAGCCGACCGCCTCTTCTGCGACGAATCACCTCGGGAAATTGCGGAATTCTGGTTCAGGGTCGCCGACGCCCGATGAGCGGGAGCTCGATCGGCTGCTGCTGAGACTGAAGGAAACTGCTGCGCCGCGAGTGGTCGGCGCTCCTGAGACAAGAACCGCGACAAGGAGCGGTGCTCCGCCGTTGCCTGCGAACGCTCCATCCGACACAGACGAACTGCAGGCGTTCTGGAATGCGCTGGGCTGCAATCCGGATCTTGTGCCGCCAGCACAGCGTCGAGAGTTCTTTGCCGAACTCGGCCATGCGGTCGCCGAGATGACGAACGGGCTGCATTCGATACTGGCGGCGTGGGCTATGCTCAAAAATGAGTGCCAAATCGGGCCGGCGCAGACACGTGCCGGGAATGACAACGCAGTACAGTTCACCAACAGCAGTCATGTCCTCCGCGAGGTGCTCGCAAAGGATCGCGGATTCCGGTTGCTCTCCCGGTCGGTGCGCGCAGGATTCGAGGACATCAAAGCCCATGAGGTCGCGGCAATGGCGGCAATGAGAGGCGCGGTCAGCAATGTGCTCACGCACATGAGCCCCCAGCGTATCGAGAGCGACGGTGCAATCAGCGGGCTTTTCGGCGCTCGCCTCAATAAGGCGAAGTTGTGGGACAGATTTGTGGAGCTGCACGCATCGATGGTCGGTGACATTGATCGAACGGCGCGCTCCTATATCGCAGAAGAATTTGCCCGAAGCTACGAAACGCAACGCTCAGAACCCGGCCGGAATGAAGGAAAGACGGCGTAATGGCGTCGCCGAACACAGTCCGTTGTTTGTCCGTCGTTGGCGGTGCGTTGCTGATGGCCGCTGCAGCCACTAATTGTTCGACTGACAAGACGTCTAAGACGACGCCCATCAAGTTCGTCATCGAGGCCGATGAACTCGTCAATCCGAACGCGCACGGCAAGCCGTCGCCGGTCGTTGTGCGCATTTACGAACTGAAGTCGACGACCACCTTCACCCAGGCGCAGTTTTTCGAGCTGTTCGACGATGACACCAAGCGGCTTGGGCCGGATCTGGTGGCCAAGCGTGAGGTCGAGCTGACCCCCGGCGACAAGGTCGACTTCGAGCGCGATACGCCGATCGAGACCCGAAATGTCGGCGTGATCGCAGGCTTCCGCGCGGGCAACGATGCCCAGTGGCGCTCAACTGCCGAAATCAAGCCCGATCGTGACAACAGAATCTTGGTAAAATTGACTGCTCGGGCTGTGAGCATTGAGCAGGAAGCTAGCCGACACTGGTGGAAAATCTTCTGACCGGTCCGCCGTGATCAATAGCCGGGCAGATGCACCTTTGGAATGTCAGCGAAGAGGCGCCTAGTGTCTGCGACAAGCAAACCGATCTGGTCCGAAGGCATGTTGGTGCGTCCGCAGCACTTTCAGCAATACGACCGCTGGATCGAGCAGTTGGTCGAGAACCGCGTTTCTGGTCTGGTCGGCTACGGCTGGGGCATTCGAAAAATTGCCCTTGATCGTAATCTTCTGGCGCTTGGCCAAGTCGCACTTACCGAGCTTGAAGCCATTATGCCCGATGGCACGGCCCTTTATGCGCCGGAGCATGTCCGCCTTCCGACCGGACGAATCCCTCCACCGGCTGCGAAAGATCTGCTGGTCAAGATCGCAGCGGGCACGCGCCGACAGGCCGCCAGCGACCTCTGTTCCGGGGATGCGCTCGCGCACCGCTACGATCAGGAGGTCTTTCAGATCCGGAATGCGAGCGCGCCTGAAAAGGCTCCGGTCGATATCAAGGTTGCGTCGCTATCAACACATCTCATCTTTGACGGCGAGGAACAGGGAGATCTGATCACGCTGCCTATCTGTCGCATCCGTGATATCGATCCGGCTCGCGCGATTACTTTATCCGACACCTACGTTCCGCCTGCCATCGACATCCACGCAGCCAAGCCGCTGATCGCGCTGTTGAACGAGGCCAGATCGCTGCTGCGGACGCGCGCAGAGGCGCTTGCTGCGCGCGCGGATCCCTCGCGCGCGACGGCAGACGGGGCCGGACTAATTGATCTTTTTACATTGTCGATCGTGAACGGGGCAGAAGCCGTGCTCGACCACTTCGCAGCAACACGTGGGCATCACCCTGAAGCCCTCTTCCGCGCACTGCTGAGCCTTACCGGGCAGCTGTCGAGTTTCGTTGGCGATCGCCGCAAACCGCAAGTGATGCCTTCCTATCGGCATGAGGATCTCGAAAGCTGCTTCACGCCGTTGAGTGATATCCTGCGTAGACTGCTGTCTATTGTGATCGAGAACGCCGCAATATCGCTTCCTTTGCAGGACCGAGGCTATGGCATTCTGACCGGCCTGATCACCGACCGCACCTTGTTCCAGGACTCTAGGTTCGTTCTCGTCGCTGTGGCTAGTGTACCGGGCGAGGCGTTGCGCAACCAGCTTCCGGCGCAGATGAAAGTAGGCTCGGTCGAGCAGATTCGTGATCTCGTCAATCTTCAGCTCCCGGGTGTTCCGATTCACGCGCTCGCTGTGGCGCCGCGCGAGTTGCCCTACATCCAGAATGCCGTCTATTTCGAGCTGGACCAATCGGTGGAGCTCTGGCGCATCCTGCCGCGCTCGGCGGCCTTTGCTTTCCACGTCAGCGGTGACTACTCGGATCTCCACCTCGAGTTCTGGGCCATCCGCGGGCAACGTACGTGACGGGCCCTAAACACATGGATGAACCGACAGTCATCGGACGCAGGCCAGTCGGTCCGGCTCGTAACACTCAAGTGGGGCAATCCTCCGCTTGCGTTGCGCCGAATATCGCCTTCCCGACAGGCGCTCTGTCGTCGCCTGTATCTGAATCCGACGAGGTGTGGGCAGCGAACCATGCCGAGATCGTCGTGCAAAGCCTGTTCGAGCCAAAGGCAGTGGAGGACGTCTTGGTCGCGGCCGCGACACCGCTCTTTTCGGTCGTCGCGCAGCTTCGCATCGTCGACGAAGCCGATATAGGCGTGTTGCGTCGCGTAATTGTCGAGCAAATTCGCCGCTTCGAGGCGCGTGTGGCCAAAGATCAGGTGAGCGACAGCGATGTCACAGCCGCCCGTTATGTGATATGCGCGTTGCTGGACGAAGCGGTGATGACCACGCGCTGGGGCCGTGAGAGCGCCTGGAGTGACAACAGTCTGCTTAACCAGTTCCATAACGAGACGTGGGGTGGCGAGAAGGTTTTCCAGATACTCGAACGCGTGCAGGCAAAGCCGGCCAAGTATCTCGCCTTGCTCAAGCTCATCAACATCTGCTTGTTGATGGGGTTTGAGGGCAAATATCGCGTGGTGGAAGGAGGCCGCGAGCGGCTTGAAGACCTGCGTTCCGACGTTCGGCGTCTATTGCGGGATTATACGAGCGAACCACCGGCCGAACTATCGATCCGATGGCGCGGCGCCAAAGTACGTACGCGGGTGCGTCGCTACATGCCGTTATGGATCATCTTCACCGCCGCAGCAGTCAGTGGGCTGATCGGCTACGGTGTCTTCCGTTGGCGTCTATCGGACGAACTCGCGCCCGTTGAGCAGCTGCTCGTCATGATCGGCCAGTCCGGACCACGCTAAAGAGGAGGTGCAGGTGTTTGGCGCTCGATTCGCGGCCCTCTTTTCGGTTCGAGGCATCATCACGCTGGTCACCTTGTTGCTGGTCGACGCGATGATTTGGTTCGGCGGCCCCCACTTTGACCTGTTCGATCAGCATCCGCTGGTTTCGAAGGCAGTTCGCGCGGCCACAATCGGCTGCCTCTCCCTGACGGTCCTCGTCATCATCCTTGTCCGTTACTGGCTGGCGCACCGTGCTAACCGACGCGTTATCAAGTCATTGATGGCGAGCGAGGCCCTCATCACGACCTCCAAAAATCGTGGCGAGGAGGAGATCGATCTCATCCGTGGACGCTTCGAGGACGCGCTGAAGGTCCTGCGCGATACAGTGTTCGCCGGCAAGCGCGGACCGAGCTAT
Source organism: Bradyrhizobium oropedii (assembly GCF_020889685.1). Lineage (GTDB taxonomy): Bacteria > Pseudomonadota > Alphaproteobacteria > Rhizobiales > Xanthobacteraceae > Bradyrhizobium > Bradyrhizobium oropedii. The sequence goes on from NZ_JACMYO010000083.1 coordinate 20,483, forward strand.
CTGTTCGAGTTGCCCTGGTACATCATCATTGGACCATCGGGCGCCGGCAAGACAACGATCCTGCGCAACTCGAGCCTCGAGTTTCCGCTGGCCGAACGGCTCGGCGTCGATCCAGTGGCGGGCGTCGGCGGCACGCGAAACTGCGACTGGTGGTTCACCGAAGAGGCAGTCTTTATCGACACGGCAAGCCGTTATACGACACAGGATACGGATGCCGAGGTCGATCGCGCGGCCTGGCACGGCTTTCTCGATCTTCTTACCATGCATCGGCGCCGGCGACCGATCAACGGGATCTTGGTTGCGATTAGCCTGCGCGATCTCTTATCGAGCGATGACAACCGGCGCAGGCTTGTCCAGTCGATTCGTTCGCGGATACAGGAGCTCGCCAAGACGTTTGGAATGCGTATTCCGGTCTATGTCCTGGTAACCAAATGCGATCTGGTACCTGGCTTCACCGAGTATTTCGACGATCTCGACCATGATGGTCGTGCCCAGGTCTGGGGCAAGACCTTTCCTCTCGAGGGACCAGGCGATCACATCGACGACGCCGTAACCCTCGAGATTCAGCAACTTGCCGAGCGACTCGAGGCCAACTTGGCGTTCCGCATGCATGACGAACGTAATCATGACCGTCGTGCAATGATGTATATGTTCCCGAAAGAATTGTGGAGCATCCGGACCGCGGTCAGCGCCTTCGTTAGCGAGATCTTCCGGCCCAGCCGATTCGAAGTGCAAGTGCAACCGATGCTGCGCGGGGTCTACTTGACTAGCGCTGCTCAGGAAGGAGTGCCGATCGAGACGATGAGCGGTGCGATCAGAAGGAATTTCGGTGTGCACGCTAGCCCACCCACGCCGTCCATCGGGCCGGGAAAGACATTCTTCATCAGAAAGTTGCTGACCGACGTGATCTTCGCTGAGCAGGGGCTGGTCGGTCGCAATCTCAAACTCGAACGCAAGCTCGCGATCGTGCACTGCGGTGGCTACCTCGCGGCAGTCATACTGGCGGTCGCCGCGCTGACTCAGTGGTACGACGCATTCGCTCGCAGCGAAGCACGCATCGCTGAAACCAGAATGGCCGCACAGACACTGCAAGCGCGCCTCAAGGAGGTACGCGAGCCGCTGGATCTGGTCAAGCTCCTGCCCACCCTCAATTCCGCGCGCCGGCTGTGTCTGGCAGCTGGCGAGAACACTTGGCTTGCATGGCTTGGCGGTCTCGGGATTTCGGCCGCCCCGGTGCTCGCGCCAGCTGCGCAACAAACCTATGACCAGATTCTGGTCGACCGCCTGCTGCCTGTTTTTGCTGGAAGGCTTGCCGTTCGGATTGATGCGCTATTGCGGTCGGGCAACGATACTCTGCTGGATCAAACCAAGGAAATGTTCCGCATCTATTTGATGCTGGGCGATCCGAGGCATTTCGATCGCGGCAAAGTCGAACAGGCTATGCGCAGTGAAGTGGCGCTTACGTTTGCGCTCGAGACGATATCAGCTGGCGAACTGCAGGAGCATTTTTCACGTCTTATCGAGTTGCTGCCGAAACCCATCACGAGCGGCCGGAAATTCGTGATTGCGGCGGGCTTGCGGCTGATGGAACGTCCGCTCGTCGAGCAGGTCTACGCCCGGCTTTTGCGCGAAGGCGCTGAGAACACGCAGCTCCGGCCAATCGACATGGTCAGTCTGCTGGGAGCCGGCCAGCTGGAGATAAAGCCCCAAGCTGTTTTCCCCGCAATTGGTCAGCAGGATCTCCCTTCGTCGGGCGGCACTGCGATCATCCCGGGCATCTTCACACGGGATGGTTTGATCGATTTCCTGCTGCCGCGCCTTCCACTCATTGTCCAGGACGAGCAAAGCGGCGACTGGGTCCTTGCCAACGGCTCGTTCGACGCGGCCGATACGCAACAGATCGTGCGCAAGGTCGTCGATCGCTATGTTGCCGATTACATTCGTATTTGGACAAGCGCGCTGAGCCGCGTCCGCATCGTCAAATTCGACGATATGCAGCGTGCATCGGCGATCCTGCGTGGGCTGGCCGGCCCGGAAAGCGCACTGCAGCAGATCATTTTCCTCGTACGCGACAATACGAACCTGCCTCCACCCGGAGAGCAGACCGCGGCGAAGGTGGGGGAGACAACGGCCGCCGTGTTCTCAGCGGCATTCGGCGACGCCCCCTGGCCGGGAACACGGATCACCGAAGCCTTCCGGCCTCTCGTCCAACTGGGCATAGGCGGAGCCTCGGGACAGGCGGCCAGCATGGATCACATCCGCGATCTTTTCGGCGGCCTGTATGCAACGATGGCCAACATCGCGACCGCGCCCGATCCCGGCCAGGCCGCATTTCAGCTCTTTCAGCGACGTATCAAGGATCCGAGCAACGATGCCTTCGGCATCTTGCGCGCTGACTCAGCGCTACGGCCCGAACTGGTTCGTACCATCATGAACGACATCGCGCTCTCGACATGGAGCGTCTTGCTTCGACAGGCACACGGTCACGTCAATGCCGTGTGGACACGGGAGGTGGTGCCGATCTGCCAGGCTGGCGTCTACCAGCGTTATCCATTGTTTGCGGCCGCGACCGAGGACGTAACCTTAAAGGACTTCAGCGATCTCTTTCGCCCTGGCGGTATCCTCGATGATTTTTTTCAGAAGTACCTGTCGCCATTCGTCATCGAGGGCAGAACCGGCTTTGGGCTGGCAACTATCGACGGCGCGACGGCGCCGATCCATGCCGATGCCCTGGCTCAATTTCAACGCGCGCGAGAGATTCGCATGTCCTTTTTCAGCGGCTCGGGTTCCGCTCCGGCCGTGAAGTTCAGCATCAAGCCCGTCTATCTCGCCTCTAAACTTCTGCGCGCGACTTTTGTCATGGATGGCAAGGAGATCGTCTATCGTCACGAGGCGCCCCGTGCCTACGACCTTGAATGGCCGAGTCGAACCGATGCAAGCACGGCCTCCGTCGCCCTTGCTTCTCTGGACGGAACCGAGGAGAGGATTGAGCGCTCAGGCCCTTGGGCTCTGTTCCGTCTCATCGATGCCTCGCGACCCACCTCGCGTGGCGCTCCCGACCGTTTCACGATCACGATCGGACGACCCGACCGGCCTGACGTGACCTATGAATTGCGGGCGGAAAGTGTAAGCAATCCGTTCAGCTTGGGTGTCCTTCGTTCGTTCCGATGTCCGGATCACCTATGATAGGAGAGTTCTCAGCTTTGTAGGCAGGAGGCGAGCATATGCCGCTGGCGGCATCTTGGTGGGAGCGGTGAGGTCCGCCGCAATGCTGGTACGCCGCCCCTGGTGGCGATGAGTAAGCAGGTGACACGTTCCAGGTAGGCCGCAATTAGATCGTAACGGCAACACCGTATCATGAGTTCAGCGGATTATTGGCAGTCGACGTTCCGACGGGCGGGGTCCTGCCTTGCGCTTTTGCGCAACAGGCGACCAACGACATGAGTGCGATCATAGAATGCCTACTTGAGGTTGTGCTGTGAGTGAGGTCCCCTCGGGATACGTGCTCGGCGGCCGTTTCGACCTGGCAGAGGTTATTAGCGAGGGCGGTACCAGCACCATCTATCGTGCGATCGATCGGACCGGCCTGTGGGCGCGTGAACAAAGTCCAGAAGTCGCAGTGAAAGTCATCCAACCACATGCGAAGATGCACCAGAAATTAGTACAGCTATTGCACCGCGAGGCGCGTCTTTTGCGTGACTGCGTACACCGGAATTTGGTCAGGATCTACGATTCCGACTACGACGGCAAGTACCATTACTTGGTCATGGAGCTCTTGAAGGGCCGCTCGCTGGCGCAGGTCCTGGCCGATCGTCAGGGACGGCCGCTGTCACCCTCCGTGTCCTTTCAGATCGTCCGCGCCGTCGGGCAGGGCCTCGTTCACATGCACAGTCTAGGGATCGTCCATGGCGACCTCAAACCGGGAAACATCTTCATGACCTCGACCGGCGAAATCAAGATTGTAGACTTTGGGACAGTCCTCATGCTCGACCCTCCGCCGCAACGCGACAGGGCCACCACTTTGCTCGACGACATTGGACTATTGACACCGGCTTATGCGTCGCCGGAGATGCTGATGGGTGAGCCACGGACAGAAAGCGACGATGTGTATTCTCTCGCAGTGGTCGCCTATCTGACCCTGACTGGCAACCACCCTTATGCGCAGCGGCCAGCCAACGAGGCACTTAACGCAAATCTCACACCGGCTCCGCCGCCGACTATTTCGTCAGCGCAATGGCGGGTGCTCGCTTCGGGCCTTGCCCTCAACCGCGGCGACCGGATCGACACCGTCAGTGAGTTCGTCCGGCGGCTTGCCTGCCCGCGCTGGCTCTATCGATGGTGGGGGTAGCCGATGCCTCTGGTCGCAGCCAGCGCGTCCCCTTGGCAAGCCTAGAGTCGATGGATGACAAGGATGCGGCCGTCGGGCCTCGATTCGGCTGTGTATCGCTCGCGGTGGATGTAGAAAAAGGGGCATTGGTCGTCCGTGAAGAACCATGATCTCAGGCGGGATTGATCAAGGGCTTCGGGAAGGTCGCGGCTATGATTTGGCGCAACAAAAGCCTGAGCCATCGGATGAGGCGTTGGAAAAAGGTGCATCTTGTCTTGACACCCAATTCCCCATGTGAGGGGTTCTCCAGCCAGCGTTCGCACAGGACCTCGTCGGAGAGATCGTAGGTGTGCTTGAGAATGGCCAGCCCTGCCATCAGCCGCGTCGGCAGCGGGGGGCGCCCCGGCTTGTCCTCATAGACCGCTCCGAACTTCTGCTCGAGGAACGACCAGTCGATCGTCCCGGCCAGCTTCACCAGCGGGTGGCCCATATCAATGATCGCGTCCAGCCGCGAGCGCAGCAGATCGGTCTGTCCCGTGTCGCGTCGATCCTTGGGTCGCATCGTGCCCTCCGATGCAACGACGCAATCACGGCTCGCGATTCTAGGGAATCCAAAAACGAAATTGCAAGCTTCCGAGCCCTCAAGCCCCAAAACCTTGCAATCTCAACAACCCTCTCGCCCAGAAAATCGACCCCAGATCAACCGTTTGAAAGCTTCTTCACGGCCGACGCATTGGGACCTGACGGGTCGGCGGCAGTCTGAACTCTCTCAGTACGCTGATCAGGCGGGCGTCGGCCACGCGCGGGCCGTGGATCCAGTTACGGCCGGCACTCTCTCCGATATCGCGATATCGGGCAATGGCCCGATTTGGTTCATCGGCTCAACTCGAGGGTGAGGTTGGAGCCCTAATTCCCTGTATCCAGGCGTGAGGATAACGTTTTCGCCTTGCGGATTATTTGGCGTTACGGGCGCCCGACCTGGCCACAATAGCGCAGCATAGCGTGCACCGTTGATAAGCACACTTTGTGGCCGCAATGACGTCGGAAGGAGGCCGCTTTCTCGCAATTCGGCGATCAGCGGGTCCGGAGCAATGCCGCCTCGCCAACCGGGGAGGACATAAACTCCGAAGTCACGCCGTGCCGGGTTAGCCTCTGCGCCGGCTGTAAGGATCGGTCCACCCGACGGCATTGTGGGTGGTGCCAGTGGTGATGACGGTGGCCCGGCAATTCCGAAGCCCTGAAACATCGTCCCCCTCGCACGTGCCCAGTTCTCGAATTGGACCTGGTGGAAATCCCGAAGCATATCTCGCAAATTCAGCAGACGGTTACGAAACCCGCCGATCGTGGGTGCGTCGCGCCCTATGTAGTCGCGTACATAGGCTTGTATGTCCGTATCCAACGACGGCAGCGCAATGCGGTGAGCCATTGGCGGTCTGTTGGTCTCGCGGATCCACCTGAGGGAATCGCTCATATCGTCAGCGGCATGTTCGGCGCCGCGGGAGCGACTGTTCGGGAGCTTCTCAGTAAGCCAATTCCAAAAGTCCTCATAGAGTGGCAAATCCACGTCATAAGGGGCGGGTCCCCGATTGGATCTGCTGCTGTCGGTGGTATGGATGCTACCGCTATCGGTGGTAGAGCTGCGACGGCTGTCCGACGACGATGGCCTAGCCCCCTCAATGGCCTGAAACATCAAGTTCCTTTCACGAGCCCAGTTCTCAAATTGCAGGTCCCGAAGCATATCTCGCAAGTTCAGCAGGCGGTCACGAAACCCACCCATCAGCGGTACATCGCGCCCTATATAGTCAGCTGCATAGGCTTGCACGTCGGCGTCCGACGATGACAGCGCAATCCGGTCGGCCATTGGGGGTCTGTTGGTCTCGCGGATCCACGCGAGGAAGTCGTATATATCGCCTGCGGCCAGGGCGGCACCGTAGGAGCGGCGGCGCGGAAGCTTCGCAGCAAGCCAGTTCCAGAAGTCGCCATAGAGTTGCGTATCCACCTGATAGGGGCGCGGCCACTGATTGGAGCCGCTGCTGCTGTCGCTCACGCGAACCTCCGAAAAATGTGCAATTGCAGCGTTGAGACATGTTCGCTCGATCCGAAGCGCGCATGTTACGTGAGTTCGGTTGAGCCCGATGCCTTAAAATTGAAAAGCAGCGCGATTTGCCGTCGCTCCTTCGGCGATCAATCTTCCCGCAGCCCATACTTGCTCGCTGGGCCATACATGCCGCGATGACCACGAGAACTCTGACGACCACAATCATCTGGGCTTCTTGATACCCGTTCTCGCGTTCGCTCATAGAAGGCAATCGCTGAGAGACGAGAGGCTCACGCCGCGGCTCATCTGCCGCCCACGCTCTGCCGCTTGGATCCCTTTCCTTTGTCCGGCACTCCGTGGGCGTCCTCTCGCGTCGTAATGTCCGCGTCCTCGGTAGCTCTGGAGTTATCACGGCCATCCAAATCGGTTCGAAGACAGGAGACGCAATCTTCGGCGCCGCGCCTGAACTATCTTCGGCGCCGCGCCTGAACTGATCATAACGCTCCCCTCTTACGAGCGTAAGGCGCGTCGCGCCTTTCTGAGATGCTTAGGCTGGGAGAAGATATCCAATTCGAGCGCGATGCCGGGAAGTGAAACAGACCAGTCTGGAGCGTCTGTTCGGTTACGACCATTGTCGACATGCCCTTTTGCTGGGCAATTCTCAGACCCGTAACGCTATTTCCAGCGTGGTAGCAGCAAGCAGCATCGCCATTACCCGTCAAAGACGCATCTTCCAGCGTCGAATGTCGTTTGCCGATCATCTCGGGCTAGTCGGTTATTCAAAAGTAGCGGTTCTTCCCGATCGACAAATCATGTGATGCAGCAAAAGAACCTTGGGGTTTGGGCCAGCTTGACTCCTTGTGGGGTGTCTGACAGTCGCGCCGGCCTTGTCAGCTTGAGAACACTAATCTGGCAAACCGCAGCTTTTCAGAACCTGAACAGCAGCTCAAAGAGGAAATGCCCATTGGCACAACTGTTGCTATTGAAATGCAGAAACACCGATGCACAGAGTCCACGAACCGCTGGGCGAATGACGCTCGCTTTCCCTTGAACCCACGCGCATCGTTTTCGAGAAGGAAGCCCGACATATCCCCACCGTACCTGAGCCACACGCAACAGGTGCATGGGCCAGTCGATTGGGCTCACAACAATGACGCGAGGTGGCCAATGCTAGTGCCGGAGCCAATTCGAAATGCACCACCCGGCTGTCGGTCCCTTGCTGAGGGGCAAAGATCACCGCAAGATGCGTCTTGCGCTCGGAGCATTGGAGAGGCGATGAACTCTTCACAATCAAGGACGCCAGATGCACGGTTGGAACGTGCACCATGCGGCGCCAGCCAATCGCGATACCTTATTCATGGCAACGAGAAACTGACGTCGGGCTGGCTGGCCGCCTACCATTTCGCCCGCGGAACGGCGGGCTCGCTTCAGGCATCGACGCGACCGTATCGAGCCTGTCGGCGAGTTCGCCTGGTCCTCGATCGTCCCGAGTCTGCCTCCGTTGTCGGCGCTTGCTGCCGTCGTAAAACGGGTCGGGAACGTGAGATATCGTTTGCACTAGGTGTTTTGGGCTCCCAGGCGGCCCCTTGCTCCGCGGCACTGTGGCAAGCGTTGTTAGCACTGCCGCAGTTGATTTGGTGCGCCGATGACCAACGAATCCAATCTCAGCATTGACCTGGACATTCGCGGCAAGCGCAGCATTGAGCTCAACGTCCAAGGTTTCGAGGGCACGGAGTGTATTTCCTTGCCGTTTAACTACGTGATTTACGCCACGACATCGAGCGATGTCGATACCAGCTCTTTGATTGGCGAGCGCGCCACGCTGTCTGTCAAAACCGCATGTGGGCGATGGCTTGCCTCGGGCCTGTGCGCCCAAATCGAGGAACTCGACCCTACGGTGACCGACCTGCGGGTGCTCCAGTTTGTCCTGCGACCGCGCTTTGCGGTCGCCGAGCTCTCCGTTGCAAGCCGCATTTATGGCCCTGACCAACCCGTGGGTGTCGAGGACATCATCAAATTGCAGTTGGGCAAAGTGAGCATCGCAATTCCCAGCGAATACAATCTTGATCGCTATCCGAAGCGAAATTATATTGTGCAATACAACGAAAGTGATCTGACGTTCATTTCGCGCCTTTGCGAACGGAATGGAATTTTCTACTTCTTCAAGCAAGAAGAGGACGGTGAAACCGTCGTTTTTGGCGACAAGAATCTGGCCTTTCCCAACGTCAAGTTCGGCGATAAGTCGAGGATTCTTTACGCGCGCGCGCACGAGCGGCAGGCACCGCGAAGCGTCGACGAAAGCGCCGTTCGCTCGTTCCGACAGCGCCGGGTTCTCTCGACAAAGACGATCGCGTTCCGCGATTATAATGAAACGGTGCCTTCCGTCGTCTCTGTCGATCAGCAGGTCGGGCAAGGCAGCGGTTTTGTGGGCAAGGCCTCGCGCTTCGGTGGGCATTTTGCGAACGAAGCCGAAGCGACCGCCCTGGCCCGGATCCGGGTCGAACAGATCTGCGCCGGCCAGACAATGTACATCGCTCACAGCGACGCGCCGGAGCTGCGAGCTGGCGTCATCTTCGAACTCGAGGGCCATCCCCGCTTCGATGGCAAGTATCTCGTTATCGCCGCGGATCACTCGGCCTATTGCCCGGCCCCGACTGGATTCCATGCAGCCATGCAGAATGGGCGAGCCTACCAGAACATGGTCCATTGCATCCGCTCGGACGTGCCTTATCGACCGGTTGCGATGACGCCTGTGCCTCTGGGCGTCGGCCTTCACACCGCCACGGTCGATGGAGAAGCCTGGAATGGGCGGGCCGAGATTGACGACCAGGGACGCTACAGGCTGCAGTTTACATTCGCCGAGGAACTGGCGAAAGGCGCTGGCAGCGACTACGTGCGCAAACTCGAACCTTATGTAGGTCCGAATCAAACCGGCTTGCATTGTCCGTTGGTGCCAGGAACGGAAGTCATGGTCGGCTACTTGAACGGCGACATTGACCGACCAGTCGTGATCGGGGCGGTCCACAACCCCGATATGAAGGGAGGAGTGACTTCGGACACGCACTTGTTCAATCGCCTCAAGTCGCAATCTGGCGCCTCGATCGAAATCTACGACGGACCTGCGTCACCTTCTGGCGCCTTATGACCGCCTGGCGTCCAGCGACTCATGAGATCGACCCGCTGTTGGAAGCGGTCGCTGATGCGGCACGCGCAACCATCTTGCCGACAGCATCGATCGACATGCCGCCGCCATCGGCCGATGGCATTCGGTCGCAACGGCTTCGTGATGGACGAGAATTGCGCCTCAAATTGTCTACGCACTGTCTCGGGCAGGAACAACGCGGCCCTCGCGCGGTGCTAGTCTACGCGCTGAAGGGCAGTGTCGTTGTCGATAACGGCACGGGTTACGGTGTGACCGGGCGGGCCGTCCTCGACGTTGCCACGCGTGCATTTCTCGATGTCTCGTGTCAATTGAAGCACGTCGGCGCGGTTACGCCCTGACAGCTCGTTGTCACGATCGCGACGATGTCGTCGCTCGATGGTGCCGGTGTCTGGACGACCGCGCAGCGCTGTGCCGTCGGATCGGGAAGGCTCGCGATACTTGGTAGCGGATAGCCACCGCTCTTGGCATGGATTTTGCGATATCCATCGCGCCGGCGCGTGCCGGTGTATGTCAGAAAACAGGAGGGCAAAGTGTCCCTTGAAGCCTACTTGAAAATAAAGGGAAAGAAGCAGGGTGACATCTCGAAGGATGCCTCCAAGCCGGATAGCATTGGGCAGGTCGCCAAGGGTGACTCGGACAAGCAAGGGAAGATCACCGTCGTCGCTTTCACCAGTGGCATCATCGTTCCACGCGACGCGACGAGCGGTGTCGCCACGGGCGCTCGCAACCACCGGCCGGTGCTCTTCACCAAGTTCTTCGATCGTGCCTCGCCGTTGCTATGGCAGGCGCTGGCAACAAACGAGGTGCTCGAAGATGTGGTTTGCGAGTTCTATCGCACCGACCCCGGGGGAATGCCGCAGCCGCAGAACTTCTTCAAAATAAGCTGGAAGAACGCGACGTTAGTCGAAGGCAAGGCTTATGTGCCGCTGACGATCAATCCGCAGAACAATTTCTTTCAAAACATGGAAGACTGGTCCTTCACCTACAAAGAAGTGAAATGGGAGCACGTTCCCGGCAGCACCAGCGGCGAGGATAAATGGTAACCCCCCTGTCAGGTTTGCGAAGCGAAGGGCGATGACTTGGTCCGAGGCACGAGCGGGCAATGGTGGATATATTGCCCGCATCGACGCGTCCGGGCCTTCGAGGTGGTCATGCCGGGTCTGCTTCATGGCAGTGTGTGGACACGACGAGGAGTTGGTAGATTGGTCCAGCTTCGCTTAACAGAGTGTTGGATAAGCCTGCGGCATTGGCTCCTACAATGGGTGCGGTGACCAGGTGGTTTGAGCAAGCCGGGCTCATATGCTTGCGGCTCGAACATATTGTCCGACGCACAACGTAGACACGCGGCAAAAATCCACCGATTCATTTGGTGGCTTGGGATCTCGCGGTGCATCAAGTCGATCGTGTTCGGACCGAAATGTCGCGCGCGCCAAGAGAAGCCGCAATCGTGCTGTTGATCCTGCATCATGGCCGTGATTGACGAGCATGAGATGTGAATTGGGAATAACCAGCCCTGACGATGTTCGCCACTCAGCCGGCGGATCGTTCGTGAACTGCCTGACAGCTTAGCTCGATGACTGCGTTCCGCGAAATGGGCAATTCCCTTGCTTCTCTACGTTCCCGGGTTTGGCGGATCGTTGGCGAACAGGCTGGGGCAAGCGTCCTCAGTGCGCCTCACCAAGCGGACCATTCACTTGCTGCGCTTCGCTCCCAGGTTTGGCAAATCGTCGGCGGACAGGCCGAGGCCCCGAGTTCGATGACTGCGCTCCATGGAGAGCGGCATTCACTTGCTGCGGTCAGTGCCCGGAGTGTAGCAACTCCAGGTGGGAGGAGCTCTGTGGTGCGGCAGGTCGGGAGGGAAACGAATAATGAAGACGGAGGGAAAGGCAGGAGCGGAGACGGGCCAAACGTTGCGCGCGCAGTGAAATACGGATTGTATCTCGCGGGCGCGGGCTACGCCTATAATGAGGTCGCAAACAACTTCTTCCTTTCTACGACATCACTGCACGACGGGAAGAAGGGCTTCACCAGTAACGAACGGCTCAGACTGGCTCAGGCGAAGGCAAGGGAGTACTACACGTCGTATCACGCTGCCGATTCTGACACTCGGCGCCTCAATGAGCGTCCCCTCAATCCAATCCGTACCTGCGGTAACAACCTGTTCGTAACGATGATCGACTACCGGGCGGCGACCTATATACACGTTGGTCGCTTGGTGGATTCCACAGAGGCGCGCACGGCTCTTGTGCGGAACCTGAGCTGTATGAAGGGTCATCTCGTAAAGGATGAGTGCGTGGCCAAGTACAGGCCACCGAAAGTGCCGAAGGATCCGGACCTTACGAAGAGCCCGCTATACGACAAAAAGAACAAGTACGCATTGACGGGCGTGCTCAACGAGGAAACTGGTGCTTACGGCTACACCTCAAGATCAATCACGCAACCGTTCGTGAACAAGGGCATGCAGCACTTCCACGATGCCATTCAGAGCGAGAAGGGACTAACTTTCAAGCGATGTATCGAGAGGCTCGAGGCGCTGCTCGACAAGGATTGCGGTCTCGGAGAGGAGGTCCAGTTCGCGGCCGGCCAAGCCATCCTGAACTTCAGGCAGGTCTACGCTGCGGATGAGCATTGGGGACACGCTGAGAACGTCGTGATGCAGACCCTGTCGGAGCAAGGCTGGCTGTCACGGGCGGAAACCAGCAGGCTCGATGCGACTTTTATGTTTGAAGATCCAAATAAGAACCCGCTCAAACGCAACAAAAGTTGGGTTGGGCCGAATCTGCACCAACTCGACGGCTGGCTCCAGGAGAGGCGGTCGCGTCATGGTCGCGTGACAGGCGAGGAGTTGAATTACGCTAAGATGGATGACTTGAAATATCTGCCCATCGCGCACGTCAAGTTGAACGAGCAGAGCAATGGGTTCGAGGACTGCTCGGGATTGGGCGACTCGTTCACGTGCGCCAACGCGGTCGCCTGCATCAATCACGCGCGCTTGATGAGTGGCCAGCCGCGCCTTTCGAAGGAGGAGGTCGTAGTCATCGTCGCGTGTCTTAACGCCGTATACGACGATACGACGTCAATAAGGCATACGCTCCACGAGGTGGCACGAGGCTGCTTCGCTGGCGCTGGTTATGCAATCGAAGACGCGGACGAGTTCTACGAGGCAGTGTGTCGGAAAGCCGCGCAAGAGTATTACGGCGGTAGATATCTCTCGATGCAGAGTTGACGCCGTAAGGAACCGAGCATTAGCGATACGACGCTCTCGAGGCGATCAGAGCTGGAAGACGAGTTGGATCCGATCTCATTGCACAGATGCGTCCCGAGACGCTGGAGGTCGAATCCGGGAGAATGAAAAAAGCGGCTCGTTCGAGCGAACGATGAGGCGGGGACGCAATCCGCATGTCGTAATTTCAAGAAAAGACTTTGGTCGCGCTCCAAAAACGAGAAGTGGGCGATGACGGTGCCGCAGTCATCCGGAATGACGCAGTGATCGACTGCGCGGAGTATAGTTGCTTGATTTCGCGTAATAGGGCTGGCCTGTTATCGCTTGCTCGATACTGTCGCGTCATAGGGCGGTATCACCAGTGCGCTGTTTTCCGTTATCCAATTGTATCGGTTTGGGCGACAACGGGGGTTGTCGAGCCTGCGCCGCCAATTTTGGCCCGAGACCGGCTAAAGTCGTTCTTAGGATATATGATCCGCGGGCAATGGTCCTTGCGATGGCAACCGCTGATATCGCAGCCGAGGCGGGCGATGTCTTTCTGCAGATCGCGACAGGCTTCAATGCCGCCGCGCGACGGGGAGCGATCTGCAATAGGGAGCACCAGGCGACGCCCCAGTTAGGCATTTCAGCGGATCGCCGATTGCGCGTTAGGCGGGATGGCAGACCAGAGGGTATAGCGCGACAATCTGGCTGGAGTCTCACCCTGATCGCCGCCGCGCATGAGGGCTTACCCCGTGGCGGGAGTTGTCAGGTAAGAGCAACCTTTCCAGGCCGTGCTCTGCGAGCACCTTCTGCATGAGCTCACCCTTGATCTCGCGGACAATTTCGTTGCGGATTCGGGCTCGGATGGGCGGGTCGGCGTCGCTGGTCGGCTGATGATCAGCCAGCCGTTGCGCCAATCGGCTCTCCAACTCCTCGCCCATCCGGCCTTCGCAGCATAAGCTTCGGGTGCGATGCGGCTCACCAGCGTGTCCCAAGGCTGCCAGCGGGTTGCCAGGAAGTCGGCGAACTCCGCCGCCTCCTAGTTGCGCACGGACGTCTTAGCCGCGGCAAGATCGTCCTCGGTGACGTAGGAGACCCTCACGAAGCGCACGTATAGCGCGACATGTATGGAACGGCCC
>NZ_JACMYO010000084.1 GCF_020889685.1 Bradyrhizobium oropedii
GAGGCCTCGCGCGCGCGCTGCGCGGCCTCGGACTCGACCTTGCGAACCGCCTCTTCCAGCGACAGCCGTTCGCGGGTGATCTCGGACTCGGAGAGCGGAGGCTGTACGCCGCGGAGTTGCTGGATCAACGCCGTCCGCGCCCGCGCATACAGCGCACGGCGGGCTTCGCCGGGGGCGGTTGGGTCCAATCCGGCGATGGCACGGGCAATCAGCGGGTAGTAGTCAGCCATTTCCACACAATTGGAGGGATATAGGTAATATCCCGTTAAGCCTCGAACGGATTCTGTACCAGAATAGTATCTTCACGTTCCGGGCTGGTGGATAGCAGGGTGACCGGACACCCCACCAGCTCCTCGACCCGGCGGACATACTTGATGGCCTGGGCCGGCAGGTCCGCCCAGGACCGCGCATTGGCAGTCGGCTGCTTCCAGCCCTCGATGATCTCGTAGATCGGCTCGATGCGGGCCTGTGCACCCTCGCCCGCCGGCAGATGGTCGATTTCCTTGCCGTCCAGCTTGTAGCCGATGCAGACCTTGATGCTGTCGAACCCGTCGAGAATATCGAGCTTGGTCAGCGCCAGCCCGGCAATTCCGCAGGTCCGGACAGTCTGTCGCACCAACATGGCGTCGAACCAGCCGACCCGGCGCTTGCGCCCGGTGTTGACGCCGAATTCCTTGCCGCGGCGGCCGATTTCTTCCCCGATCTCGTCGTTCAGCTCGGTCGGGAACGGGCCCTGGCCAACGCGGGTGGTGTAGGCCTTGCAGATGCCGAGCACATAGCCGACCGCGCCCGGCCCGAGGCCGGTGCCGGTCGCGGCCTGCGCCGCCACCGTGTTGGACGACGTCACATAGGGATAGGTGCCGTGGTCGACGTCGAGCAGCGCGCCCTGCGCGCCCTCGAACAGGATGCGCTTGCCCTCGCGGCGCTTGAGGTCCAGCAGCCGCCACACCGTCTCGGCATAGGGCAGAAGCTTCGGCGCCAGCGCCGACAGCTCGGCCAGGATGCTCTTGCCGTCGATCTCCTCCAGATTGTTACCGCGGCGCAGCGCATTGTGGTGCGCCAGCAGGCGGTCGATCTTGTGCGGCAGGGTATCGAGATCGGCGAGATCCATCAGGCGGATGGCGCGGCGGCCGACCTTGTCCTCATAGGCCGGGCCGATGCCGCGGCGGGTGGTGCCGATCGAGGTGATGGCATTGGAGGATTCGCGCAGGGAATCGAGCTCGCGATGCAGCGGCAGGATCAGCGTGACGTTCTCGGCGATCCTGAGATTATCGGGACCGACCGCAACCCCCTGCCCCTTCAGCTTGGCGACCTCGTCGAGGAAGGCCTGGGGATCGAACACCACGCCATTGCCGATCACCGCCAGCTTGTTCGGGCGCAGCACGCCGGAGGGCAGCAGCGCCAGCTTGTAGGTCTGGCCATTGATCACGAGCGTATGGCCGGCGTTGTGGCCGCCCTGGAAGCGCACGACGATGTCGGCCTGTTCCGACAGCCAGTCGACGATCTTGCCCTTCCCTTCGTCGCCCCACTGGGCGCCGACGACGACAACATTGGCCATTGCGAAGCTGTTCCCTTCAGGTGTTTCAGAGACCATGATCGCGGCGAAAACGCGTCCGCCCACAGCGATCATGCATTGATATGCCCAGCCCAAATCACGGCGCCCGGCCGCGCGCACGCAAGGCGCCTACCGGATAACGGAAGCGGGTCGGCTGCGCAAGCAAGAACGGGGTCGTTTACGCCTTTTAGACGAGCTACAACCCTTTGATATCCCCTGAAAATTCCATGCCGCGCCGGGTTGCGCCGCCCTCGCGAGAATTTAATGTTGGCGCGGCCTGAGGCCGGCCATACGGCCGATTGATCGCCGGGCCCATTGCGGCGATCATTCGGCCGTATCAACCGGCAGGGTCCATGCCCAACTCGACACAAGCAACGATGGCGCTACGGAAGCTAGGCATTGCCTTCAGGCTCCACACCTATGTCTACGATTCCAATGCCGAGAGCATCGGGTTGCAGGCGGCGGAGGCGCTTGGCGTCGACCCGAACCGGATGCTCAAGACACTGATGGCGGAAGTCGACGGCAAGCCGGTCTGCGCCGTGGTGCCGTCCGACTGCGAGGTCAGCATGAAGAAGCTTGCCGCAGCCCTCGGCGGCAAGTCGGCCAGGATGATGCGCCCGGCCGATGCCGAGCGGCTGACCGGCTACCATGTCGGCGGCATCAGCCCGTTCGGCCAGAAGAAGAAGGTGCCGACCGCGATCGACGAGGCCGCGCTCACCCATGTCACCGTCTTCGTCAACGGCGGCCAGCGCGGCCTGCAGATCGAGATCGATCCGAACGACGCCGCGCTCGCCGCCGGCGCCACGATGAAGGCGCTGGTGGCGACGCAGGACTAGAGCTTCAGTTTCGATTGAATCGAAACTGAAGCCCGACTTCTTGTTTTGACGCGATCAATGCGAGGACTTGTCCCTGGAAAACTCCGCGCCGACGTAGTCGGACAGGCCGGTCAATTCCTCCGCCGTGATGTCGTTGACGTTGAGCCGGAGCTGCATGATCGCGAGATCGAGCAGATGCGCGGCAAAGCCTGCGCCGGCCGCCGTCACGATGCTGCGCTGCTCGATCAAGACAGCGATGACGTCGCGCAAACTGCGCACTTGCACTTGATCCATGGCCCTCTGCCCGATGCTGGCCGTTGTTATCTGAGTTGTCATTGGGATACCGATTGTAATGTGCTGATGGATGCCGCGCTGGCGGCGGGGATGTACGGCAGCTTCCCGGCTTCCTCGCCGAGATGCAGGATGCGCGAGCGCATTTCGCGGACTTCGATGTCGATCGTCATCGGGGGCGGTACGAGCGTCACCGAGGCTTTCGGCCACGGCGCCGGATTCGGGCTGACACCCGTGAAGCGATAGGCGGCTGCGATCTCGAGCGCGAGCAATTGCAGCTCGAGCATCGCAACCCCCATCCCGGCGCAGGCGCGCGGGCCGGCGCCGAACGGGATGTAGGCGTCGGTGTTGTAGCGCCGCGTCATCAGGAAGCTGTCCGGCTCCTCGAAATGCCTTGGATCGCGCTGCAACTGCCAGGGGCAGATCAACAGCGAGGTGCCGACCTTGAGGTCGCGCCCGCCGATCGTCACCGGCTGCATCACCTCGCGCGAGAACCACCAGGCACTGGGATAGAGCCGGCAGACCTCCTTGACCAGCGTCGCGCTCAGATTGGCGCGCTTCACCGCGTCAAGCCGCAGCTCGCCGTCGTCGCCAAGGCACTCCGCCGCCTCGTCGGCAATGTCGTCCATCAGGGTGGGATCGGCGGCCATCTGGTAGAACATCCACGCCGCAGTCGAACCCGTGGTGTGATGGCCGGCCAGCAGCAGTGTCAGGATCTCGTCCTCGAGATCGCGATCGCTCAGGCCGAGCGCCTCGAGATCGCGCAGCGCGCTACTTGAGCCCGCCTTGCGGCGCAGGCGCTGCACCACCGTCGACATCGCAAGTTTGGCGCAGACCCGGTTCTGCCGGCGCCGGTACCAAGCCACCGGACCGAACGGCAACGCGCGGAACATCTCCTCGGCCAGATCGTCCTCGATCACGCCGACGGCCTGAACCAGCGCTTCCTCGTCGCCAGACGACATCACCTGGGAGCCGAAGATCGCGACGCAGATGGTCCGCAGCGCCAGCATCGCCGTGACATGGTGCGGATCGAACGATCCGAGCCGGGCCAGGCTGGCGCCGACCGCGCGGATCTCGGCGCACATATGCGGCAGGAATTTCTCGACGCTGCCCTTGGCCATGTGCTTCTGCAGCACCGTCCGCCGCCGCTTGTGCTCCTCGCCGCTCAGCATCAGCGAGCTGCGGCCGAGCACCGGCGTCAGCTTCTTGATCAGCTTGCCCTTTCCGATGTCGGTCTCCGGCGCCTTGAGGATTGGGCGGAGCAGATCGGGATCGTTCACCAGAAAGACCGGCGCAGGACCGAGCCGCAGGGGCACGAGCCCCAGCTCGGCCTCGTTGCCGCGCGTCAGCAACAGACGCAGCGGGTCACGCTGGAATGCTCGAACGTCCGAGAACATGTGAGGCATCGTGAATCTCCAATTGCCGTCCAAGGTCGAGGAATTTGGTCAGGCCGGGATTGTCGGCGAGACCAAGCGGGATTTCTCCGGCGAGCGCCGTCAGCGGGCGGCCCATGCGATCATTGCCGATCACCTGCGGCGGGCCGTAGCGGCGGGTGCGGATGTCCATGCGGGTGAGAAAGCGCTCGTAGGAAAGGTCGGCGAGCGCCACGAGCGCCGCCGCCCCGCGCAGCTCGGCGAAGCGGAACATCAGCGCGTAGTTCACGCGTGCCGTCCGCGACCTCGCGACACTAGGCAGCACGCCGAAACGGCTGATTTCCCAGGCGTCGCGGCGGCTCGGAAAGCGGCGCACCGCAAGCTGCGGGAATACCGACTTGGTCAGATAGGGATAGTCGGTGCGGATCGCCCGGAAGCCACCGACCAGCTCGGCGCCTGCGAACAACAGGCAGTGCTCGGTATACCAGCTGTCGAACTGATCGCGTTCGACGTCGCCGGTGGTGCTCAGAAGCCAGCCGCAATGGTCGACGAACAGCCGCTTGCGCAGCCGCAACATCGCCCCGACATGCGCCGGATCAAGCTCTTCCCTAGTGATGAGTGCATGATATCGGTCCAATGAATGCGGCATTATCCTTTCCTCCAAATGCGGAACATCTGGAACGAAAGGGGCCAAATGTGGTACCCCCGGAAACCGGGGGTTTTAGTCAATGGGCCTGGTAGACGCGATTTCAACCATCGAGGCGTCGGATACCATCGACGAGCTCAGCTCGTCATTGCACCGTGTCATCCAGAACTACGGCTTCTCGGGCTTCGCCTTTGTCGATGCCGGCCGGCCCGACCTTGATCTGCCCTATCATGTCGGCACCTTTCCCGACGCCTGGAAGCGGGCTTATGTGCAGAACGAGTTCGTCCATGCCGATCCGGCGCTGGCGCGGTCGCGACGCACCAACACGCCGTTCAGCTGGAGCAGCCTGAAGCTGCCGGAGCGCAGCGGGCACAAGCGGGCGCCCGAGGTCAAGACGATGGACGCCGCCCGGGAGTTCGGCTTCAAGGACGGCTTCGTCGTGCCCTTCCACTATCGCGACCGGCTCGGCGCCGTGCATTCGAGCTCGACGGTGTTCTTCTGGGAAGACCAACCGCGCGGCTTCGACAAGCTGTTCATCTGCCATCGGCATGAACTGCATCTGTTGATGATCTACTGGGTGCAGCGGGCGATGGACATCGTCAACCGCGACCAGCGCAACGCACCGACCATCCTGAAGCCCGCCGACGCAGCCGAAACCATCAAGCTCACCGGACGGGAAAAGGAAGTGATGGCCTGGGCGGCGCGCGGCAAGACCGTGGTCGACACCGCGCAGATCCTCGGTATTTCTCCGGAGACGGTGGAAGGCTTCATCAAGCAGGCGCTGCGCAAGCTCGAGGCATCCAACAAGACCCACGGCGTGGCAAAGAGCATCGCACTCGGGATCATCGACTTGTGAGCGGCACCGTCGCGGCGCTCGCAAGGCAGCTTCCGCGCCCACAGCATCGTTTCGCGAGGAAGCGCCGGATTGTGTGGCGAGGTCACACATCCCGGTTGGATTCATCTCATTCATCGCCCCCTGATTGCATTCGCGCACGGTCTTGCTAATAAGGCCAAGGCCGGATGACGCGAGTGCGAGCATCCCGGATCATAGCGTGCGCGCCCCGCGCGATTGACCGGCCGGAGTACAGGTGCGGATCTTCCGGCACGTCGCCCGATTCGGCGAGACCAGTTGTCGATCCGAATAATCCGTAGAAGTCCCGTCGCGACGACCCCCTGCTCGATTTGCTACCAACATTCGTCGCGGGAATGCTGTCCACGGACCGACGTAGCTGGAGATCGCCTAGGCGCACCATGAGCACATCGCAGGACGATCAGATCGATCAACTGGTGCAGGCGCGCTGGCGCGCCATCGGGCTGTCGCAGGCAGATCTCGCGGAAATCCTGTGCAGCGGGGCCTCCCTGCAAAAAAACAGCGTGGACGGCACGGTGAAGGTCGATACCGGTCGCCTGGCGACCGTTGCCGAGATGCTCGGGATTGCCGCCGACATGCTCAATCGTCGACCCGCCGCGACAGCACAGGCACAGGGCGGCCAGGCGGCGGAGTCGCTGCAATCCCTGCTCGAACTGCGCATGCTGCGGGTGTTCCGCGACGTGCAGGACCCCGACACCAAGCGGATCCTGATCGAGCTCGCCGAGCAGATCGTCAAGCGCCAGACCACGCCGCCTGGCGCCGGCTAGCGGCGCGCGCCGGATCAGGTTGCCTCTTGCGGACCGCCCGGGCAGAACTCGCTGGCCCCTCTCCGTAAGGGGACTTCGCGCATGGTCGCGATGCGTCTATCCCCATTGATGCAATGGCGGAATCCGTGTCTGTGACAGGGCCGGGGAGATTCATTCCGGCCCGGCGCAACCAGCCGGGCGGTCCGCGGCGTCGTGAACCCGGGCCTCATCGAATGTCTGCCTCCGATTCCACCACCGCGCCCGCGTCCGGCTCCTGGATCGCCAACCAGCCGTATCTCCTGCTCTGCATCACCGCGATGTGCTGGGCCGGCAACGCGATCGTCGGCCGGCTCGCCGCAGGCCACATTCCGCCGGTGACGCTGTCGTTCCTGCGCTGGTCGGCGGCATTCCTGATCATCCTGCCGTTTGCCTGGAAGCACCTCGCTCGCGACTGGCCCGTGATCCGCAGGAATCTCGGCATCATGATGCTGCTGTCGATCACCGGCATCAGCGCCTTCAACACGCTGCAATACTGGGCGCTCGAGCACACCCAGGCGCTCAACACGCTGCTGTTGCAATCGGCGGTGCCGCTCGTGGTGGCGCTGTGGTCGCTGATCCTGCTCGGCACCCGGCTGACGCTGGCGCAGCTCTGCGGCGTCTTGCTGTCGCTCGCCGGCGTGCTGGTGATCCTGCTGCACGGCGACCTCACGACGCTGTCGAAGATCGAGTTCAACAAGGGCGACCTGATCTTCATCGTCGCGCTGGTGATCTTCGCGCTGTATTCGGTACTGACCTTGAAGCGGCCCAAGATCCACGGCCTGTCGGTCGCGGCCTTCACTTTCGGCTGCGGCGCGCTGGTGCTGATCCCGTTGTTCATCTGGGAACTTGGCGCACGTCCGGTGATGCAGCTCACCACGAACAATCTGCTGTCGCTGTTCTATGTCGCGGTGTTCCCCTCGACGCTGGCCTATCTGTGCTTCAACCGCGGTGTGCAGCTGATCGGCGCCAACCGCGCCGCGCCGTTCTTCCATATGGTTCCGGTGTTCGGCACCGTCATGTCGATCGTGTTCATCGGCGAGCATCCGCAGGCCTTCCATTTCATCGGCTTCGCGCTGGTGCTGGCCGGCGTCTTTGCGGCGTCGCGGAAGCAGAGCGCGTAATTCTCCTCTCCCTCTCCCCCGTTCTTACGGGGAGAGGGTTGGGGTGAGGGGCTAGCTCCGCAAGGGCGTCTTGCGGAGGGACGCGGTGACTGGCGGCGGCAAATCCGCTATCTCTTGAGCTCTGCTTCGCGGACAGGTCCCAAACGCATGGCGCGCGCCAGCAATCTCGTGATCGGCACCCTGACGCTGGCCCTCGTCGCCGGCTCGCTCGGCGGCTGGCTGGGCTATCAGCGCTATGCCGGCATCAAGCGGATGGTGCCGTTCCGCGTCGTGTTCGAGGGCTCGGCCTCCGGCCTGCGCCGTGGCGCCGGCGTCAACTTCGCCGGCGTACGGATCGGCGAGGTGGTCTCGATCAGGCTCGACCGTCACCGCGTGGTGGCGATGACGCGGATCGAGGGCAATGCCCCGATCAAGAAGGACACCCAGGCCGGCCTCGAATTCCAGGGCCTGACCGGGATCGCCTCGATCTCCTTCACCGGAGGCACCGACGATGCTCCGCCGCCGGCGCTCGGCGCCGACGGCATTCCCGAGCTGACCGCCGACGCCGAAGGCACGATGGGCATCCAGGAGAAGCTGCGGGTTGCGCTGCGCAATGTCGACCACGTCATCACCGAGAACGAGGCCGACATCAAGGACTCGCTGCTCGGGCTCGAGAACTTCACCAACTCGCTGTCCGGCAATGGCGAACTGATCGCCGGCTTCATCGACGCCGCCGACGACGGCATCAGCGCGGTCGACGCCAAGATGACGTCCGCCGACAAGTTCCTGAAGAGCTTCGGCAGCGACAAATATGGCGGCGAGCTGCTGCCGACCGTGATCTCGCTGCGCGAGCTGATCCAGAGTTTCGATAAGAAATCCGGCGTCATGATCGCCGAGACGCGCAAGACGCTCAGCGACGTCAGCCAGTCCGTCAACGCGTTCAACGCGAAAATTGCCGGGCCCGCCGCCAGGCGCTAAAGCATGATCCGGAAAAGTGCGAAGCGGTTTTCCGAAAAGATCATGCTCAAACAAAGGGCTAAAGCGCGATGACGATTCAACCAAATCTCATCGCGCTTTAAGGCATATCAGCGCGCTTTAGCCCTGTGTTGAACCATGATCTCCGCGCAACGCGTTCCGCGTTTGCCGCCAGGCAAAACCGCTTCGCACTTGTCCGGTTCGTGCTCTAGACTGCCTGCGTCAAGAACCAAGAACAACGGAAACGCCCGACGTGCACGACCGGACCGCAGCCCTTTCCCCGCCTCCCGCAACTGTCAACCGCGCAGCCCCCGCGGTGCCCCGGCATCTGCGGCGCTATCTCACGCTCGATGATTTCGAGCCGCAGGCGCGGCGGCTGTTGCCGAAATTCCTCTACGGCTACATCTCCGGCGGCGCCGAGACTGATATGGCCCGCACCGACAATCGCCGGGCGTTCGACGAATACGGCTTCGTGCCGCGCGTATTGAATGACGTCTCCGGCCGCGACCAGACCACGACGCTGTTCGGCAAGACCTACGCCTCGCCGTTCGGCATTCCGCCGATGGGCTCGTCGGCGCTGTGCGCCTATCGCGGCGACATCGTGCTGACGCGCGCCGCGGCTGCGGCCAACGTGCCGATGATCCTCTCGGCCTCCTCGCTGATCACGCTGGAGGACGTCCGCGCCGCCAACCAAGAGGCCTGGTACCAGGCCTATCTCGCCGGACTCCCCGAGCGGATCGAGCCGCTGGTCGATCGCGTCGCGGCGGCCGGCTACGACACCTTCGTCGTCACCGCCGACGTGCCGGTGCCGCCCAACCGCGAGAACAACATCCGCAACGGCTTCCAGGTGCCGCTTGCGATCACGCCGCGGGTGTTCTGGGACACCATCACCCATCCCGACTGGCTGCTGAATACCTGGGCGCGCACCGTGTTCAACCACGGCATGCCGCGCTTCGAGAACATGGACGCCAAGCCGGGCCCGCCGGTGCTGTCCAAGAACCTGATGCGCAACATCGGCAGCCGCGACCAGCTTGCCTGGAAACATGTCGAGCTGATCCGCAAACGCTGGAACGGCAAGCTCGTGGTCAAGGGACTGATCTCGCCGGAGGACGCGCGGCTGGCGCGCGAGCACGGCTGCGACGGCGTAATGGTTTCCAACCATGGCGGACGCCAGCTCGACTACACCGTCTCGGGCCTGCGCACGCTGCCGGAGATCGCCGCACAGAAGGGCGATATGACCGTGATGGTGGACGGCGGCATCCGCCGCGGCACCGACGTCATCAAGGCACTGGCGCTCGGTGCGGATTTCGTCTGGGTCGGCCGCCCGTTCCTCTATGCCGCCGTGACCGCGGGCGAGGCCGGCGTGTCGCGCGCGATCTCGCTGCTGCATGCCGAGATCGACCGCGACCTCGCGCTGCTCGGCATCCGCAGCCTGAAAGAGATCACCCCGGACCTGGTGCGGAAGTTTTGAGCTCAGGCGTAGCGCGCGGCGCCCATGCAGAGCGCCGTGACCGCGAGCAGCCCGGCCGCGATACGCTGCGCAATGGCCAGCCGCGAACGTGCGACTGAGGTATCACCCGCATCGCTGCGCAACTGCCGGATCGCGCCGCCGCCGACGATGGTCTGCACGGCAATCGCCGCAAGTGCTGCGATCGCGCCGCCGGCCAGGATCTTTTCCGACAGCGCAAACGAACCTTCATGGACCAGGCGCCACAGCGTGGCGCCGGTCACGATCGCAACCGTCGCAGCGCCGATCTGCGGAAACAGCAACTTTTCGCCGCCGAGCCCACCGGTGCGCGCCAAAGTGAAGCTCGAGCCGGCCCAAAACACCGATGAGAGGACGTGAAGGGACAGGGCTATGATGAGGACGGCTTGCATGATGTTGCTCCAAAGGGCATTGGAAATTAGATATACATAATGTATAATCAATTTAACGAAAGCACAAGCCGATGCCGCCGCGCAGCTATGTGAGCCCGGCCCGCAGCGCCGCTGCCGCCGAGACCCGCGAGCGCGTGATCGAGGCCGCGTCGCGCACGCTGCGCGAAGGCGAGAGCATTGCGCGGTTCTCGCTGGATACGGTGGCGAAGGCAGCAGGCGTGACGCGGCTGACCGTCTACAATCAGTTCGGGTCGCGGCGCGGGCTGCTCGAGGCCGTGTTCGACGAAATCGCGCGCCATGGCGGGCTGCATCAGCTCGCCGACGCCATGGCGATGGCCGATCCGCGCGCCGCGCTCGACCGCATGGTCGAGATCTTCTGCGGATTCTGGAGCCGCGATTCCGCCGTTGGACGCCTGCACGACGCGATGGCGGCCGATCCCGAATTCGCCGAGGCGATCCGCGAGCGCAACGAACGCCGCCGCCGCGGCCTCACCGCATTGATCGACCGCATTGCGGGCAAGCATGCCTCGCCGCAGGCCCGCAAGGACGCCGTCGACCTGATCTTCGCACTGACGAGCTATCCGACCTTCGCATCGCTCAGCGCGGGACGGTCGAGGGACGAAGTCTGCCGTGTTGTGCAGACGGCCTGCCACGCAGCGCTAGCACCGCTCACGCTCTCAGACCCGTCATCCTGAGGAGCGCGCTCCGGCGCGCGTCTCGAAGGACGAATCGGCCACGGTGGGGCCGTCGACCCTTCGAGACGCGCTTCGCGCTCCTCAGGGTGACGGTGCCGGCAAAGCGCGCTACCTCTCACCCCACCTTGAACTTGCTGTAGGACTCGCGCGTGGCGATGATGACGTGCTCCTCGCAGCCATTGCGGCGATGCGGGTCGCAGCGGTCTTCGTAGTCGGCCGAGGTCATCATGTCGATGAAGGCGGCGACGCTCGGGTAGTAGACCAGCGCGAGATAGTCCCAGCGCTGGCCGGCCGGCTCGCCCAGCGCGACCGTCTCGGCATCGCCGGTCCACAGCAACGTGCCGCCGCGCGCCTTGATCATGGGGACGGTGAGCGCGCTGTAGCGCAGATAGGCATCCCAGCCCGAGCCGTCGCCGTCGAGCGATCGCGCGCGAAACCGCATCAGATTGACCATCACGACCGGAGCCTTTTGATCCAGCTCGTTCAGGCCTTTGACGTTCAAGAGATCGACACCCATCACCCGCTCCCCAAGGCCGCATCGGTCCAGCCGGGTCGGTCCGGCCGCAAACATTATGTCACATCACGGGACTACCCTGAAATGCTGCCAGGCCGTAAGCTCACCACCCGATCTCGGAGGTCAATGCCGTGATGACCCTTCCCGAACTTGCGGCCGACGCGCTCAGCAAATTCCTCGGCGAATATATGCAGCGCCGCTTCGGCTCTTCGCAGACCCAGTTGGTCGAGATGGTGCCCTCGATCGCGCGGATCGCGCTCGAATGCATCGGCAACAGCGACGCGCTCTATCACAATGTGGAGCATACCATGCTGGTAACCTTGGCCGGCCACGCCATCCTGCGCGGCCGCGCGCTGCACTCGCACATGAGCGCCGAGGATTATGCGCATGTCATCATCGCCTGCCTCACCCATGACATCGGCTATGTACGCGGGCTGTTCGATGCCGACGACGAGAACGGTTATCTGGTTGCCGCCGATGGCCGCAAGGTGATCCTGCCGCGCGGCTCGTCGGATGCGGGGCTGATGTCCTATCACGTCGACCGCTCCAAGATCTTCGTGATGGAGCGGCTCAAGGGCGTCGCGCTGCTCGACAAGGAGCGCATTGTGCGCGCCATCGAGGGCACACGCTTTCCGCAAACCGCTCCGGACGGCAATGAGGAGTTCGGAGAGGAGGCCATCCTGCTGCGGGCCGCCGACCTGATCGGCCAGCTCGGCGATCCCCATTACATCCGCAAGGCCAATGCGCTGTACCTCGAATTCGAGGAGGCCGGACTGAACCGCCAGCTCGGCTACGATTCGCCGGCCGATCTCGTCGAACTCTATCCGCGCTTCTACTGGGACAGCGTGGCACCGCATGTGCAAAAGGCGATCCGCCACCTCAACATCACCTCCAGCGGACGGCAATGGATCGCCAACCTCTACAGCAACGTGTTTCGCGCCGAGCGCGACATTTCGCTGTCGGGGCCGCAGAAATAGGCGGGGCAAACGGGTCGCGCGCACGAACTATCACCGTCACCCTGAGGAGGCCGCACCGCGGCCGTCTCGAAGGGTCGACGGCCCAACCGTGGCCGTGCATCCTTCGAGGCTCGCTCCGCTCGCACCTCCAGCGACAAAGGCGAAGCCTTTGCGCGGGGATGACGGAATCGAGCTGTCGTATCGCTGCGCGATGACCGGTGACTGCGCATGGCTCCAATCCGCTCTTTCGTCTTGTGGCGGCGGCGGATTCGGGCACAACATCCGCCGAATAATGACCGCCTTGCCCGCACCTGCCACAACCCCGCGCCGCTCGCCGCTGCACTGGCTCAACAACCAGCCTTATCTGCTGCTTAGCCTGACGTCGCTGTTCTGGGCCGCCAATATCGTGCTGGCGCGGCATGTCGGCAGCCATGTGCCGCCGGTCACGCTGACTACGATCCGATGGTTCGGCGTGTTCCTGATCCTGTTGCCGTTCGCCTGGCCGCATTTGAAGGAAGACTGGCCGAAGCTGCGCAGGGCGCTGCCGTTGATGCTGCTGTTGTCCGCGGTCGGTTTCGCGTTCAACAACGCGATCTCCTACTGGGCAATGCAGTATACCGAGGCGTTGAACGCGCTCCTGATCCAGTCGGCGGGGCCGTTGTTCGTGGCGTTGTGGTCGCTGATCCTGTTCGGCGTCCGGCTGACGCCGGCACAGCTTGCCGGCATCGCGATCTCGCTGGCCGGCGTGCTGACCATCATCCTGCGCGGCGATTTCTCGGCGCTCGCCAGCATCAGCTTCAATCGGGGAGACATCATGTTCGGCGCCTCGCTGGTGTCGTTCGGGCTCTATTCGGCACTGATCCCACGGCGGCCGAAAATCCATCAGCTCTCACTGATCTCGTTCACCACCTGCTGTGGTGCGCTGATGCTGCTGCCGGCTGCGATCTGGGAATTCGCCAACGGCATGACGCTGAAGTTCGACGTTCTGACCATGGCCACACTGGTCTACGTGCTGATCTTCCCGTCCACGCTGGCCTATCTGTTCTTCAACCGCGGCGTCGCGCTGATCGGCCCGAACCGCGCCGCGCCGTTCTTTCATCTGGTGCCGGTGTTCGGCTCGGCGATGGCGATCCTGCTGCTCGGCGAGACGCTGGCGCCGTTCCATCTGATCGGCTACGCGCTGGTGCTCGCCGGCGTCATCATCGCCTCACGGCAAGGATCGGCCAAAGGATCGGCGAAGAGCTAGCTGATGCCAACGATCTGGCTAGCCTACCTTGCGCAAGGGAGCGGATTTGCGGGTCGAACGCGACTTTGCCGCCAGCGTTTCCGTGACGAAGTCGATAAACCGCCTCACCTTGGCCGACACGTGGTTACGCGAGGCGTAGTAGACGTAGAGCGGAAGGCGCTCGTCGGGCCAGTCCGGAAACAGCTCGATCAGCGCCCCGCTCCTCAGATGATCGTCGAGTCCGATATCGATCACCTGCGCGATGCCGAAGCCGGCCACGCAAGCGCCGAGCTTGGTTCCTGAATCGGTCACCGTGAGCCGCCCGTTGACTGCGACCGGCACGACCTCGCCGCCGCGCCAAAACTCCCAATCGAAGGGACGTCCGGTCGCCGCGTCGATTGCATGGATGCACTGATGGTCGCGGCTCGCGAGCTCTCGCGGATCAAGCGGCCGGCCGTGTCGTTCGAGATAGATCGGCGAGGCCACGGTGAGCACGCGCGCATCGAGCACGCGGCGCGCAATCAGCGCCGACGGCGCCGGTTCGCCGAAACGCACCGCGAGATCGAAACCGTCGCTGACCAGATCCGCGATCCGGTCGCGGGTTTCGATGCGCAACTCCATGCCCGGATTCTGCAGCAGGAACTCGCTCAGCTTCGGCGACAGCACCATGCGGGAGAACAGCGGGTCGACATTGACCCGCAGCCTGCCGCGCACCGCATCGCGCGATTTCGAGGTCTCCGCCGCCGCCTCGCCGATCCCGGCCAGATGCGCGGCAACCCGCTCGACCAGCGCGCGTCCTTCTTCGGTAAGCTCGACGGCGCGGCTCGTGCGCTGAACCAGTCGCGTATCGAGGCGCGCCTCGAGCTTGGCGATCGCCTTGCTGACGCCGGACTGCGTCATGCCGAGCCGTTCAGCGGCACGGCCAAAACTGCGCGCATCCGCCAGCGCCGCGAGGACCACCAGGCCGTCAACCAGCCGACCGTCAACTTCGTCCATGCCGATGCCTCTCAGTCATCCAAGAGATGACCGGCCAGTCGTAGCACTCCGCCACCATATCGGCCACTGTCGGCGCAGATCACCGGTCTGGTCCGGTGAGGCCACCGCCACATCATCGCCCAAGGAGATCTTGCAATGAGCGACATCCAGGCCATCGCAGCCGCGATCGATGGATATTTCAACCTGATGTATGACGTCGACGACAGCCGGTTCCGCGACGTCTTCGCCGATGCCTGCATCGTGCACGGCATCCGGGACGGCAAGCACACCGTGCGGTCGGCGGCGGAATTCCGCGACTTCATCCGCAGCCGTCCCTCGCCGGCGTCGATGAAATCGCCGCGCGAGGAGGCCATCATCAGCCTCGACCAGACCGCGTCCGATCTGGCTATCGCCAAGGTGCGGGTCAGGGCCGGCCAAACCGGCTTCATCGACCACCTCGTGTTTCATCGGATCGACGGCCGGTGGCTCATCACCACCAAGGCGTTTCACGTCGCGCAGGTCTTCCCGGCGGGATCGTAACGCCCGCACGGTCATTTTCGGAATATTAGAAATATGACGCTGATTTGCCCGACGTGTCAAGTTGGCTGGCCGCCGTCACCGGCTACTTTGCATGGGGTTGTTTTCGATATTTTGGCAGCGCACCCCCGAGCAACTCGTGTTGTGGGAGGAGCTGATCGCCGACGCCGGGATCGAGAAGCAGGAGGCGGCCCAAAACGTGAATGCCCGGGCGAGGCCCGGGCATTCGGATGATGTCGATTGATCGCGCCGGCCTTACGCCGCGCGGACCTTCTGCAGGAACTCGTCGACCGCGTTGCGCAGCATGCCGGACTGGGTGTCGAGCTCGCGCGCATTCGACAGCACGTCGCCCGCCGCGGTGCCGGTGGCGGCGGCCGCGGTGGTGACGCCGCCGATATGGGCGGAGATCTCGCTCGAGCCGGCCGCGACCTGCTGAATGTTGCGGGCGATTTCGCGCGTCGCATCGCCCTGCTGGTCGATCGCGGTCGAGATCGAGGCGGTGATCTCGCTCATCTGCGCGATGGTCGCGGTGATGCCGCCGATCGAGGTCACCGCCTCGCCGGTGGACGCCTGCATCGCGGCGACCTGCGCCGAGATCTCCTCGGTCGCCTTCGCGGTCTGGTTGGCCAGTGCCTTCACCTCGGACGCTACCACCGCGAAACCGCGGCCGGATTCGCCGGCGCGCGCCGCCTCGATGGTGGCGTTGAGCGCGAGCAAATTGGTCTGGGCGGCGATCGAATGGATCAGCTTGACCACCTCGCCGATCTTCTCGGCGCCGGTGGAGAGCGCCTGCACGGTCGCGTTGGTGCGCTCGGCATCGGCCACCGCCTGGCTGGCGACCTCGCTGGAGCGCGCCACCTGGCGGGAGATTTCCGCAACCGAGCTGGAGAGCTCCTCGGCCGCGGCAGCAACCGTGCCGACATTGTTGGAGGCCGAGTCGGAGGCAGCGCCGACGGTCGCAGCCCGCGCGCTGGCATCGCTTGCAGTCGCGGTCATCGACTGCGCCGTCGTCTGCATGCCGGCGGCGGCGGAGGCCACCGTACGGACGATGCCGTTCACGCTGCGCTCGAAATCGCTTGCGATATTCTCCATCGCGCTGCGGCGCTCGGTGGTGGCGCGCGCCTGCGTCGCGGCCTCGGCCTGCTCCAGGCCGCGGATGCGGATCGCATTGTCCTTGAAGATCTGGACGGTCGCCGCCATCCCGCCGACCTCATCGCCGCGGCCGACGCCGGGGATGTCGCCGTCGAGCTTGCCGTCGGCAATGTCGCGCATGCGGCTGCCAAGCAGGTTGAGCGGCCGGGAGATGCTGCGGCCGATCAGCCAGGCGACCGAACCGGAAATGATGCCGATGCCGAGGATCGCAAGGCCGAGCAGCCAGGCGATCGGCCGCATCTTGGCGTCGATATCCTCGAGATAGGCGCCGGTGCCGAGATACATGTCGAAGCCGGGAACCGCGACGGCATAGCCGAGCTTGTGGATCGGGGTCTCCTGACCGGGCTTCACGTAATCATAGAACAGCAGGATCTCGCCATTGGCCTTCACGCCGTTCATCAGCTCCCACGACAGCTTGCGGCCATTGGTCACGACGTCCATGCGGTTGGTTCCGACCTGCTTCGGATCGGGCGCCAGCACCGTGATGCCGTTGTAGTCGGTGCCGAACAGATAGCCGGCGCCGTTGTCGTAGGTCATGGCGTTGGCGCGCTTGCCGAGCTCGGCCAGGGCGGCCTCCTTGGTCATCTTGCCGGCGTCGACTTCCTTCTTCAGGCCTGCCGCCATGTTCTTCGCCATCTCGACGATTGCCTTGGCCTGGTCGATGCGAGCATTTGTCATCTCACGCTGCATCAAGTGACCGGCGAGGATGCCGGCCGTACACAAACCAAGGAGGGTCACCCCCACCAGAATGCCGAGCTTGGGGGTGATCTTCAGATTTGAAAGCTTCACGGGGGTCTCCAGAAGAGGCGGGGAACGCGACGCGATTGGCGGATTGATTCCGCTCACCGTAATGTGAGACCCTTTACCTGATGGTTACGGTGGTTCCCCGTAGAAGCCCGGAGAATCGGGCCTCGGACCAACCGGCAATTGTAGAGATAGCAGCACCGCTCGCGTAGAAGTAGGAAAAGCGGCGATCCAGGCCGCGCTCCGAGAAGCAAGAAGATCAAGAAGCAAACCAGCAAGAAGCAAGAACAGAAGACCTCACATCGGGAGCAGACAATGTCGAAATTCAGGGTCGTCACGCCGAAGGGCGCGAGCTTCACGGTCGCCGGCGGCGGCTATGATTATGAGCGCGAGGCGCTCGATCCGATCGGTGCGGAGATCGTCGAGGCGCCGGCCAACGAAGCCGAATTCATCGCAGCCGCCCGGACCGCGGACGCGATCTACGCCAAGGGCATGCCGATCACCAAGGCGGTCATCGACGCGCTCGAAAATTGCAAGGTGATCACGCTCGGCAGCGTCGGCGTCGACTCGGTCGACGTGAAGGCCGCGACCGCCCGCGGCATCCCCGTCACCAACATCCCCGACACCTTCATCGAGGAAGTTGCCGACCACGCCATGATGCTGCTGCTCGCAGGCTTCCGCCGCCTGATCGAGCAGGACAAGATGGTGCGCAGCGGCCGCTGGGCCGAAGGCCGTCCGGCGCTCTTGAAGATTCCGCGGCTGATGGGCCAGACGCTCGGCTTCATCTCATTCGGCCGGGTCGCCCGCGCCGTAGCCAAGCGCGCCGCGCCGTTCGGCCTCCGGATGATGGCCTACGATCCGTTCATCCAGGAAACGCTGATGTACGATCACGGCGTGATCCCCTCGACATTGTCGGAGGTGCTGTCGCAGTCGGATTTCGTCTCGATGCACGCCCCGGCGCGGCCCGAGGTGCACCACATGCTGACCGAGAAGCATTTTCGCCAGATGAAGAAATCGGCCGTCTTCATCAACACCGGCCGCGGCGCCACCGTCGACGAGGACTCGCTGATCAAGGCGCTGCAGGAGGGCTGGATCGCCCACGCCGCACTCGACGTGCTGGAAAAGGAACCGCCGTCGCACAACAATCCGATGCTCGGGATGGACAATGTTACCTTGACCGCGCATGTCGCCTCGGCATCGGCACGTTTTGACGAAGCGCGCAAGCGCCGCGTGGGCTACGAATTGTCACTAGTGCTGCAAGGCATGTGGCCGGTAAGCTGCGTCAACCCGTCGGTGCTGCAAAACACCGCGCTACGTCGCTGGCAGCCCGTCAGCATGGATCGCGGTCCGAACAGCTAGGCGGGACGACGCTCTCCGCGCGGAGGCTTGTCTCGCCTTTCGCGCGCCGAGACGACAAGACCCTTCACCGGCGGTCAACGCCGGGAAGGAGCAATAAAGACAGGGAGTGCAAACGACATGACGTATGAGGTCACGCGTCGCGACGCGCTGGCGCTGGGAGCTTCCGCAGCGGCACTGGCAGTCACTGGCGCTTCGGCGCAGGAAGCGTCGAAAATAAAGGCTGCCGACGTCGCAGCACCGTCGCTCCCGATCGAAAAGGGCGCGACCTTGCGCATGCTGCGGCCGGTGCGCTTCGTCCAGGCCGACGAAGACGTGTTCCGCGCGAATGCCAAGAAGTTCACCGACAAGACCGGCGTCGAGATCAAGGTCGACTTCGTCGGCTGGGAGGACATCAACCAGCAGACCGCGGTGACCTCGAACTCCGGCGCCGGGCCGGACATCATCATCGGCTTCGGCGACGCGCCGCATATCTATATCGACAAGCTGATCGAGCTGACCGACGTCGCCGACTATCTCGGCAATCGCTACGGCGGCTGGCTTGCGCTGGCACAGCGCTACGGCATGCGCTCCAAATCCAAGAGCTGGATCGGCCTGCCGTTCGGCGCCTCGGGCGGCCCGCTGGTTTACCGCAAGTCGCTGGTCAATGCGGCCGGCTTCGACAAGGTGCCGGAAGACCATGCCGGCATCCTCGAACTCTGCAAGAAGCTCAAGGCGGCCGGCAAGCCGGCGGGCTTTGCGCTCGGCAACGCCGTCGGCGACGGCAACGGCTTCGCCAACTGGCTGTTGTGGTCGCACAACGCCGCACTGCTGGATGAGGAAGGCAATATCATCATCAACAGCAAGGAGACGATCGCCGCGCTGAAATATCTGAAGGAGCTCTATCCGACCTTCATCGCCGGCACGCCGTCCTGGAACGACGTCTCCAACAACCGCGCCTACTCGTCGCAGGAGATCGGCCTGACCGCCAACGGCGTCTCGCTGTACTTCTCGCTGAAGAACGATCCCGCGACCAAGGCGGTTGCCGACGACACTCAGCACCAATTCCTACCCAAGGGACTGGCATCGACCTCGCCGATGTCGGGCCTGACCCTGAATGCCATGGTGTTCAAGCACAGCCCCTATCCCAATGCAGCGAAAGCGTTCCTGCAATTCATGCTGGAGAAGGAGCAGTACGAGCCCTGGCTCAATGCCAACTCCGGTTACTGGTCGCAGCCGCTCGCAGCCTACGCGGACGCTGCGGTGTGGTCGGGCGATCCCAAGGTCGCGATCTTCAAGGACACGATGAAGAGCCCCTACTACAACGGCTACAAGGGGCCGATCTCGACCGCGACCGGCGCCGTCAATGCCGACTATGTGCTGGTGCAGATGT
Organism: Bradyrhizobium oropedii; assembly: GCF_020889685.1. Classification (GTDB taxonomy): domain Bacteria; phylum Pseudomonadota; class Alphaproteobacteria; order Rhizobiales; family Xanthobacteraceae; genus Bradyrhizobium; species Bradyrhizobium oropedii. Next base: position 19,816 of record NZ_JACMYO010000084.1, read on the forward strand.
GCGCCTCCGTCGCGACCGATGCGGCAACGCCTGAGGCCGCCGCCGCCGAAGCCGAGCAGCGCGCCAAGCGGTACTTCCGCCGGCAGAACCGATAACGGCGGTCATTGAACTGCGAAACTTAAATCAACCGTCATTGCGAGCGACGCGAAGCAATCCATAGCACCACAGACGAGAAATGGATTGCTTCGTCGCTTCGCTCCTCGCAATGACGAGAAGACGAGCATTCAATGTCCGTAACGACCTTCCCATCGCGCGGCGGTGCGGCGCTCCGGCAACCCGGCCGGCTCGCGCGCCTGTTCGACTACAAGCCGTTCCTGATCGTGATGTGCCTCGCGCCCGCGATCGGCTTGCTGCTGGTGTTCCTCACCTGTCCGCTCGGCCTCGGCATCTGGCTCGCCTTCACCGACACCACGATCGGTCAGCGCGGCATCTATATCGGGCTCGAGAATTTCCAGTATCTGCTCAAGGATCCCCTGTGGTGGAACGCGGTGTTCTACTCGATCTTCTACACCGCGGTCGCGACCTTCGGAAAATTCGCGCTCGGCTTCTGGCTGGCGCTGCTGCTCAACAACCATTTCCCGTTCAAGAGCCTGATCCGCGCCATCGTGCTGCTGCCGTGGATCGTGCCGACCGTGCTCTCGGCGCTGGCGTTCTGGTGGATCTACGATCCGCAATTCTCGATCATCTCCTATCTCTTGGTCGACGTGCTGCATTGGCGTGACAGCAATGTCGACTTCCTCGGCTCGCCCTGGCCGGCGCGGTTCTCGCTGATCGCGGCCAATATCTGGCGCGGCATCCCGTTCGTCGCGATCTCGCTGCTGGCGGGCTTGCAGACCATCTCGCCCTCGCTCTATGAGGCCGCGATGCTCGACGGCGCCACCTCGTGGCAGCGCTTCCGCTACATCACCTTCCCGATGATGATGCCGATCCTGGCGATCGTGATGACGTTCTCGATCATCTTCACCTTCACCGACTTTCAGCTGGTCTACGCCATCACCCGCGGCGGCCCGGTCAACTCGACCCATTTGCTCGCCACACTGGCGTTCCAGCGCGGCATCGCCGGCGGCGAACTCGGCGAAGGTGCTGCGATCGCGGTCTCGATGATCCCGTTCCTCGTGTTCGCAACTTTGTTCAGTTACTTCGGCCTCGCGCGCCGCAAATGGCAGCAGGGAGAAGCCAATGACTGACGTCGCAGCCTCCAACGTCGCCAGCGCCACGCCCGATACGATGGCGTGGGATTCCCGCACCCGGCGCGTGGTGATGATCTATCTGCCGCTCGCCTGCTTCATCCTGATCCTGCTGTTCCCGTTCTACTGGATGGCGATCACCTCGTTCAAGCCGAACGCGGAGCTGTTGAACTACAAGGAGCATAACCCGTTCTGGATCACCTCGCCGACGCTCGCGCATATCAAGCACCTGTTGTTCGACACGTCGTATCCGCGCTGGCTGAAGACGACCATGCTGGTTGCGATCGGCTCGACCTTCCTGTCGCTGTTCGCCTCAACGCTCGCCGCCTACGCGATCGAGCGGCTGCGCTTCCGCGGCAGCCCCTATGTCGGGCTCGGCATCTACCTCGCCTATCTGGTGCCGCCCTCGATCCTGTTCATTCCGCTTGCCACCGTGATCGTGCAGTTCGGCCTGTTCGATTCACCGCTGGCGCTGATCCTGGTCTACCCGACCTTCCTGGTGCCGTTCTGCACCTGGCTGTTGATCGGCTATTTCAAGTCGATCCCCTATGAGCTCGAGGAATGCGCGCTGGTCGACGGCGCGACGCGGCTGCAGATCCTGTGGCGGATCACGCTGCCGCTCGCGGTGCCCGGCCTGATCTCGGCCGGCATCTTCTCCTTCACGCTGTCCTGGAACGAGTTCATCTATGCGCTCGCCTTCATCCAGAGCGGCGCCAACAAGACGGTGCCGGTCGCGATCCTGACCGAGCTCGTCACCGGCGACGTCTACCAGTGGGGCGCGCTGATGGCCGGCTCGCTGCTCGGCTCGCTGCCGGTCGCCCTGTTCTACTCGCTGTTCGTCGACTACTACGTGTCGTCGTTGACCGGCGCGGTGAAGGAGTAGTTGACCGGCGCGGTGAAGGAGTAGCTGTGCCCGGATGGAGAATCGGGGCGATCTCACTCTATCTCCGTCATCCTGAGGTGCGAGCGCTTGCGAGCCTCGAAGGATGCACGGCCACCAGCGAGGCCGTCGACCCTTCGAGACGCGCTACGCGCTCCTCAGGGTGACGGGCAACAGTGCTTACCGCGGCACGAACGCGACCGGCACACTGAACCCCATCGAGCCCTGCGTGATCTCCTCCGGAAACGCCGGAAATGGTTGTGCCTGCCGCACCATCGCCAGCGCCCGCGCGTCGAAGGTCGGATTTCCGGACGAGCCGCCGAGATGGCTCGACAGCACCTGCCCGCCGCGAGCGAGCGTGAACACCAGCCGGACCACGCCGCGCTGGCCGTTGCCGCCGGCCGGATAGGAGTGGAAGCGCAACAGATGCGAGCGAACGCGTGCGTTATAGGCCGCGATCGCCGACGCCGCCGCGCCAGCGCTGATCGCGGACGCAACGGGTGCCTGCCGTTCGGCACGGCTCGGCGCGCTGGTGCGCGGCGCCGGCGTCGCGTCCGACGGCTTCTTTGCGTCCCGGCGGATGACCTTCGGCTTGATCGGCTCGGGCTTGTGCTCCGGAACGAGTTTCGCAGGCTCGGGCTTTGGCGGCGTGACCTGCTTCTGCTCCGGCGGCGCTGTCACCTCGGGCTTCTCCTGCAGCGGCGTCGGCGCGATCTCCTCTCGCACAGCCTGCGCGGCAGCAGGCTCCGGCGGCGCGGCATCCGCCTCCTGCATCGCCGGGCCCGGCGGCAGCTCGGTCTCCGAAATCTCCGGCGCTGATGTGATCGGCGTCAGGTCGACCAGCACCGCCGGCACGGCGACACCCGGTGGCGGTGCCGAGACCCATGTCATGCCGAGCGCAATCAGCGCCGCATGCGCTGCCAGGATCGCGGCCGCCGAGAGGCCCCAGCGCCTCAGCCTGATATCGCCGCCCGCATCATGAAGCGCATACGCATTCATCGGAATCAGCTTCGCCCGTCGAGGCCGACCAGCGCGATCTTGAGATAGCCGGCGTTGCGCAGCAGGTTCATCACCTCCATCAGGTCGCCATAGCTGACCGCCTTGTCGGCGCGCAGGAAGATGCGTTCGTCCTTCTTGCCCTGCGTGGCGCCATCGAGCGCCGACGTCAGCCCATCGCGCGCGATCACGTCCTCACCGACTGCGACCGAGAGGTCGGGCTTCACGGTGACGAACACCGGCCTGTCCGGTCGCGGCTGCGGCTCGGCGGTCGAGGCCGGCAGGTCGACGCCGAGATCGACGGTCGCGAGCGGCGCCGCCACCATGAAGATGATCAGCAGCACCAGCATCACATCGATGAACGGCGTGACGTTGATCTCATGCGCCTCGGCCAGATCGTCGTCGCCGCGACGCCGGCTGCTGAACGCGCCGCTGCTCCCGAGCTTCGCGCCCATCTGTCACTCCGCGGCGCGCGCCAGCCGGAACAGGCTGCGATCGCCCTCGCGGCTGACCAGCAGCATCACCATGACCGAGGCATCACCGAGCAGCGCCCGGTAGGCCGCGATCGAGCGGGTCAGGTGATTGTAGATCACGACCGCCGGAATCGCCGCAACGAGGCCGAGGGCGGTCGCGAGCAGCGCCTCGGCAATGCCCGGCGCCACCACCGCGAGATTGGTTGTGCGGGCCTCGGAGATCCCGATGAAGGCATTCATAATGCCCCACACCGTGCCGAACAGGCCGACGAACGGCGCGGTGGCGCCGATCGTCGCGAGCACGCCGGTGCCGCGCGCGATCTGCCGCGACATCGCCGCCTCGACGCGCTCGAGCCGCAGCGCGATGCGCTCCTTGAAGCCGTCATCGAAGATTCCACCTGAGAGTTCGGCCTCGCGCGATGCCGAATGCACGATCTGCGCCACGGCGTCGTTGCCGTCGCGGCTGGCCTGCTCGACCTCGGCAAGCAGCGTGTCGCGCTCGAGCAGGCCGATGCGCTGCCGCGCGAGGGAGGTCTTGCGGCGGAGCTCGACAGTCTTGGCGAGCCAGACCGTCCAGGTAACGAGCGAAGCAAAGGCGAGCCCGATCATCACCGCCTTCACGACGATATCGGCGCTCGCGAACATGCCCCAGGGCGAGAGGTTGCGTGGCAGCAGCGCGGCGTCGGTCGCGGCCAGGCTCGTCCCGGGCAGCATGCCGAGTGCGGCAGACGCCGCCATCCAGATGCTTCGTACAAGCCAGCGATACGGCATGATCGCCTCCCGTCCTTCGTTGCTCTCAGCCCGCTTTCGGCGTGAGGCGGTCCGCCAGCGCGTGGAAGCGCGCCAGCTGATCGTCGCGCAGCGCGCGCGTCTCGTCGCGGCCGACGAACACCTTGAACATGATGCCGCCGTCGACATTGATGAAGGCGATGAAGGCCGACACCTTGCCCATGAACGGTCGCTCCACGAACGCGATCGCCGCGCAGCGCTCATGCCTGAGATGGCCGTGCAGCCCTTTCGGCTGCATCAGGTTGAAATAGCCGCGACCGACCTCGCCTTTCGGAATGGCGCCGGTGAATTCGAAGATCGCATCATCGGTGTGCACGATCAGCGTCACCTCGCCCCATTCCGCGACGTCCTGCATCGCGGTGGCGAATTCGCCGGCACCGATCCGCACCATGCTCTCAGGCAGCGCCTCGAGCACGGCGCGCGGCGTGACCTTGCGCTCGCGCGCGACGTCCTCGATTACAGCGCCGGGATTGTCCGCCATATGGGCCTTCAACCCGGCAAGCTCGGTATTCGGCACGACTGCCTCCGTCACGCCGGGCTCTTCGCGCGCTCGGTGATCAGCACCTCAAACCCCTCGAATTTGGGGTGACCGAGATAGAGGCTGCCGCCGGTCTCGTTGCCGGCGCGGGAATGCGCGCGTCGGAACGCATCCGACTTGGTCCAGTCCTCGAACGCCTTCTTGCTGGCCCACACCGTATGGGTCGCATACAGCGTATGGTCCTCGGCCTCGGGGCCCTTCACCAGATGAAACTCGATGAAGCCGGGCAGATCGCCGAGATAGGATTCGCGCGTCTTCCAGACCGTCTCGAACGCCTGCTCCTTGCCCTTGATCACCTGAAACCGGTTCATTGCGATGAACATGAAAGCCTTCTCCTGTTGGCGGCGGATGCCTTGGACAATGCCTTGGACGTTGCCTTGGCTGCTGCCGGTTGATCTCGTTAATATCATGAATGCGCCAAAGCCGCGCTGGGGGCACCAGCGCGGCCGGAGCAACCTGGATGGAATGATCGGCTTGTCGCGTTACGCTCCACCAAGGTGAATCTTCAGACCGGCCTTGTAGACGGTGCCCGGACCGGGGCTCGAGAACAGCACGTCATTCTGCGTCGTGCCGTCGGACGAGGAGCCCGGGATCGCATAGGGCCGATAGTACTGGTTCAAGAGGTTATCGACCGACGCCGTGAAGGTGACGTCCTTGGTGGCGTTCCAGGTCACATAGAGATTAACCAGCTCGTAGCCGGTCGAGGGCAGATAGCCCGCCGGCAGGTTGTTGTTGGCACCGAACGAGGACCATTGCGCGGCGATGATCAGCGAACGGTCGAGCAGGCGCACGCCGCCCGTCGTCGTCACCTTGCGTGGCGTGATGGTGGCGAGCCCGACATTGGTCTCGGTGTTCCGGCCGCGCATCAGATGGCCGGCGACGCCCACAAACCAGTCGCCCGCGTCATACATCGTCTCGAGCTCAAAGCCCTCGATGCGAACGTGGGCGAGGTTCTGGTACTGGTAGAACTGGCTGAACCGTCCGAACGGCGTTGCGGTCGGCGTCGACGCGACGAGATCGATGTAGCCGTCGACGTCGTTGCGGAACACGTTGATCTTGCCGCGGAACGAGTCGCTCGCGGTGAAGATGCCGTCATACTTCAGATTGATGCCGGCTTCCTTGTTCTTGCCGACCTCGGGCCGCAGCGCCGCGTTCGGCAGGAAGCAGAACAGCCCGCTGGTGCCGTCGGGACAGTTGAACAGCGCCGGCCCGCCGCCGGTGGCATGACTACCCGCAATCAACGTCTCGGTGATCGACGGTGCCCGATAGCCTTCGGCATAGCTCACATAAGGCGTGAAGCCCGCCACCGGCGTGACGCCGAGCGTGATCTTCGGCGACAGCCGGTCGCCGCTGGTCGTGGTGTTGATGGAGTTGAGCTCGTAGTGATCGTAGCGGACGGCGCTGACGAGCTCGAGCCAGGTCGAATAATTCTGCTTCAACTGCACGAAGCCGCCGGACACCGTGCGTTGGCCGCCCGGCGTCGTGATGTTGGAGTTACCGCGGGAATCGAAGGTCTCGACATCGTCGCGGAAGGCATCGAAGCCGTAGGTCACGGCATTGCGCCAGTCACCGAAATTGAAGCGCGAGGTGTTGTTGACGTCGAGGCCGACGGTGTCGAGCGAATAGCCGCGCTTGTTACCGACGCAGCCGGAGATGTTGTTGCCGGGATTGGCGAGCGTGCAGACACCGCCGCCTGTGGTGATGCGGTTGTTGTAGGTCTTGACCTGATCGTTGTCGGTGCGGTTGCCGTAGACCGAGATATTCCAGTCGAACAGCATGTCGTCGGGCTTGGAGTATCGCCAGCTCAGCGTGCCCGTGTAGTTCCTTGCATCCGAAGCGTAGACCGAGGAGCCCGCGATCGCCGCCAGCGGCGCCGCCGTCGTGGTCGGGCCGCGGCTCGGCTGGCCGATATTGTACTGGTAGTCCTGGAAGATGCCGCCGATCTTGAAGTCGTGGCCTTCGGCCGGCCGGATCGTCACCTTCATCAGGCCGGCCGCGATATCATTGCCGGTGTTGCCGATCTCGGTGCCCGCGCCGTCCTTGTAGTTGCTCTGGGTGCGGTAGACCGCCCCACCGAACACGTCGACATTCGGATCGGCGCGGACGCCACCGAACACGGAGCCCATGCCGCGGTCCTTGTTGGAGCCGTAGGAGCCCGACATGTCGACGCCCCAGCGCTCGCCTGGGCGCACCACATCGTCGATATCCTTGGTGCGGAACGAGACCACGCCGCCGATCGCGCCGGAGCCGTAGATGTTCGCGGTCGGGCCGCGCACCACGTCGACGCCGCCGATCAGTTCGGGATCGAGGAAGAACGAGCCGTTGGCGTTATGGCCGGTGCGCTGGTAGTTCTGCCGCGCGCCGTCGACGACAACTGCGACGCGGCCGAAGTCCTGCAAGCCGCGGATGTTGACGACGGTCGCCGGATCGTCGCCGCGTTCCTGGAACGAGACGCCGGGAACATTGTAGAAAATGTCGGAAATCCTGTTCGGCTGCAGGCCCTGAATCTTCTCCAGCGTGACCGAGCTGACCGGCGCCAGCGCGTCGATCGCACGCTCCTCGGTCTTGGACGCCACAGCGGTGATGGTGTCGAGCGACTGCACCGGTACCGCGCCGATCTGCGCACGCGCATTCATCGCAGGCTGCGCCGCCGCCTGTTGTTCGGCCGCAGGCTTCGGCTTCCGCTTGGCCTGCTTCGGCCGCTCTGTCGCAGCACGCGCCGCCGAAGCATCGGCTGTCTGCGCGAAACCGCCTCCCGGCAGCGCCGTCGAAAATGAAAACACCGACGCGCCCAAAATCAGGACGCGCGAAACCCTAGCCCCGTCAGCCATTCTAGCCCCAGCCTAATCATCGCTCTTCTGGTTTGGCTGGCGTGCGCTCTGGTGAGCGGCTTGCTGGCTACGTTGCGATGCAAGCCACCCGCTTGCATCCTGTGATGATTGGTTACGGGCCCGCAACAAAACGGTCAAGAATGCGGCGGCGCTGTTTACATCGATTGTAAATTGCAGGCGTTGGAATGCGCCCTCGCCCGATTATACAAGCAAGCACCATTTGAAAATATCGAAAGCGCAGCACCACGAGAATGTCGGCAACTTCCGGAGACAGGTTCGACGCAGCGGGAAAGCAGGCCGATTCCGTGTCTGACGCGGCCAAAACCCTGATCATGCGCGGAAATCGTCTCGACAGCCGCGACCTGTTCTCGACCGAACGCGAGCTCATCATCGTGCATGGCGAAGAGCACTACCGGCTGCGGCTGACTTCGCAGAACAAGCTGATCCTCACCAAGTGACTGCCTCGATGACAATTTGTCGCACGCTCGCTCTGCTCGCATTCTCCTGTCTGCTGCCGATCGGCGCCGCAACCGCCGAGGGCATCACCGTGCACGACGCACGGGACCGCGACATCGTGATCGATGATCCCACACGCATCGTCTCGATCGGCGGCGCGATCACCGAGATCCTCTATGCGCTCGGCTTCGAGGACCGCATCGCCGGCGTCGACGCCACCAGCCTGTACCCGCCGGCGGCGCTGCGCGAAAAGCCCGACGTCGGCTACATGCGCCAGCTGTCACCCGAGGGCGTGCTCGGCCTACACCCGTCGCTGGTGCTCGCGGTGCAGGGCTCCGGGCCGAAGGAGACGATGGACGTGCTGGAGGCCGCCAAGGTGGCGCTGGTGCTGGTGCCCGAGACCTTCTCGGAAGCCGGGCTGGTCGAGAAGATCAGGCTGGTGGGCCACGCCATGGGCGCCGACCCGCGCGCCGCCTGCCTCGCCACGGCGGTGGAGAGCGATCTCGGCCAACTCCGCGCGCTACGCGCCAAAGTGGCAAAGCCGGTGCGCGTGATGTTCGTGATGTCGCTCCTGAACGGGCGGGCGCTCGCCGCGGGCCACAAGACCGCCGCGGACGAGATCATCCAGCTCGCCGGCGGCGTCAACGCCATCGACGGTTACGACGGCTACAAGCCGGTCAACGACGAGGCCATCGTGGCGGCGAAACCGGATGTCGTGCTGTCGATCGATCGCGGCAAGGATTCGCTGACCTCGGAAGCCGTGTTCACCCATCCGGCCTTTGCGCTGACGCCGGTCGCGGCCAACAAGGCCTTCATCTCGATGGAAGGGCTTTATCTGCTGGGCTTCGGACCGCGCACCGCGGCCGCGGCGCGCGACCTCTCGGTCAAGCTTTATCCGGCGCTGGCGCCGGAGGCCGACAACTTCAAGCCATCCGCGTTGACCGCGAACTGCCGACAATGAGCGTGATGGCCGAGCGCCGCGCGGGTGCGAAACAACGACGCGCCGGCATGTCGCTGCGACCGGCGGCGACACTCACCCTGCTCTGCCTGCTGGCGGCGCTCGCTGGGACCGCGCTGGTCGCCTTGACGGTCGGAGCCGCCGGCATTCCATTGGCGCGGCTGCCGGCTGCGCTCGGTCTATGGGCCGATAGCGCAGCCAACCCATTGCTCGCGCGCGACCAGCTCGTGGTGTGGTCGATCCGCATTCCCCGGATCGCGGCGGCCGCAATGGTCGGCGGCCTGCTTGCCGTTTCCGGCGCGATCATGCAGGGCCTGTTCCGCAATCCCCTCGCCGACCCGGCGCTGGTCGGCGTCTCCTCCGGCGGCGCGTTTGCCGCGGCGGCCGCAATTGTCTTCACCGACAGCCATCTCGGCGGGAGCCTGCGCTTCCTGCAAAATCAGTTGCTGCCGATCGCGGCCTTTGCGGGCTCGCTGGTCACGACCATCGTGCTTTATGGCATTGCGAGCCGCGGCGGCCGCACGTCGATTGCGATCTTCCTGCTGGCCGGGCTGGCGATTGCCGCGATCGCCAATGCCGGCATCGGCCTTTTGGTCTTCGTGGCCGACGACCGCCAGCTTCGCAACATCACCTTCTGGATGCTGGGTTCGCTGAGCGGCGCGACCTGGACCAAGCTGTCAGCGCTGGCGCCGGTGCTGGCCGCGGCCCTGATCGCCTGCCTTTCGATCGCGCGCGGGCTCGACGTGCTGGTGCTCGGCGAGGCCGAGGCGTTCCACAGCGGCGTCGATGTCGAACGGCTGAAGCGGATCTCGATCGTGCTGGTGTCGGCGATGACAGGTGTCGCGGTCTCGGTCTGCGGCGTGGTCGGTTTCGTCGGCATCTTGGTGCCGCATCTGTTGCGTCTCGTCATCGGGCCTGCGCATCGCCTGCTGCTGCCGGCCTCGGCATTGCTCGGCGCGATCCTGCTGGTCGGCGCCGATACGGTGGCGCGCACCATCGTGGCACCGGCAGAAATGCCGATCGGCATCCTGACTGCGGCGATCGGCGCGCCGTTCTTCCTTGCCATGCTGCTGCGCCAGCGCGGGCTGGTGTCGCTATGAGCACGCTGCTCGAGGCGCAGTCAGTATCGATGACAGTAGGCGGTGCGAAGCTGGTCGATGCGGTCTCACTGCAGATTGACGCGGGCGAGATGGTAGCGATCGTTGGACCGAACGGCGCCGGCAAATCGACCCTGCTGCGAATGCTCTCGGGCGACCTCCGTCCGTCGCGCGGGGCGATCCGGCTCAGGCAACGTGACCTCCACGCCTACGGTCCGCGCGAACTGGCGCAGCGTCGCGCGATGCTGTCGCAGCACATCAACGTCACCTTCCCGTTCACCGTCGAGGAAATCGTCAGGATGGGCGCCGGCGAGAGCCCACGCGCCGTGACGCGTGCACTGGTCGAAGCGGCGCTGGACGAGGTTGGGCTTTCGCATTTCCGCTTCAGGCAATTGCCGACGCTGTCCGGCGGCGAGCAGCAGCGCGCGCATTTCGCCCGCGTGCTGGTGCAGCTCGCCTGCGGCGAGGCACTGCATGGGCCGGGACTCCTGCTATTGGACGAACCGACATCGAGCCTCGATCTGCGGCACCAGATCGACCTGGTCGAGACCGCCCGGCGGCGCGCCGCGCGCGGCACCGCCGTGATCGCGATCCTGCATGATCTCAACCTCGCGATGCGGTTCGCCGACCGCATCCTGCTGCTGCATCGCGGACGGCTTGCTGCCGACGGCGACCGCACCGCCGCGATGCAGGCCGACACGCTTCGCAAGATCTTCGAAATCGACGTTACGATCCAATACACCGGAGCGGGCGTGCCGTTCCTGCTGCCGCAGACAATGCGGCCGGCGAGCCAAGCGACGTAACGCCGCAAGCCTTATCCCGTCGCAATATGCGTCATTCACAAAACTGTCAGCCGGCTGTAACAGGCGCCTCGGAGAACACCGCATCGTTTATCCCTTGGGAGATCAACCATGCGCCTGTCCCTGCTCTGCTCCGTCGCCTCGCTCCTGATCGCCTCGTCGGCGTTCGCGCAGAGCGAAGGCGAATTTCCGGCGACACTGGCAGGACACGCCGTGATGCCGGCCGAGAGCTTCATCGACGCGCCCGCCGATGCGCCGAACGATCTGAAAACGTCCGGCAAATACACCACCGGCAAGCGCGTCGATGCCATCGGCACCGTGATGGGCAAGTCCTATGAACGGCCGACCGGCGTGTCGCTGCCGTTCAAGGGCCAGCCGCTGCAGGGCCATTCCGGCATCAAGGCGATGCCCGACGGCTCATTCTGGGTGATCACCGACAACGGCATGGGCTCGCGCTACAACTCCGCGGATTCGATGCTGTACCTGAACCGTTACAAGATGGATTGGGCCGGCGGCAAGATCGAGCGCCAGGAGACCGTGTTCCTGCACGATCCCGACAAGAAAGTGCCGTTCCGCATCGTGCATGAGGACACCGCCAAGCGCTATTTGACCGGTGCCGACTTCGACACCGAGGGCTTCCAGATCATCAACGACATTTTCTGGATCGGTGACGAATTCGGGCCCTACATCCTCAAGGCCGACAAGACCGGCAAGATCCTCGCCGTGTTCGAGACGGTCGCCGACGACAAGCCGGTGCGCTCGCCGGATCACTGGGCGGTGCAGTCGCCCGGCGCACCCGGCGCCTCCTACACCAACGTCAATCTGCGCCGCTCCAAGGGCTATGAGGGCTTCGCTTCCTCCAAGGACGGCAAATTCCTCTACGGCCTGCTCGAAGGACCGCTGTGGGATGCCGACAAGAAGGACTGGGAGAAGGTCGACGGCAAGGAAGCCTCGCGCATCCTCGAATTCGACGTCGCGGCGGAGAAGTTCACCGGGCGCTACTGGCAGTATGTGTTCGAGCAGAACGGCAACGCGATCGGCGACTTCAACATGATCGACCCGACCCAGGGCCTCGTGATCGAGCGCGACAATGGCGAAGGCACCGCCGACAAGGCCTGCCCGCAAGGCCAGCGCGGCGAAAACTGCTTCCCTGACCTCGCCAAGTTCAAGCGCGTCTACAAGATCGAGCTGTCCGACGCCAATGTCGGCAAGCCCGTGCGCAAGATCGCCTATATCGACCTGATGAAGATCCGTGATCCGAACAAGAAGGCCCGCAAGCCGCTCAACGACGGCGTCTACACCTTCCCGTTCTTCACCATCGAGAACGTCGACCGCGTCGACGAGACCCACATCATCGTCGGCAACGACAACAACCTGCCGTTCTCCTCGAGCCGCGATCCGAACAAGGCCGATGACGACGAGTTCGTGCTGCTCGAAGTGGGTGACTTCCTGAAGGCGAAGTGAGGCGGTTGCTCGCACTACATGCAACAGTGTCGTCGCCCGGCTCGCCGCCTCCGCTAAAGCTTCGGCGCGCCATGCACTCATGGCCTCGTCGAAGCCTTGGCGTAGACGGGACCGGGCGACCCAGTATTCCAGACGCGTCCGAGGTCAACGGATAGGCCGCGGCATGCGGGGCATGACAGCGAATTTGCGGATGGCCAATCTCGTCATCTCCGCAAAGGCTTCGCCTTTGCCGCTGAAAGAGCCGCGCAGCGGCGTCTCGAAGGATGCACGGCCCCCGATGCAGCCGAGCAGAGACAGCCCGGCCGTCGCCCTTCGAGACGGCCGCTTTGCGGCCTCCGCAGGGTGACGGTGATAGACCTACCACGCCAAGCCCATGCCCAACGGTTGTCCTACAATTGCACTTCTAGCAACGCGCTGGATGATGATAGCCTCGACCGATACTTGAATCGCTTTGGGGCCGATCATGCGAGAAAAATCCAGCCTGACCTACATCGAGGCGCTCATCGCCGCGGGCTTCGTTGTGTACCTGACCTGGGTCCAAAGCTGGGGCCTGCCGCCGGCATGCATCGCCTTGATGCTCGGCGTGCTCGTCTACTTCGCCTATCTATGCCTGATGCGCCGGTTGGTGCGGCTTCATCAAAATACCTATGAGTGGGTGGCAACGATCCTGGCCGTTGCGTGGGCCGTGTTGGCTTACTTCGCAACCGCCGCGCTGCAGGCGGGGTTCGCCCATCAAATTCCCACCTCCCTGCTCGCGCATCTCTGGCCCTGGATCGCGGCGGTCGCCGCCTTCATCGGAGCGCTCGCCAGCAAGGTGCGCTTCATGGACGATGTTCGCGAATATGTCCTCGGCCGTCGCGCGCGCTGGGACAATCAGCAATGGCTGGAGGAGGACGCAGGCTTCTAGCGCGTCTTCAGGCGAAGTGGACCCCGGTTCGCGTGAAGAAAACGCGTCAAAACAACAAGCGTCCGCCGCCAAGCGTCATTCCTTCTTCGTCCGATAGTCCCCGAACGTCGTGTCGCGTTGGTCGAGCTGGGCCTTCACGCTGCCGCCGTCGCGGCGGAACCCGGCCATGTAGGCCTTGCTGGCCTCGGTCGTGAAGGCCAGCGCCTGGATCTCGGTGCCGGCACGTATCGCTGCGCGAGTGCCCATGATTTCCATTGCGCGATGCACCGAGCGCTTGTTGAGCTGCTGCAACTCGATCGGCACCTTCGCCGCGCGCTCGGCGAAGTCCAGCGTCTTCGCTTCGAGCTCTGCGAGCGGGAACGAGCGGGTCGCATAACCCCATTCGGCGGCCTCGCGTCCGGACATCGCATCGCCCGTGAGCATCAATTCCATGGCGCGGCGCATGCCGACCAGCCACGGGTGATACTGCATGTCGGGCGGGCTCATCAGCCGCACCGGCGGATAGCCGATCTGGGCGTCGTCGGCGACATAGACCACGTCGCAGGCGGTCGCGAGCTCGGTGCCGCCGGCGAGGCAATAGCCGTGCACCTGCGCAATCACGGGCTTTGCGAGATCCCAGATCGAGAACCAGCCCTCGACGACATGGCGCGACCATTGGCCCGGGCCGGATGCCGAATGATAGGGCTGGTCGACGCGATTGTCGGCGGAGAGATCATAGCCCGCCGAGAAGCACGGCCCCGCGCCACGCAGGATCGAGATCGAAATATCGGGATCGCGGTCGGCCTGCTCCAGCACCTCGAAAATCTCGCCGCGCAGCCGGTTGTTCAGCGCGTTGCGCTTTTCGGGGCGGTTCAGCGTGATGCGGCGGACGCGCGGACGCGGATCATCGGCGATGATGTGCTGGTAGCTCATGGATCCTCCCGATCTCAGGCTTTGCTGCCTTTGGCAAAGTGATGCCCGAGATCGGGAGGGATGTCATCGC